>CAZYWA010000282.1:0-9888 GCA_964650975.1 uncultured bacterium
GAACTCGCGCAGGCCGCGGCGAGCACCTCGCCGACGTGGACCGGACCAACCGGCTCCGCCCGAGCGTGAAAAAAAAAGTTCTGCAACGAGCGAAGAATGGGCGGGCGGAGGTCGATCTATGAATATCGCAGGAGGACGACACCATGCTCTCGCGCACCAAACTCGCGCGTCTCCAGTCCGGGCGACCCCAATGGGAGGTCGCCCGGGAAACCGGCATCGCCCCGTCACGGCTCTCGGCGATCGAGAACGAACGCGTCGTCGCCCGGCCGGATGAGCTCGCCCGGATCGCGACCGCCCTCGGCGTCTCGATGGATCTGGTCGGGCTGCCTGCGGAACCCCGCGCCGAGCCGGCCACACCGACGCTCGGCGGCGACGCGGCGTAGCACCAGGTCTCCCCGGTAGCGGGTCTTCCCAACGGGCGCATCGAGCCCGGACGGGAGAGGTCTGTCCACAGGGGTCGGCATGCAGCGTCCCTCACCGCTCGACGATTGGGTCGGACCGCCTCCCCAGGACGGGAAGGGGCGAACTGACGACGCGGATGTGCGTGCCCGGCGCGCTTTCCGGCCGCCGGTTCAAGGGGTGCCACTGCCTGCAAATCCCGAGATCCTGCGGTTCCTGCGCGCGCTTCATCCGAAGCCGGATCCGCGTTGGTGGCTCGAGCTCAAGACGAAACGCCACGGAGCCAATGGTGCCCACCAGTCGTGGTTCCCTGCGAGCGAACTCGACGCGGTGGGGTGTGCCGCCGCGGCAGCCTCCGCGCGGGGCGAACACGTTTGGTTCGCGATCCAGCCGCGGATCCGAGACGGCGGCGGAACCAACGAGGACGTGACCGCCTACGTCGGTGCGTTTGTTGATCTCGACTGCGGCGATCGTAAGCCTCACCGGACGAAGGCCGATGCGTTCTCTGCGCTTGTCGAGTTCGCGTTCGTCGCGCCGCCAACGCTCGTGATCGATTCGGGCGGCGGATACCACGCCTATTGGCTGTTCAAAGAAGCGATGGGCAAGAACGAGCGCGAGCGCCACATCGCCATCCAATCGCGTCTTGTCAGAGCACTCAAAGGCGACCCGAAGCTCAGCTCGCCCCACAGCGTGATGCGCATTCCGGGCACGGTGAACCCAAAGCCGGAGCGGCATGGCGCACGCGCGCACATCCTCCAGTGCAACCCGGACCGTCGCTGGAACCCGAGCGACCTCGAGGACGTTCTCCCGGCGCTGCCGACGACGAGCGCGATCCCACGAAGCCACCGCGGGCCGAACGAAGTTCCGCATGCGACCGAGCTTGCTCCACGCGTTGCCAGGGCGCTCGCGACCACGGGTTGGCACTTCCGAGTCAAACGGCGACCGGGATGCCTCCCCATCGCACTGCTGGCGACGTGTTCCGCCTGCGCGGCAGAGCCGCTGGCGGCCGCCGGCGCCGAGAGGGAGACCGCGCATGTCACGCCGTACGGGGGACGGCTGCGGTGCAAACGCGAGAAGTGCCCAGCGGGACCCGCACGATCGGGGATCGATCCGCGAACAGGAGAGGCACTCGGGATCGAACTTGCGGAATGGGTGGCGACCTACGCGCCACACGCCGCCTCTGCCCTATGCGTTGACGGCGTCGGGACGATCTGGCCGTCGGCTGAACCCTCCGAACGATGCGATTCCCTCACCGAGGCACAGGCTCGCCTGCCCAACCTCCTTGCCGATGGAATCGCTTGGGCAAACGAGGCGCCGGGGCGAGTGGCGATCGTCTCTGGCTCGTTCGGCCTCGGGAAGAGTCGCTCCGCCCTGCGCTACCTTGGGAACCAGGCGGCGCAGGGCTTGGGCTACGGCACGTTCTCGGCGGCCAGTCACGCACGGCTCGACGAACTCGAGGTTGAGGCGGCCCGAGACGGGCTTGACCATCGCCAACGTTGGCGAGGGCGAACCGCGGCACGGAAAGTCGGCGGATGCGTCTACGAGGCGACGCTGACGCCGTGGGCAAAGCAAGGACACCTCTTGCGCGCGCTCGCGTGCCGGTCCTGCGGGCACCGGACGAACTACCGTGAGACGGGTCGCCCCTGCCCCGCCTATCTGGGGGTCGAAGGCACGGGCGTGTGCTTTGTGACGCATGCACATCTCCCTCTATTCCTGGACGATCTCGCCTCGCCGATCATCGTGGATGAGCTGCCACCGCTGGTCACGACCCGGTCGGTCACGATCGAGGCGTTGCAGATATTGACCGCAGAGCACGTCAATCGGGTCTTGGGGGATTGGTGTAGCCCAAGGTGCGCCGTCGGGCGTGTGATCCGTCGGGTCGCTCGGCAGCTAATCGACGAATGGCAAGCAGCCCCGCAACTTCACCCGCAACGCATCTCCGGCCACGAGCTCCGCACCCGGTGCGAGGCGGCGGCCGCCGAGCTTGCCGCCAACGGGCGAGCCGAAATCCCGGCGGGCCTCGATGGCCGCGGCGCCGGCGAGCTTGAGGAAATTCTTCAAGACCTCGCGTCAACGCTCGAAAAGGGCGCCGGGCAACGCCTGGCTATGCCCCCAGGGTGGGAAATTCTCGAGGGAACAGCACGAGCCAACGACTGGCCGCGCGGCGACACGGACGAGATCCTTGCCGCGCTGCTCGCCGAGTTCGTCCCCCCTGTTGCGGCGTCACCCACGACCACAGCGTGTCTCGTGATTGGACGCAGCGGCGTCAGGATCGAGTGGCGGCGGCGCACGCTCGACGACTGGTTCCGCCCCAACTCCGACGGCCGGATCCACTCCTACGTGGTCCTGGACGCGACCGCACCGGCGATGCGGACGGCAGTCGAGGCCGCCCTGCCTGGGCGCGAAGTGCGGCACTTCCGCCTCGACGTCTCCGAGCCCGAGGCGGCGGCCCGGCGGATCTGGATCGCGACCGCCGGCGCCTCTCGGCAACGGCTCTTTCGCGGCCGCGACCAGCTACGTCGCCGCGCACTCCCCATGGTGGCCCGCATTCTCCGTGCGGTGGGGCGTGCCCTGCCCAGCGAGTGCGGCAACGTGGGGATCATCACCCACAGCCCCCTGGCGCGCATCATCTCCGCGGCGATGGCACGTTTGGATGGTCGCGCCGAAGGCAGTGAGCGTCGTCAGATCGTCGATCAGGCTGCGCTCCAAGTCGTGCTCGCGGAGCTGCGGGGGCTCCGTGCCAATCGCCTGCTCCGCGATCTCCGCGTGCTCCACTACGGTGGCCAGCGCGGCTTCAACTCCTTCGAGGACGTGAACGCCGTCGTGCTGATCGGAGAGCCGTGGCCAGATGTGGGCGCGGTGGCCGAGGACGCGCGGACGTTGGGCATCGATCGCGACCCCTACGCCAGGGCGCTCTGTGACTCCGAGACGATGCAGGCGTTCGGACGTGCGCGCACGATCCGTCGCAGCGCCGAAAACCCGGTCACACTCATCTACGTGGGCCGCGCGATGCCGCCAAATTGGGCGGGATACGCCGCCGACACGATCGTGCTCCCCGTCGGGGGGCCGTCGCCGAGCGAGGCGACATCTGCGGCCCAGGATCTTGCGCGCTGGCTCGCCGCTCACCTAGGTGCGGCGTCAGTGGCCCTCATCCGGTGGCTTGGCCAGAATCCGCAGCATCTCGCGGGGCTCGTGGCGGGGCGCGAGAAGCAGTCGGACACGACTGTAGATATAGATGCAGTCCATAGCAGTCATGTCCGACTGCTTCTCGAAGCGGTGTCGCGGCTGCACGATCGTGCCCTGTCGCGGGCGGTCGCCTCGGCGCTCCCGGACCTGCCAGCGGTGCAGACGGCGGATCCGACCCGCATCGACGGGGGCCGCTGGGTGTGGCGACAGCTCCAGCCACGAGCGGCGATCGAGATGGTCGCAGCGATCCGGGGGGCGATCATCAGCGAATCCGGGACCTACGAGTGTGAACGCTCGACGCGCATCAAAGTCCAGAATCGAAGTCGTGGATCCCACGACGCCGTCAGCAAATGACGCTGATCCGCATCGCCGCGGGTCGGTCGTGTCGATCACAGCGGCTCGCGCGGCTCGAGCCGGGAATCACAACCGGCGTCTCGCGGATCGTCGAGGCCGTCCCTCCAGACGCTGGTGGGGAGCCTTCCCCAAGGGATAGACAACCTCGCGCAGATTCGTGCGATGAACGGTCTCCCTTGCGACTTCCAACTTGCGGAAATCCGGCGTCAGCTCGCAAGCGACGCGTCGGAGTCGGTCGCGATCCAACTCGGACGCCTGGGTTCGCCCATGTCGATTTCGATCCTCGAGGCCGCACTGTGCGACGCAGACCCTCGGATCCGGACCAGCGCCGCTCGCGGACTCCGCGCCGCGGGCCGGGCCGCGCGGCAGGCGGTCGAGGCGCTCGTCGCGCGGCTCGACGACCCGGTTTGGGCGGTTGTCATCGAGACCGCGAGTGCGCTGGGTCACCTCGGCGAGCACGCGATCGGGGCGCTGCGCGCGCTTGAGGGGATGCTCTGGACCGAGCGGTGGCGATGCGTGGTCGAGTCGGATGTGGGACCGCAAGCGCGAGACGCCCTCGGCACCCCCTTGGGTGATTTGATGGACGCCAAGGCAGCCGAGGTTCGGCAGGCTCTGATCGATGCCGTCGAAGCAGTTCGGTCGTCCCATCCGGCGCAGTAGCTGCACACGACCGCGGATCTACACGAGCCTCGCGCGAGCCGACCAGCAACACTTGGTTCGACGCGCCGATCCTGGCGCGACCCGCCGCTCCCGAGCTTGATCGAGGGCCACGATTGCACCTGGACGGGATGACCGATTTCCTATGCCTGTCCTCGGCGACCCAGGCATAGGAAATTGGCCATCTGGGTATCGAAGGGAGTGAGGGACCGACAATGCGAACGATTCGACGGTTTCCGGGCGCGGTTCGCGCTATCGCTACTGACGGGCGCGGGGCCGATCGGCGTCGAGTAGGACTTGGGGATCCCGCGCTACGACGAGCCGAAGGTCCCCTAGATCTGCTCGATCGGGCTGCCGCTGGGCGATAGACGGCGAGCAGCGTCGAACTAACGAGCGGCGCACCGGTCATGGTGTCGCGATCGTGGTGGGCAATGTCGCACCGGCCGAGCGACATTCGCCCAGGTTGTCGCTGCGCCGCCTGACGACCTCGTTAAGCCTCGACGCGGGTTGCCTTGGGGCGGGCGCCCCGTGGCGATGACGCCTTCCGGTAGGCGCGGGCGGCGAGAAGGTCGTCGATGCGCGGCCGTCGATGTGCTGCGCGCGACGGGGGCTGATGCTCCGCCGACACACCTGGCACAGCCGATTTGTGGTTGCATCCCTGGGTGGACACCAGATCTAGAGGAGGCCCCAAATTTCGGGGGTGTTTGCCTCGAAGGGGGGTATCATCCTGCGGTGGGTGGGCGGGTTTTCCTTATAGGAAGAGGTGGGAAGGAGAACCTGGGGCGAGTTCGGGCAGGCTGGTCAGGTACAGCTCATGTCTTCCGATGGCGTCCGTGCTTGGCCCGAGCGCCTGGAACACGGCGTCACCAGGGACGTTCGTCGCCAGCCGTAAGACGAGTTCGCGGTAGTTCGACTCGTCCTTGAACTCGGCGGTCTTGGGGCCGGAACCCTTCGGCATGACCTCGCGACCGTACGGTCGGGGTCATCGCTTGACCACGAAATGCAGTCTCAAGCCGCCGACGCTGAGGCTCGTGCGACCCTGATCGCCCGCCTTGCTCGTGGCGGTCGGCGCGTCGAGGCGGCGGGCCGAAGTCTCGCTTTCGGCACGAACGCCCCCGGTGGGCGACCCACCATCAGCAGCAGTACGACGCGATGAGCACGCCGATGATTATGAAGAGGATCAGATCCATTCTGATCGCCTCCCGCAGCACGACCGCCGCGCGGACCGCGCAAGCGATGCTTGATCGATCCCAGCCTCGTGGCGGAGCGTAACCAGGTTCCGATCGGACAGTGTGCGCCGACCTCGCCGAGCGGCGGCGAGGAACGCCTCGCTCCTGACGGAAGTGGAACGGCGCGGAGGCGAGTTTGCGCGGGCGTAACAAGGCGGTGCCTCGACGGCGACCTACCGCGACAACACCGGCGCTCGCTTCCGGCGCATCATCGTGCGTGGAGTGACGGAGCTCGGTCGTGGTGCGCCGCACCCGATCGCCGGCGCGCGAACACGCGAGGTGTACGCGCTCGAGGGCGATACCGAGCGCCCGGTGGAGCGCGCGGTGCTCGACGCCTAATCTCCCGCAGGTATCGCGATGGTCGGGCTCGTGGACGTCGAACGGCCGCCCACGGGTGCTCGAGGCGCCAGCCGTCGAGATGCCGCGCCGCATCCGGGCCGGGCTCGCGTGGAACGATGGCGCGGTGCCGGCGCACGTGCTCGGGCTCGCGGACGTGACGGTAGCGGCCGGCGACTTCGCGGGATGCCTGGTGATCGAGGAGGCCGGCGGATTCGTGCTCAAGGAGGGCACCAAGGCCGACGTGCGGCACTTCTACGCGCCCAAGGTGGGCGAGGTGTTCGCCGCGGTGAATGATCGCGGGTGCCTGGCGCCCGGCGCTCGAGCTCGAGGGGTGGGGCGACCTGCCGACGAACGTGACCACGGTGCTACCGGGGCCGCCGTAACAGCGTTCTGCGATGCGCGCGCCTTCCCCGCCAGTGGACGGCGGACGGGGTGCGGCATCGCGTGGGGTAGACGACGAGTGACGCGGGCTCGTGATGCTGCAATCTGGTCGGGAGTCCGCACCGCTTGACCCGGGCCGGTAGTGTCTCAGTTCGAGGTATCGAAGCGCGATCGGTCTGGCACGATGCTTGAGCGGTCAGATGCGTCCGTGATGTACTCGGCGCATGAGTGACGATCCGCTCATCCCGAGGATTGTTCGGGCCGTAGGCAAGCTGCTCGACGCCTTGCAGTGGGAGCACAAGAGGACCGACGGCTTCGCCCTCAAGACGTTGAAGGAGGCTTGGAACTTCGCCATTGCGATCCCCTTCGTTGCCCTATATCCGCTGCCGTTTCTTCTCATCCTCGCAGTGCCGGTGCTAGCCGTCTGGGCGGCCCTGTGGGCCGTCAAGGTCTTCTTCTCGTTCCCATCTTAGTCCGTTGACGCCTCCCCGAGTCGCCCATCAAGCATGCGAGGCATGCCCAAGGAGGGGCCATGCCACTTATCGATCCCAACTCATTGAAGAACCTGACGAAGGTCAGCCCGCCGCTAGTGGATTGCAAGCTGACGAATAGGGCGAGGTTGAAGGCAGAGCGCACCAGCGGCAATCTGGCGCGCATCGCCATAGATGGCGTCTCTGCGTCCCGAGCCACATCTATGGCTCGACTGCTGGTGGTCTTTGATGTGCTGAGCGATGCCGAGATTGAAGCCTGTGCTGGCCTGATCGAGACCCTGGGCGCGCTTCGCAAAACGCGTCGGCGCTAGCGGGCCGGGGAGACTTTCTGTACGTCTCTGCCCAGAACGAGAGTGAGACGAGATCGGTCACGGCCTCAGTGATCGTGAACGGTCAGACGCTCGACACGGCGACGAGTGCGGGCGCGTTCGTGATCGCGACGGCGAGCGGGTCGGCGGGGGAGGGTTGAGCCGTGGCTATACGCACTCCGACAAGGAACGCACTAGTCCTGATCGTCTTCACGCTCGCGGCAGGGTGTGGTCTGGTTCAGCCGTTTGACCCTCAACCGCAAGCGGCGTTGTGGTGCAGGCACCACAACGATTCCGATCCAAACTGCCTGAGTGACCAACTCGCCGCGGCCGCTCGGATCTCGGAGAAGTCTCGTCGCGCGCTACGACTAGTTGCCACTGACTGCGGTCAATGGAATGCCGACGGTACCGACTATCAGGCCGTCGAGACATGCTGGAAGGCGCGCAATATCGCGCTCGCGAAAACGGCGGCCGCGCTTGCGAAGGTCCGCGCGCAGCCGCTTGAGTTCGAAATCGATGCGCCCGCGGTGGCGGATACTTGGGGTAGAGCGCAGTCATGGATCGCTCGACACTCCACGCGGAAGATCCAGACCGTCACGGACTTCCTGATCGAGACCTACGGGCCGCAAACAGCGACGCTGGGTGAACTGAACTTCGCCTACCAAGTCGTGCGCTCGCCGTTGCCTGGCGGCAGATCCAAGATCACCGTTTCGTGTTCATCAAATTCCGCCCTGGATGAGTACATCCAGCAAGCGAGCGACTATGCGCACCTGCTCGCGCTCTACATGGCAACCGGCGAGGAGTAATCGTGAACCCCTTCACGATCCCGACCACAAGAACGGCAACGCTGAGCCAAGAGGCGTGCTGAGCGGGTAGTGGGTCAGTACTGACCCACTACCGCTGAGCGCGCTCGCGGGCGCGGATGGCGCTCGACCAGCTGGCCGATACGGATCTGCGGGCGGACTGAGGGGCTTCTGGCGCCGCTGCGTGAGCATTGGGAGAGCAAGCGGTTCCGCACCGGAGGCACGCGTGCTGCCCTTCGACTCGCTCCACGTCGCGCTGACGTGCTCGCGGTGCTGGCGCACCGACAACCGGCACGAGGTGCGAACGCGGTGGAGCTCACCGGCGCTCAAGCCGGTGGAGCGTGCGCCTCGCGCATCGGGGGTCGCGTACCAGCTCGGGGCCGCGGTGCCCGGGCTCGAGGCCGAGCGCTCGCGGTTCCATGCGGTGTCGCGGCGCGGATGCGGTGCGCGGTTCTGTTGGTGGGTCGCCACCGAGGCCGGGCGCGTCCAGGCGGTCGAACCGGTGGAATCGCTCGACGGGCGGTGTGATGCGTGCCGGCGCGCGAGCAAGTGATTCGCTGGCGTGGATGCGCCATTGCGGTGCCGGCGCGAGTGACCATGTTGGAGGTTGCTCGCAGAGAGGTCCGGCTCTTGAGCCCAACGACACTCCGGGGGGGAGATCGACGATGACCATGCAAAAAGAGCAGCTCGACAAGGATCACGAGGCACGCGGCTTCACGACCGGCAATCCTTTGCCCCCGACGTACCAAGGGGACCGGAAGGACACCAAGACCGGCGAGAAGGACACCAAGACAACGTCAAACGAGTCGCGCGAGGACGCCATCGACAAGGTGAAGGAGGAGGCGTCCGACAAGGAGAGCGACAGCGACAAGAAGTGAAACCCCATGAGGTGCCGCGCGGCCCGGAGGGCACCGACTCGGGGGAATGCCGGATGTAGCGGGTACCACTCGGCGAAGCGCTCTCCGTGGCACTGGCGAAGCCTGGCGGGCTTTCGCGCGGAGGGCGCCGTCACCAGCGCGGCGGTTCTTTGAAAAAAAAAACGCTCGCTGACTGCCTACAACTCGCCAGCTTTCTTGGCCTCCTTCATCCCGGACGTGAGACCCGCGACATTCGGGTAGGGCCTCTTCGAAGAAGAGAAGCGGACGACGATTCCTGAAAGGTCATTTAGTCCATCAGCCATTCAAGAAACCCGGGCGTCAGCACAAACGCCAAGACTGTCAACCCGAGACTCGACAAAACCAGCACGGTCGGCGCCGACACTCGATCTCGACGACGCGCAAGGAAAAGGGCTCGAGTTGTCGCAGCCACAAGAAATAAGCCCAATGGATAGAGAGCAAGGACCGACATGCGCCAAATGTCGCCCAGCCATTGCATTGGCGGCAGAGCTTTCGGGTCGAGATCCGGGATTGGTGCGAGGCTGAAGTGCGCGCTGCCAACGCCATTGAGCCAATAAGGGAACGAGCGCCAGCCGATGACCAGGACAGCTAGCAAGACCGAAAGCCCTCGGGCCACCCGGTCGGGGTCGCACGGACGAATGACGAGTGTAACAAGCACTTTCAGGGTGACAATGGCGCTGGTCGTTAGGCCGAGCGCAATCAGGCCCGCACGAGTGGGATAGGCGGGGTCATGCAGGTACGTCAGGCTCCATACTCCATCCGCTGCGATTTCCGCGAGCGGTCGTCGACTCACCGCGTATGGACAAACGGCCAGAAGGAGGCCGAGCCCCAGGAGTTCCGCCGTG
>CAZYWA010000283.1:0-9872 GCA_964650975.1 uncultured bacterium
TGCCATGGACCACCTCGGCGTTGAGCTCCCGCGACCGGATCAGCATGAGGGTCGCGGAGGAAAATGCTCGTTCCCATTCGGCTACATCCGAGCTGGGGCGGAAGTCCGCGTAAAGGAAATGCCCGCCGGGCCGAAGCACCCGCGCGACCTCCGCCAGGAACCGCGGGAACGCCGGATAGCAATGCGACGCCTCGATGTTGAGCACCGTGTCGAAGGAGCTTTCGCGGAAGGGTAGGTCCACCGCGTCGCCCTCCACGAAGCCGAGCCCATCGACCCGGTGACGCTCCCGGCAGAACCGGATGCCCGCGGGATTGAGGTCGAGCCCGGTGTAGCTCGAGGGACGGAGCGTGCGCGCGACGTAAGAAGCGCCGCCGCCGTGTCCGCAGCTGACCTCGAGGACCTCTCGTCCGCGCAGTTCCACCTGGGTCGCGACGTGATGATAGAGCTGGATGCTGGCGCGGTTCGGCTCGTCTTCCGGCGCCAGCGCCAGTCCCATCGGTGGTTCCGTCTCGTAGGCGTAGTTGAGGAACTGCAGGTCGTCCCGACGAAGCCGGCGCGTGAGCAGTGGATACCAGCTCCGCCACAAGAACTGACGGATCGCTCCGACGGAGTAGAGCCGTTCGATCAGCGACACGGAAAGCCGGCGCCCCGTGCGTCGTCGGTCACCGATGGATGAGCAGTGCGATGAGGACGATGCCGAGCGGAGCACCGAGTAGCCAGAAGACGAATGCCAGCCCGGCTCGCCCCGAGTCGTCGCGAAGTCGTTTGAGTGTCGTCATGAGATTTTCCACCTCGGCCCTGGGGCCGTCTTCGAGAATGTCTTTCGGATGTGCACGGCCGACGATTCAGTCGACCCGAACCTGCATCTCGTCGATCACCGAACGCACGCCAGCGGTCGATCGCGCCACGGAGAGGGCGGTCAGCCTCTCCTCTTGGCTGGGGATCGCCCCGGCCACCTTCACGACGCCCTTCGCCACCGAGACGTCGAGCTTCGCAGCGCGCAGATCGTCGCGCTCCTTCATCCGGTCTTGGACCGCAGTCTTGATCGCGTCGTCGTTCTGGTCCACGACCTTCTCGCTCGCCTTGGCGACCACCTGCAACTGATTCTTGACGTCACGCACGCCGTCCAGCCCTCGCACCTTCGCGACGGCTGCGTCGCGCACGGCTTCGGACGGAACCGTGCCGAACAGCGTGACGACGCCGTTGCGCGTGTCGACGCTCACGTCGTTCGAGGAGACGTCGGAAGCCGCCCAGAGCGCCGTCTTGGCCTTGGTGGTGATCCAGCCGTCCGCGGCGCTGCCGCTTGCGGTCTTGGCCGCGGCGGCCGTGTCTTTCTGGACATCCTTCACTTCGGCGGTTGCCTTCTTCTCCGCCTTGTCAGCGTCGCTCGCAGCATCCTTCGCGTCCGACTTCAAAGCTTCCTTCCCCGCCGGATGCCACAGATCCTCGTCGCCGAGCGTGTCGGGGCTCTTGATTTCGCTCACCACCTTGCGGACGCCGGGGACGCTGCGCGCGACTCGGATCGCTTCCGCGTGGGCGCCCAGGGTCTTGGCGCTTCCGCCCAGGACGACGGCGCCGTTGGTCACGGACTTGATCGAGATGCTGCTGCCGATCAGGGCCTGGTCATTCAAGAGGCCCCGCGATACCTGATCGTGCATCGCGTCGTCCTTGGCCTCGATCACGGAGGCGTGCGCCGGTGGAACGATCTCCAGGAGATCGCGAACCCCGCGCACCCCGTCGACCGACTTCGCCCGGGCGATGGTGCGGTCCTTCTCTCCCTGGTCGCTCACCGGTCCCTGAAGGGTGACCACACCGTCGGTCGTGTCCACGTTGACGTCGATCCCGCTCACGTCGTCGGTGGTGAGAAGCTGCATCTTGACCTTGGTGGTGATCCAGGAATCCGAAGGCGTGGTCTTGGCTAACGCCGGACCTGCCATCAACATCCCCGCGGCGCTCAACACGAGAGCGCTTCGTCTCCACAGTGTGCTTCGCATGACGAACCCTATCGATGTCGCCCGGGGCGACGGTTGTGGTGTGGCAGCCTTTCGGCGCGATGCAACTCCTAGATTTTTACAGGTGCACGATCGGTGCCGGGCGACCCTCCGGACACCGTGATCGGAGCTCGGGTCCGGAAAACTCGCGCGAGTCCCAAAGCGCCGATATCCGCCGTGCGCCAGAAGCTCCACGCCTCATCGCCTTGGCGCAGCGACCCGTCGACTCAACTTTTTTGAGCCTACTGCGGCCTCGTGCGCCAGTGGCCTTGGCAGGCAGGCTCGCGTCGGCAACACCGCCCGATCGAGAGCGCCGTGAGCTCATGCCGCTCCTGGGAACGGCGTGGCGGTTGCATCGCCGTATGCCGCACGAGAAACCAACTCGCGCTCTCGGAGCGCGACCGGAGATCACCATGAGCGGCAAAATGGACGAGGCGAAGGGCCGAGTGAAGGAAGCAGCGGGAGCACTCGCAGGCGACCAGAAGCTGAAGGAAGAAGGCAGGATCGACCAGGCGGTCGGCAAGGTGAAGGATGCGTCCGAGAAGGTGGTCGACAAGGTCAAGGACGCCGTAACGGGATCCTGACCGCACGGAGCTGAGGCGATGAGCGCCGCGCGGCTGCGGACGTCGCCGGGCGCTCGATTGTAAGTTGCATTCGCAGGTTGCACGTGGGCGGGCTGTCTTCGGGCGGCGGATGCAAGACGATCCGCGCGACCCGTGGCAGTCCTGCTCCTCCGGTGCCGGGCTCGGGAATGTCGCTCTCCTCGGGTGTCAAGGCCTGACGGCGTTCCGCTCTAGCACTCGAAGCTCTGCAGGTGCCGTCATGAATCTCCCGACGATACGCCTCTTGGTCGACGTGCTCGCGGACCTAGCCGGAGAAGAACCCGAGGGCCGCCACCTTGCCGCCGGCAGGGCCTGGGCGCTCCTCGGCGGCTCGCCGTTGCCGGAAGTGTGTGTGCCGGTGCTCATCGACGCCCTTGCGAGCGAGCGCGCCGCGGTTCGGCTCTGGGCTGCGGTGCTGCTCGGCGAGAGCCGCACCCGGAATCGAAGTGCCCGGACGGCGCTCGACGCCGTCGCGGCGACCGACTCCGACTCGGAAGTGAAATGGCACGCCACTTCGGCGCTGCGCGAGCTCGATACCGTCACGTCGCGGGCGAGTTGAGCGGCGCCGAGGCGCGTCTCCGGTGTCACCCGTGCTTCCGCGCCAAGCTCTCCGCCGTCTGTAACCGGGCTACACAGGCGTGTAAGAGCGGGCGTGGGCGACCCCGAAGCCGTGAGGCCGGGGCCGACTCGAGCAAGCCGACGGGCACGGGTGCGCACCCACGCGGCCATCGAATTCTCCGACGCCAAGTATCGAGGCGAGTTTGCGCCTCGGCGGATCCAGTCGTCGCGCCGACGGAACCAGCCGGCACACGCATTGCTGTTCCCTTGGTGCGTGGCGCGTGCCTGAGATCCATGCTCGCGCAGGAGGATACAAATGAGTCTGATCTTGCTGGTCCTGCTGGTTCTGCTGGTGTTCGGAGTGCTGCCCACCTGGCCTCACAGCCGAAGCTGGGGGTACGGCCCGTCCGGCGGTCTTGGCCTCGTGCTGCTGGTGCTCTTCATCCTGGTGATGACGGGCAACCTTCACGTGTAGATCGGACCGACTTCGATGCTGCACGAGTTTCTTGGCATCCACCACGAGGAGATCGTTCGCCGCGCGCGTGTGAAGGTCGCCACCCGATCCGCCCCACGAGCGAGCAACGACGAGCTGGAAAACGGCGTCCCGCTCTTTCTCTCGCAAATCGAGGCCGTGTTGCGTTCGGAAGCGTCGCCGCTCGGGGGCAAACATCGTGTCATGGATGCAGGTGCGGCCGTGCACGGCGGCGCGCTCTATCGCTCGGGCTTTACGATCGCACAGGTCGTTCAGGGCTATGGTGACGTTTGCCAGGTCGTGACGGAGCTGGCCGACGAGCTGCAATCCCCGATTTCGGTTCCCGAATTCCACGCCTTCAACTGGTGCCTGGATCATGCGACCGCCGAAGCGGTCACGGAGTATCAGCGCCAGCGAGAGGCGGTGGCTGCGAAGGACGAGGCTTACCGTCTGGGCGTGCTGGCGCACGAGCTCAGGAACGCGGTGTCGAGCGCCAAGCTGTCGTTCGAGCTGATCAAGGGCGGTCAGGTCAGCATCAACGGCAGCACCAGCCAGTCTCACGGACGCAGCCTGGCACGACTGGGCGAGCTCATCGACCGGGCGCTGACGGACGTCCGACTGGCCTCTGGAATCCGGGCGATCGCCCCCGTGCGGCTCGCCGATCTCGTCGAGGACCTCGAGATCGATGCGACCATTCAGGCGAATGGTCGGGGCATGACGCTTTCGGTCTCGCAGGTAGATCCGAGCCTGGTCATCCTCGCCGATCGTCAGCTGCTCGTTGCGGCGCTCATGAACCTCGTCCAGAACGCGTTCAAGTTCACACGCCCGGACGGCCATGTGTCGATCACGACCTCGGCGACGGTCGATTCGGTTCGAATCCACGTCGCGGACGAATGCGGTGGCCTGCCCGAGGGGAAGATCGAGGAGCTTTTTCTTCCGTTCGAGCAGGAACGGCCAGACCGGCGCGGCTTGGGTCTCGGGCTGGGGATCAGCCGACGCGCCGCTGAAGTCCACGGCGGATCGGTCCGCGTCGAGAACCGTCCCGGTTCAGGTTGTACCTTCACCTTCGAGGTCCCACGGGCACCCTTCGTCGCAAGCCCTCCATCGAAGGACGGTCCGCCTTGAAGGATGGCTTGACGCGCTTCGTGGCGTGCCAACCGGAGGAGTTACCGTGCCCCAGAGCCCTTACCGACCGAACGGTCTGCACATCGTTGGTGCCCTGATCTTGATCGGGATGGCGATTCTGTGGCTCGTCCTTCGTCGCGGCTTCCCGTAGGTCGCACGGGTCCGCGGCGCTGACCTGGTCACGGTCCGGGACTGCCTTGCTGGGCGCCCTAAAGGGCAGCGGGTGCAAACGAGAGTGCGCTTTCGAAGAGACCTCGCAGTCGCGCGACGTTGGCGGGGACCGTGAATTCCCCGAGTACGTGCGCTCGCCCGCGTGCCGCTCGCAGGTGGGCTTCGCGCGGATCCCGATGAATCTCCACGAGAGCGTCCGCGACCGCGGCGGCGTTACCTGGAGGCACCAGCCATCCGGTCTCTCCGTCCTGCACCAGCTCGCCGATTCCCGAGATCCGGGTGGCCACGGTCGGCAGCCCCACCACCATCGCTTCCATGAGTGCCACCGGAATGCCCTCCATCCGGCCGGTGGGCGTGACGACGCTGGTGAGCACGAACGCGTCGGCGTCGCGCATGCGGCGCGCGACGTCGTTCTCCGGCTGGGGGCCGACCAGCTTGAGCAAATCGCCCACGCCGGTGCGCGCGATCAAGGCCTCGAGCTGCTTCCGGTCGGGTCCCTCGCCGATCAGCTCCCATTCGACACCGGGGATTCGCCCACGCAGCATGCGGCACGCCTCGATCAGCACCGGGATGCCTTTGTAGTCGCGGAGGCTCGCCACCGTGACCATTCGGAAGCGCGTTGTGGCTTGATGGTCGGGCCGGTCCCGGTGCCCGCCCGGCTCGTATCGCTCCGGAACGACCCCACAGCGGACCACGTGGACCTTGCTGGCCGCCGCCGCGCCGCAGCAGCGCTCGAGCCAGCTGCGGTTGAACTCCGAGATCGTGGCGACGAATCGGCTGGCGTGGAGCTTGGTGCTGAGCATCTCTTGGTGCAGGTAGATGTCGTGGGCGTGGGCCGTGAAGCTCATGCCGATTCCGGTGAGCCGGTGGATCGCATACGCCATGAACGCGGTATGCGTGGCGTAGTGGGCATGCACGTGGGTGACGCCCAGCTCTTGCATGCGCGTGGCGAATGCGGCCGCCTTCGGCAGCAGTGCCAATCCCCGCGCCATTCGCGACGGGCTCCGCCACGAGCTCTTCACGGTCTCGGACCAGAGCGCCAGGAGCGCGCGCGGTCTCCTCGCGAGCCAGCGCACGTTTGCCCAGAGGACACCGAGCGACACGAACGGGGACGTGTGCATTCGACCGAGGTATCCGCGCGCGTCTGGATGGACGACTCTCTCGGCCTGCCGGATCACGACGAAAAGCTCGATGGGCATTCCCTGTCGCTCGAGCTCGACCATCTCGCGGAGAATGAAGGTCTCCGTGACGGCCGGGAAGCGCATCACCAGATAGGCGAGGCGCCCGCAGGGGCGCTTGGCTTCCGTCGCGTCGGCGGCGAACGGCGCCGAGGCGCCGAGGCTCGCCAAGGGCGGCGAGAGCGGGCGGGATCGATCGAGCAGCTCGGCAACCACGTCGGGTGGCGGCCGAGATCCTCGCGGGTGATCTTCCGGTCGTCCCCATCCCACGACCGCAGACATCCAGCGAAAGCCATGCATCGGCTCGCGGACCGGCGCGGTCGGCGAGAGCTCACGAAACGACTTCGATCGACGATCCCCTTGCACAGCACCCCCCCCTCGACGAATGAACGACGGATCCCAACGCGGCGGCGTCATCTCGTCGCGTCGAGGTGCGATGCAATGCCCTCGCCAACGCGCAGCTCGAGGACATCCGGTCGACGCCGGAGCCACCCGCGCGATCGACGGCCTATCTTGATTCGCTGCTGGATTCCCGTTCGCCCGCTCATCCGAGCGGGCCGCACGGCTCCGAGGCGACGGTGCCGTGCGACCCATCGCTTGTAGGGCTTACCAAGACTCCCTTGGATGTTACAGGTCGCCGGCCTCTCCGCCTCACTGCGCGGGGCGCACGATGACGGCGGAGTTCGCTGGGATCGCGATGGAGGTCCCCGTGATCGCGGACCACGTGACCGACCCGGCGTTGGGATAGGCACCGCCGCCCTCGAGCACCAGCTTCTGCCACGAACCGGTGCCCATCGAATAGGTGATCGTTGCGCTATCGGGATTCGCCACCACCGTAGCCTTGCTGTAGCTGCGCATGACGAGGTCGTCTGAGCGCTCGATCGGATCGCCGAGAGCCGTTCCGATCACGAGGGAATCCTCGGGATATTGCTGCAGCGACGAGTCGATGTCGGTCCCTCCGATGCGGTGGTACGCGAGGTCGCCGTTCGCGATCAGGTAAGAAGCGAGGGACCACATGCGGCGCTGCATGTCGGTGCTGGTCATGTAGTCGATGGCGAGCGCGGACTTTCCTTGCGCGATCGTGGACTCGAAGTCGTGCGTCTGCTGTAGCCAGCGGGTGCGGTCCATGAACTTGCTCGACGCCTTCATGCTGAACGCTTCGAAGGACATGCCGTCGCAGCTACTGAGCAGCTCCATCCCTCGCTGCCCTGGAGCGGCGCCGCCGGTGTACGAATTGATCAGGATCTTGTGTCCGGGCAACGCCGCGCGCACGGCCGCGAGCACGTTGCCGAGGGCCGCGTAGTACGCGGCGGACGTGTAGTTGGACGGATACTCGGTGATGAGGCTGGGATCGATCACCGCCACGTCGTCCAGGTAGACGGCGTCGTAACCCAGGGCCAGCTGATCCTGAATGTCGGCGATCAGGATCGGGATCCACGCCGCTCGCTTCGACGGCGTGATGATGTCGATCCAGTACCAGCCATTCTCGGATTGCCTGACCGGCTGCCCGCTCGGACCGTACCAGAGCAGGCTCTGGGTCTGGCTCCAGCGCGGATCGGTGCTCTTCGCGCCGGCCACCTTCTGGTACCAGTAGATCTCCGCCGACGGGTTCGCGGCGTGCAACGCCGCGATCTTGCTCGCGCCCATCCCGGTGACCTGGAAGTCGTGGAAGTTGACCACGAAGTTCACTTGATCCGGGGTATTCGAGAAGTCGCCGTCGAACTCGGTGCGCACTCCCGCGGCGCCGGGCGGCGGATCCGCGACGTAGGCCGTCACGGCGAACCCGAGGAAGTCGAGGTCGCTGGCCTCGCCCGCGTATGCCGTGAGGTAGCGCATCTCGATGTCGCCCGAGGGGCTGACGAACCGCGAGAAGACCCCCGACAGCGGGAACGTCAAGGGAGTCCAGGTGTGCGCGGCGGGAACGGCGTTGTAGCCGAGGGTGAGCCAGCTGTGCGCGATCTGGTCGCGCACCTCGAAAGACCACTTCTGCACGGCTTTCGTCTGTCCGTAGAAGTTCACCGTGAGCGCCAGGCCCGCGGCGCCGGCGACGTCGACGCCTTGCGGGATCTGGAAATGGAAGTTCGCGTGATAGCCAGTCGCGATCGGCGTGTATTGCTGCGCCTTCGCGAGATCGAGCCCGGTCCCGGCGGAGTCCTGGACCGTGAGCACCGAGAGTGGCTGATTGCCGGGCGTACCCCACGAGACCATCACCGACGTCGGATTCAGCGTGGTCGTCACGTAGGCGGCGCGGGCTGGAATGCAGAGGGTGGTAGTCGAGAGAGTGGTGCAGAAGATCGCGGCCAAGGCGTGAATGGCCAGCGAACGAGAACGAGGATCGAGCCGTCCAACCAGGGATGGAGACGTCATTTCGCTCTGTGCCTCTCGAGATCGGAGCGGACCGACGAACGGTTGCTTGCGCGCGGCGCCGCAGTCGGCACCGCGCATCGCTGGGTCCGAGATCGACCGGCTTGAGCGCGAAACGCACGACTCCCGGCGCGTCGGCCCAAGAGGGCCGGCACGAACCAACGAGGATCCGCTACCGAGCTGGGTGAGTGCGGCTCGATGCTGAATGAACCGCGATGAGCTGAGACCTCAACGTGTCGTCGCTCGTTGTCGAGAAGATCGGAGACAGTTGGCCGATGGGCACCTCCAAGATCGAGAGCACGGCCGCCGAGAGAAGCTCACTCGGACTGGCGAAGAGGTGGGTTGAAAGGGATTCAGCGCAGAGCACGATCGTCGGTGCTTCGTCAGGACCGCGTCCTACGCGCAATGGCTCACGAATACAGGCCTGCTACGGGAGCGCAAGCGACCAGGCGGAGGTGTCGCCGGTCTCGAACCCGTCCAGGAACAGCAGCGCGGCGGTGTTCGGGTACCAGGCGATCCTGTCGTCGCCCGCCGAGGCGGAGATGACGTCGACCCGTCCGTCGCCGTTCACGTCGGCGGCGGTCACCGACGAGGCGCCGGGAGCGGACGTCGACATGGCGTGCCGTGTCCAGGCGGTTCCCGAGCCGTCGCTCCGGTACCAGGCGATGGTGGCGTCCGTCGCGGATGCCGAGAGCACGTCGGGCGCGCCGTCGCCGTCGAGGTCGGCGGCGAAGACCGAGGTCGCGCCGTCCGCGGTGGTCGAGACCGTGTGAATGGCCCAGCCGTTGCCGCCGCCGTCGTTGGCGTACCAGGCGATCTTCCCGTCGCCGGCCGACGCCGAGAGCACGTCGAGATGGCCGTCGCGATCGATGTCCGCCGCGAACACCGCGCGAGCCTGCGAGGCCGAGGTCGAGACGACGTGGAGTGTCCAGCCGCCCCCCTGGCCGTCGTTCGCGTACCACGCGATCGTGTCGTCGTCCTGCGACGCCGAGAGCACGTCCGGATCTCCATCGCCGTCGATGTCGGCCGCGAACACCGACCGCGCGCCCGGCACCGCGGCGGAGATCACGTGCGGCGACCAGCCGTTGCCGCTGCCGTCGTTCGCGTACCAGTCGAGCTCGCCGCCCGTCTGGGCGGCGGAGATGACGTCGGGGTCGCCGTCGCGATCGAGGTCCGCCACGAACACCGCTGACGCGCCCGTCACCGCGGTGGAGATCACGTGCTCGGTCCAGCCGTCGCCGGTGCCGTCGTTCTCGTACCAGGCGACCTCGTCGTCGTCGAACGAGGCCGAGACCACGTCGAGATCCCCGTCGCGGTCGAGGTCCGCGACGAATACCGAGCTGGCGCCGTGGGCGTCGGCCGAGATCGTGTGCACCGTCCAGGACATCCCGGTCCCGTCGTTCGCGTACCA
>CAZYWA010000284.1:0-9869 GCA_964650975.1 uncultured bacterium
TGGATCGCCGAGGCGCGGAACTTCTCCGGTACTCCCGCGATGCTGTCGGTGACGTGCTTGACGCCGGACTCGTCGGTCCAGGCGTAGGCGTCCGCGAGCGCCCGGACGGGCCGCAGCGCAACCACGCCCAAGATCGTGAGCGTGGCGAGGATTTTTTGCTGGGAGGTCATCACGCGTCTCCGGATGGGCTCCAGCAGGAGGTTCGAAGAGAAGAAATCGAGGAGCTCGAGCCGGCTCCGCGACACGAAACGCGATCATGATACGGCACCCGCAGCGTTGCAAGGCGGGAAGGCCGGCGGTTTCTCACGATAACCGAGACGGCAGAGCGTAGCTGCGTCACGATGGGGCAAGGCGTCTCATCACCGCGCTGGTGCGCGGCGCTCTGGCCGCCGACGCGGGGTCGGCGAGCTCCTCGGCCAGCCGCTCGAGATCCGCGGGGGTATCCACGTCTCCCCAGGTGGGCAGCAGCTCCACGCGGGCTCGAGCGCGCTCGAGCAGCTCCAGGGTGGAGCTCAGGACCGAGGGACTGCTCATCGCGACGTCGAAGAGGCCGGGAATCCAGCGCCCGAGCCCGATCGCATAGTATCCGCCGTCGGACCCAGGCCCGAGGACGGCGGCGCAGCCTCGATCGAGCAACGTCACTCCTCGTTCGAGGATCTCGCTCGGCAGTGTCGGCACGTCGGTACCCACCATCAGCACCGATCCGCGCCGCTCGGCGAGCAAGTCCGACATCACGGCGCGCATCCGCGCGCCGAGCCCCGAGCCACGTTGCGCGACGAGGCGAAAGCGGGTGCGGTAAGGGTCGAGCCACGGCGCGTCGAGGCGCGGCGGCCACACCGCCAGCACGCGCTCGACCCGGGAGAGCGCCGCGACGCGCTCGGCCAGATCCGCCAGGAACGCTTCGTAGAGGGCCGCGGCTTGCGTGGCGTCGAGCGTCGGCTGGAGCCGTGTCTTCACCTCGCCCGGCCGAGGCTCCTTCGCCATCAGCACGACCGCCACGCGCGGCGATTCCACGCCGCCGGTCCCGGTCAAGGGGCCGCGCCCCCGGCTTCGAGCGCCCGGCGCGCCTTCTCGATCAGGGCCTGGCGCCGCGATTCGACGCGGGGAGCGTGCGGGGTCCACGCCTCCGCGGCGGAGAGCGCCTCCTGGTCTCTGCCGAGCCCCAGCAAGGCCTCGATCCACATCGGCCACACCTCGTCGGCCCGTTCGGGTCTCTCGGCGACCACGCCGTCGAGGTCGCGAAGGGCGGCCGCCGCGTCCCGGTGCCGCAACGCGATCGCGGCGCGGCCGATCCGGACCGAAGGGATGTCGCCAGCGAGCTCCTCGACCCTCGCGAGAGCTTCGCCCGCTTGCTCGTCTCGCCCGAGCTGGAGCCTGAGCTGAGCCAGGGCGAGCCAGGTTCCGCCGTCGCGAGGTCCTTCGCGAACCGCGGCCTCCAGTACCTCGACGGCATCGGCGGCGGCGCCGCGCCGCGCCAGCAACGTGGCGAGCGCTCGGTCGTTGTCGACGACGCGCGGGTCGATCGCCAGCGCTCGCCGGTAGTGCTGCTCGGCGTCCTCCGCTCGCCCGGCCTTCGCGAGCGCGCTGGCGAGCATCGTCTGCGCCCGCCAGCTCCGCGGGCTGGCGAGAGCGGTGGCCTCGCTCAAGGTGAGATCGTCATGCCAGTCGAGAGCGCGCTCGGCGCTTCGCACGGCCAGCAAGCCGCAGAGGGCGAGCCCGAGCACGCGGGCCGCGACGGCCCGGCGGCGGCGCAGCACCTCCCATCCAGCCACGCCCAGCGCCAGCACGCCGACCAGCGGGAGATAGAGCAGTCGCTCGGCGGTCACCGTACGCATCGGCACCAGCAGGTTCGACACCGGCAAGTACGTGAGCGCGGCGAAGAGCGCCGCGGCGGCAATCCGCGGCCGCCGCCAGCTGAGCGCCGCGACCGCCATCGCGACGACACCGGCGAGACCCACGAGCACCCGCGGCTCGAGCCAGCTCAGCGCCTCCGGGATCTGGTCGAACGAGTAGTCGGCGCTGAGCCGCACCGGGAGCGCCGCGGCGCCGAGCGATCGACCGGCGATCGCGAGAGCCGTCCGGACCTGCGACGCGCGCGTCCAGTGAAAGAGCGGGTTGTCGGAAAAGGGCGGCGGCTCGACGTGACCGATCGAGCCCACCGCGTGCACCCGCAGGCCCAGCGTCACGGCCATCGCCACCGCGAGCGCCAGCCAGCGCGGCACGACGACGCGCCAGTCTCCGCGCCGCAGCACCAGATCGGCGAGCACCATCCACACCAGCACCGGGAAAGCCGATTCCTTCGACAGGCAAGCGAGTGCCGCGCAACCGGCGCTCGCCACCGCGGATCCCAAGCCGGGACGAAAGTGCTGCCGGCACGCTTCGAGGCCGAAGAGTGCGGCGAGCAGATCGGCACGTCCGACCAGCGCGTCGACCGGCTCGCTCGCCAGCGGGTGCACGGCGAACATGAGCCCGAGCGCCGCGGCGGCCGCCGTCGACGGCAACAACCTGCGCCCGAGCGCCAGCACCTCGAGCGAGACCAGTGCGTGCAGCAGCAGATTGGCGGCGTGGTGGACCCACGCGCGTCCCCCACCCAGGTGATGCACGACGTGATGCACCAGCACGGTGACCGGGCGGTAGAGAACGTCGAGCTGCTCGTCGAACCCCCACCAGTAGTTGGTGGTGAAAATCCGCCGCAGATCGAGCGGTCCGGTGACCAGCCGGTTGGCCGCGATCGCCGCGTGATCGTCCCCGGTGAAGCCGCCTCCCAGGGAAACGGCGTGTGCGACCACGGCCGCGACCGCCACGGCCAGCGGCCACGCGATTCCCTGGAAGGCCGCTCCGCGCGGGGAGCGCGACGCCGCTCGAGCTCCTTGCATCCCCCTCGAAATGCCCGAATTCCACGCCGGCGGGCAACACCTCCGTGGCGCGAAATGCCCCGCTCCGATGGCTCGAAGCGGGCGCCGGCCGGCAGACTGCTAAAATGCCGGGGAAATGCAGGCTGACGACGGCGGTGCCGATCGAGACGAGGTGGTGCTGATCTATCCGCCCACGGGGTGGGAGGACCCGCGCGTGGTGCTGCCACCACTCTCGCTCCTGACTCTCGTCCCACCTCTCGAGCGCGAGGGCTTCCGTGCCACGGTGCTCGACGTCCGGAACGAGCCCGCGTGGCGAGCCAAGATCGGCGCGCGGCTCGCCACCGGCCGGGTCCTGGCGGTGGGAATCTCGTCGATGACCGGGCCGCAGATCGACGGCGGTCTCGCCGCCGCCCGCACGGTCCGCGCCGCGGCACCCGAGGTTCCGATCATCTGGGGGGGCGTGCACCCATCCCTGGTACCCGAGTCGACGCTGCGCCACGAGCTGGTCGACGCGATCGTGGTCGGCGAGGGCGATCGCTCGCTGGTCGAGGCGGCGCGCGCGCTGCGCGACGGGCTCGGCCTGGCGGGTGTCGCCGGTGTCGGCGTCGTGAACGGCGATGGCTCGCTGGCGCTCGAGCCCGAGCCGTCACGGACCCCGCTCGACGAGATGGAAATCGCCCGCTACGACGCGGTCGATCTCAGCCGCTACCGCTCGACGCTCTTCGGCTCGCCGGCGCGCAGCCTGCCGTTCGTGACCAGCCGCGGTTGTCCGTATCGCTGTACGTATTGCTACAACCGGGTGTTCGACCGGCGGCGCTGGCGCGCCATGTCGGCCCCCCGCGCTCGCGAGGTGCTGGAGGAGATCGAGGCGCGCTACGGCGCGCGCGACATCTTCCTGCTCGACGACGAGTTCTTCATCGACATCCAGCGGGTCCGCGACTTCGCCGAGCAGATGCGTGGCTCGGAGACCGGATTCCGTTTCCACAACGCCAATTGCCGGGTGGGCGAGGTGCTGCGCTTCACCGATGACGACATCGCAAGCATCACCGCGGCCGGATTCCGGCAGATGTTCGTGGGCGTCGAGTCGGGGAACGACGAGGTGCTCGACCGGATGGAGAAGGACCACTCGGTGGCGGACGTGCTGGAGGCCAATCGTCGCCTCGCTCGCACCGAGCTGGTCCCGGCCTACAGCTTCATGGCGGGATTGCCGTTCGAGCGCATCGACCAGGTGCAGGACACGGTCAGCCTGATGGAGCGGCTGGTTCGCGAGAACCCCAAGGCGCGCATCCTCCCGCTCTCGATCTACTCGCCCTTTCCCGGCACGCCGCTCTTCGAGACCTGCATCGGCATGGGGTTCGAGCCGCCGTCGGGGCTCGAGAGCTGGGCGTCGATCCGTTACGATCGCAACAACTTCCCGGGCTTCAGCAGCGACGACGCGAAGTTCGTCGAGGACGCCCACTACTTCACCGGGCTGCTCGACGGGCGCACCTTCCGGACGGTCACTCACCGGTGGGCGGGACTGCATGCGTTGCTGGGCGCGGTCGCCCGGTGGCGCGCCCGGCATCGCTGGTGGAGCTACCGCGGTCTCATGGGCCTGCGACGCTGGCGGCGCCGACGCGCGTCCGCCGGCTCATGACCGCCCGCGTCGAGCAGGCCGCGCGTGCCGTGATGGCACTGCAAGCGGTGGGACTCGTGGTCGGTGTCGCCACCCAGGCGGTGATCGCGCACGCCTTCGGCACCGCGCGCGATCTGGGCCTCTACACGGTGGCGGTCGCGGTGGTGTCGTTCCTCGCCGACTGGTTCCTGCGCGACGCGATGCTGATCACGCTGGTGCCGCCGCTGCGCACGGCACGCACGGTGCCGGACGCACCGAGCGGCGACGGCCAGGCGCAGGCGATCGCCTGGACCTTCGTGGGTGGTGCCTTCGCGGCCGCGGCGCTGCTCGCGATCGCCGCGGAACCTCTGGTGGCGGCGCTGGCGCCGGGTTTCGACGGACCCGAGACGATTCGCGCAGCCCGGATGCTTCGGGCGTTGCTTCCATCGCTGCCGCTGGCGGCCGTCACCTCGTGCCTGCAAGCCGAGCTGCAGGCGCAAGAGCGCTTCGCGCTGCCGGCCGCGGCCACCGCAGCGCGCAGCGGCGTCGCCTTCGTGATCGTGGTGGCAGGGGTTCGAACACTCGGCGTTTTCGCGCTTCCCGCCGGGTTCGTGGTCGGCTACGCGGTTGCCTTTCTGCTGCTCAGTCCCGCGTGGCGCGCGGCATTCGCGTGGGCGAGCCGTCCACTCGTGCGGCCGCTTCGCGAGACCCTCGGCGGACACCTGGGACCCGTGGGGGGAGTGCTGGCGCTCGGTGCGGCCGGTCATCTCAACTTGCTCACCGACCGATGGTTCGCGTCGCGGCTCTCGCCGGACGCCCTGGCTCAGCTCGGCTACGCGGAGCGGTTCCGGTTTCCGGTGATGGCGCTCTTCGCCGTGGTGGTGAGCGGTCCGGCGCTCACCTACCTCTCGGAGGCCGCCGGGCGGCGTGACTGGGACCAGGCGCGCACCACGATCCGGCAAGCCGCGTCGTGGGTGGCGAGCATGGCGCTCCCCACGCTGGTGGTGCTCGCGTGCGCTCGTCGTGAAGTGGTGGCTGCGTGGCTCGAGCGCGGCGCCTTCTCTCCCCACGACACCGCGCGCGTCTCGGCGGTGCTCGCGTGCCTGCTGCCGGCATTCGCGGTCAACGCATTTTCGCCGCTGCTCATCGCCGCGTTCTTCGCGCTCGGGCGCACGCGGCCGCTGGTGACCATCGTCGCGGTGGAGGTCGTCGCGAACGTGGTGCTCGACGCGCTGTGGGTGGGCCGGTTCGGGCTCAGCGGGCTGGCGCTCGCCACCAGTGCCGCGACCGCACTGGCGAATCTGGCGCTGTGGAAGGTGCTGCGGGACGAGATCGGCGGCTTCGGTCACGTGTCTCCGGCGCGAATCGCGCGCACCGGTCTCGAGCTGGGACTCCTCGCCGCTGCCGTCACGTTCGGACTACGCGTGACGGTGGCGTGGCCGGCGGCCGCCAGGGTCGGACTCGCCACGGCGCTGGGGGGCGGCGCGCTCGCGATCGAGCTCGCCACCGGTTTCCGCCGCGACACGACCGGCGCGTCACCGCGCTGAGTTGTCTCGCCCGCATGCGAGGCACGGCTCCGGTGAGCCCGCCCTCACGAACCCGCAGGCGCCGCGTCTGTGCGTACGGGCTCGGACCAGTGCTACTATCTGGAATTCGAAGCGAATCCCGTCAGCCCAGCGGTGATGCGAGTCGCATCCACGTCCCCCCGTGGCCCGATGAAGATCCTCATCGTCTCACCTTATTTGCCCCACCCGCTCATCGGCCACGGCGGCGGGCTGGTGATCTACAACCTGCTCCGCCACCTGGGGCCCCGGCACCGCATCACGCTGCTGTCGTTTCTGCAGACGCCCGAGGAAGCGGCGTACGTCCGCGACATCGAGCCGTTCGTCGAGAGCATCCACACCGTGGTGCACGACTTCGAGCACATCTCGAAGCGCGCGCGGCTCCGCAACCTGGTGAGCGCCGATCCGAGCCTCACGGTGCATCTCACCGACACCGCCTTCCGGCGTGAGCTCGAGCGGCTGATCGCGACCGGTTCGTTCGACGTGGTGCAGCTCGAGTACCTGTTCCTCGCTCACTACGCCCGCTTCATCCAGCACCCGCGGATCGTCCTCGACCTGATCGAGTGCTTCGGCCGCCACTGGCGCGGACGGGTCCAGAACGAGCGGCTGACGCTCAAGCAGGCGTACTTCCGCTACGACTGGTGGAAGGCGGAGCGCTTCGAACGCTCGATCCTGCGCCACTTCCGCAAGGTGTTCACGCTCACCGGCGAGGATCGCGCGTGGCTGCTGGCCCGCTGCCCGGGCCTTCCGATCCACGTGCGGCTGCCCGGCGTCGAGCTTCCGGAGATCTCGGCGGCGAGCGACGGAGCGCGCGACGGTGTGCTGTTCGTCGGCTCGTTCAAACACCCGGCCAACTCGGACGGGCTCGCCTACTTCCTGCGCGAGGTGTTCCCGCGGATCCGCGCCGCTCGTCCAGCCACGACCCTCACGGTGGTGGGAGCGCCCGCGCCCGCCGAGTTCCAGTCGATGCCCGGCGTGACCGTCCGCGGCTTCGTCGAGAACCTGGACCCGCTCTACGCCGCGGCTCGGCTGTGCATCGCTCCGATCCGATTCGGCGGCGGCATCAAGACCAAGGTGCTGGAGGCACTGGCGCACGAGGTCCCGGTGGTGACCACACCGCTCGGTGCCGAAGGCATCGGCGCCACCGATGGCGTCGAGCTCGCGGTGGCGAAGGGCGCGCCCGAGTTCGCGGGACGTACCATCGAGCTGCTCGACCACCCCGAGCGGGCGCGCGCCATGGGCCTTGCCGGGCGGCGGCTCGTCGCGTCGCGCTATTCCTGGGGTCCGATCATCGACGAGCTCGACGGACACTACCGCGATCTGCTCGGTGCGGCGCCCTCGCCCATGCCCGTGAGGGTGTCCGCCTCACCCGCTCTCTCCTGAGCTCCGGGACGGCGCGACTCGAGCCTCGAGAAGCCGCCATCGGCCATGTCCGGACTCGACCTGGATCCCGGCCGGTCGCCGGCGCGCATCACCGCGCTGGTCCTCAACTGGAACGGCAGCCTGCTGCTCGATCCGTGCGTGCGTTCGCTGCTCTCGTCCAGGGGCGTCGACCTGCACGTGGTGGTGGTCGACAACGGCTCGACCGACGGCTCGTCCGCCGCGGCGGCGCGCGAGCACCCCGGTGTCGAGGTGCTCGAGAACGGCGCCAACCTGGGGTACGCGCGCGGCATGAATCGCGGGATCGCGCACGCGCTCGCGAGCGGCGCCGAGTACGTGCTGTTCCTCAACAACGATGCGACCGTCGAGCCCGACTGCGTGCTGCACCTGGCGCGCGCCCTCGACGCCGATCCGGGCGTCGGGATCGTCGGACCGAAGGTGCTCTTCGACACCGACGCGACGCTCATCCAGTACTCGGGCGGACGGCTCTCGAAGTGGACCGGGCGGAGCCGCTCGATCGGTCTCGGCGAGCGCGACCGGCCCGAGTTCGACGTGCCCACCGACGTGGATTTCGTGTCGGGCTGCTGTCTGCTGGTGCGCAGCGACGCCGTCCGCCGCGCCGGACACCTCGACGAGCGGTTTCACCACGGCTACGAGGACGTGGAATGGAACGTGCGCGTGGGCCGCGCCGGCTATCGCGTCCGGTTCGTCCCGGCAGCTCGCGCGCACCACGGCCTCGCGCGGTCGTCGGGCGGCTACGACTCGCCCTTTTACGTCTACTACCAGGCGCGGAACCGGTTCCTGCTGGTGCGGCGCGTCGCGGGCCCGGTCGATCGGTGGCTGTGGCTCCCGTTCCAGGTCGCGCATCTGGTGCGACGCGCAATGAGCTTGGTGATGGCGCGTCAGCTCGCGGCGCTACCGGCGTTCGCGCGGGGAGTGATCGACGGGATCGCTGGATGCGAGGGGCCTGGACGTGGTTTCGAGGCACCCCTGCGCCGCCCGGAGCCGGTCAAGATCGCCGCGGTCGAGCGCAACGACCGTACGATCCTGGTCGTGAACCCGGTGGGAGTCGAAGCGGGCGGAGTGCAGCGGATCTTGCTCGAGCTCTTCCGCGGGCTCCAGGGACGGGACGGTTACCGGTTCATCGTCGCGGTGCCGTCGATCGGCCCCTACGAGCGGCGTTACCAAGAGCTGGGCGTCCGGGTGGAGGCCTTTCCGATCTCGATCCTGCGGCGCTCGCTCAACCCGTTCACGATCTTGCGCATGTTTCTTCTGATCCCGCGAAACGTGCGGCGGCTGCGCGAGCTCATCGACGAAGAGGGTGTGGTGCTGGTGCACACCCAGAAGATGAACACGCTCGTGGGCGACCTCGCGGCGCGCGGCGCCGGGCTGCCCTCGGTGCATTCGATCCACGAGGTCCCGCTCTGGCCGGAGGCTCTTTATCGGGCGATGGCCGCACCCATTCCGCGCCTCGCCGACCGGGTGGTGCTGACCTGTGAGCCGAGCCGCGACCTGCTGCCCGAGCGCTACCGCCTGAGTCGCCACGTTCGCCTGATCTACAACGGCATCGCGCTCGAGGCCCCCCCGGCCGACCGCGCCGGATTGCGACGCAGCCTCGGGGTCCCGGAAGATGCCTTCTTCGTCACCTCGGGCGGCCGGCTCGCCCCCAGCAAGGGATTCGAGCACTTCCTGGACGCCGCCAAAGGGGTCGCATCTACACGATCTGACACGCGATTTCGCCTGATCGGAGATATCATTTCTGACCAGGACGCACCCTATCGCGAGCGCATCCGCGAGCATGCCAGCGCGCTCGCCCTGGGCGAACGGCTGGTCCTGGAAGGCTTCCGCGACGACTACCGGGCGGTCATCGGTGTGAGTGACGTGTTCGTCCTGCCCTCGGTCTACGACACGCTCCCATCCATCGTGATCGAAGCCATGGGCATGGGCGTACCGGTGATCGGGACGCGCGTCGGCGGCGTGCCGGAGCAGATCGAGGATGGCGTGACGGGAATCCTCGTGCCGCCAGGCGACGCTCGCGCCCTTCGAGACGCCATCCTCGCGCTCGCGGCCGATCCGGCGCGGGCGCGCCGCCTGGGTGAGCACGCTCGTGAGCGCGCCCAGGCCGTTTTCGGGCTCCCCAGCTACGTCGCGCAGACGCGAGCGCTCTACGAGGAACTCCTCGACCCGCGAGGCGACTCGCGGGCGCTCTCTCGGCCACCCGACCGAGGCGCGGAACCGAGCCTGCAAACGCCTGCCGGGCACTCCGGTGGGCGCATCTCGCCAGCAGGCGAGTCCATCAGCGTATGATGGTGCGAGGGTTGCACCGATTGCGGAGTGGCCGAGCGCAGCCGCCGAGCAGAGCGAGGTCCGGTTGAAGATTCTGTTCGTCTACGATGAGATCCGGCTCGATATCCCGGGTTTCACGGGCTACTACCAGGAAGGTCTGGCGAGCCTGTCCGCTTGCGCCAAGCAAGCCGG
>CAZYWA010000285.1:0-9845 GCA_964650975.1 uncultured bacterium
CGGTTCTACCTGCTTGGCGGCGGCGAGCTGAATCTGACCAAATACACCGTCGCCGCGAACGCGATCGATCAGCGCAACTCGTCGAGCGACCAGATCTGGGGCGCCGAGGTCGGTGCCGGCCTCGAGTTCAAGATCGGCGATCACTTCACGATCGGTCCGGACGTGCGCTACCACGTGCTCTTCACGAGCAAGTTCAACTCGATCGACAACATCGAGAACACCGACATCGCGGACGTCCCGGACTTCCTCTCGGTCCAGGGCCGCGCCTCGATCTACTTCTGACCCCTCGTCGATCGTGATCTCGAGCGCCCGCGCGGCCACCGCGCGGGCGCTCGTTTGCTTCTCGTCTTCCGGGGCCGAGATTCAGCGCTGCTTGTCCCCCGACTCCGACGCGGCCTTCGCGCCGAGGACGTCCTGCACCGCGATCTCCGCCTGGGCGTCCAGCACGTTCGCCGCCTCGTCCGAGATGCCGAAGCGAAACCCGATCGCGCGAACCTCGTGATTGAGCTTCGACAGGAAGCCCGTCGGGTCGCGAATCGGTTCGGGCACCAGGGTGCGGTAGACGCTGGCCAGGGCCGAGTGCCGGTGCGGCGTGACGTCGTGAGTGTCGGGTAGCGTCAGGTGCTCGGGCCGGTCGTAGAGGCTCACCACCTCGACCTTCAGGTTCCGGTAGGGCGAGCTCGTGGAGTCCGAAGTGAGCCCGCCCTGGCCGCCGCGCGCCGTGCGCTCGAGCTCCACCGGGTCGACGTGGCCGAGAGTTCGGTAGAGAAGCTCGGTGTAATCGCTGGTGCGCAGCCACGAGATCGAGGTCACGCGGTCCGCGTAGTCCGTGACCGTGTAGTCCGGACGATCCACCTGCGCGTCGAAAAAGGCGCTCGCATCGACGACGATGATCCTCGCGGGCATCCCCGGATGCTGCTCGAGGATCGAGGCGAAGAGCTGCACCAAGGTCTCGAGACCGTTGTTGTCGTAGAGACCGCCGTCGCCCAGCTCCTCGAAGGCGTCGACGTCGGTCCGCGATTTGTCCTTGAGCACCGTCGGGCCGAGGATGCTCGGGACTCCCGCCGATGCCGCCACCGCGTAGGACACCGGGAAGCTCGAGAGATCGCTGGCCAGCGTGTCGAATCCCACGTTCTCGAACGGCCGGTGCAGCTCGGTGTAGTTGCTCTTGAGCAAGCGAATTTCGCGCAGTCCGCGCATCAGCTGCGAATCGTTGAAGCGGCTCGTGGGTAGCCGGGTGAAGAGGAATTTGCTGCCCCGCGAGTAGGACGTCGCGTTGACGATCAGGGTGGGATGACGCAGCCCGGGTTTCGGCAGGTCGGCGAAGGTGGCGTCGTGGAAGAAGTTCGAGTCCCAGACCTCGGCGAGCACGTGGCCGCGGTGGTAGTGGGTGAAGATCAACGGGAACGCGCGCCCCAGGAGCAGCGTGCGGCCCACGCTACGCAGCTCGAAGTCGAGGCGCATGTCGGCGCGGAACTGCTCGAAGAACGCATCGAGCGCCGCGTCGTCCGAGGTGTCGGGACGCAGCAGCGTGTAGTAGGCCGAGGCCAGCGAGCCGCCCGACACCGACGAGATGAAATCGATCTCGTCGAGCAGCGAATGGGGTTTCTCGCCCGGTGGAAGCGCTGCTTTCGGCTCGACCGGAATCGAGCGCAGCCGATCGAGGACGCATGCGAGATAGTAGGCCGAGCGGCTGCCGCCGCCCGAGACCGCGACCCCGACCAGCTCGTCTCCGAAGTCGCGATCGCGATCGTCCTCGAGGGCGCGCCACGGCTCGGTCGAGGTGTTGTCGTATTCCCACGAGTGGGCGAAGAGTCCGTTCTTGAATGGATACGTGATGACCGATCCGACGGTGTCGATCCCGGTGCCGACCAGCGCTCCGAGGCAGCCGCCGCCGCCGAGCGCGGCCGTCGCCGCGAGCGCCAGCGGCAGCATCCATGCGCGCTCCCGGTTCACCGGCCATAACTGCGGCCTGTTCGAAGACATTCGGACGTGTTCGGGGCGGCGAAGCTTGAATCGCGTCAGCGTCATCCGTTCTCCGTTGCGCGGCATGGTCCCGCCCGGACCAGACTATCCGCGCCGGCGCGAGCCGACGCCCGCATGGGCCCCGGCATCTCCATTGCACGACATCGTTTCATTGCACAGCGTGGTTGGCGGTCGTTTGCGGTCCGGCTCGCTTCCGCGGAGGAGGCATTCGCCATGCGAATGAATCGGCTCCTCTCGAGCGCCGCGCGTCTCGTCGTCGGCGTGGCGCTGGCCTGGAGCTTGGCGCTCCCGGCGACCGCCGCGGATCCGGCTGGTTCTCGCGGAGAATCAGAGGACGCGCCGGCCGCTCGTTCCAGCAGCAGCTCGAGCTCCGGCATTGCGAGCCTGAACCAAGGGCTCGGGCTGCCGCCGCCCGGTCTCGACCTGTCGACACCGGCGCGTAGCTTGCGGAACTTCACGACGGCGTGTCGCGCCGGCCGGTTCGAGCACGCGGCGCGATCGCTGTGGCTCGACGGCTATCCCGCGGAGACGCAACCCAGGGTCGGAGTGCGGCTCGCGCGACGCCTCGACCACGTGCTCGATCAGCGCCTGGAGCTCGATCCGAGCCGGGTCAGCGATGCCCCGGCGGGCCGGCCGGAGTCGGCGGAGATCCCCGCGGACGAGGACGAGATCGGGGTACTCACCGTCGACGGCAAGACCACACCGATCCGCCTGCTGCGCGCGCCCGTCGCGGGCGGCGCACGCGACTGGCTCTTCTCACCGGAAACGGTGGCGCAGATCGACCAGCTCTACGCAGCCGATGGGATCGGCGGGCTCATCGACCGGATCCCGGCGCGGCTCTTCGCCTGGCGGCTATTCGGAGTCCGCGCGTGGCAGTGGCTGGGACTCGCGGCGGCGCTCGGCGCAGCGGCGTTGACCGCCGTGGCACTGGTGGGCGCCGCCGTGCCGGTGGTTCGTTCGATCGCACGGCGATCCAAGGCGACCTGGACGGGTGCCGCCATCGAATTCGCACGCGGGCCGGTTCGAGCGCTGGTCTTCCTCGCGATCGTCGCCTCGGGGTCCGGACGAGTCGGGCTGCCGATGAACGCCAACCGGGCGGCCACGACGCTGCTGAACGCGCTGTGGGTTCCCGCGATCGCGTGGCTCGCCTCGCGGCTCGTCACGGCCGCGTTCACGACGCTGATGCGTGTGCTGGGCCGTCGAGGCGTGTCCGCTTCGGCCGATCGAGCGATGGCGACGCGGCTCTTCGCCGCGCGACGCTTCGCGGTCTCGCTCATCTGGCTCTTCGCGGCCGCGCTAGTGCTCGAGCGCTTCGAGATCGTGAAGCACGTGAGCACCGGCCTGCTCGCCTCGGCCAGCGTCGCCGGGATCGCCGTGGGCTTCGCGGCGCAGCAGGTGCTGCGCAACCTGTTCGCGGGCCTGCAGATGGTCCTGACCCAGCCGGTCCGCATCGGCGACGCCCTGGTGTTCGAAGGCGAGTGGGGCACGGTCGAGGAAATCTCGTTCACTCACGTCGTGATCCGGGTATGGGACCTGAGACGACTGGTCGTCCCGATCCCCTATCTGCTCGACCGTCCGATCGAGAACTGGACGCGCGCGAGCACCGAGCTGCTGGGAACCGTCTTCGTCCGCGCGGATTACGCCGCCGACGTCGACGCGGCGCGAGCCCACGCGTGCCAGACGGTCCGCGCGTCGAAATGGTGGAACCACCGCGTCGAGCCCGAGCTCGTGATCACCGATCTGGGAGCCGACACGATCGAGATGCGCATCACGGTGAGCGCCGACGACGCGTCGAGCCTGTGGAGGCTTCGCACCGAAGTGCGCGAGCGGATGCTGGCCTGGATGCAGAGCGCGGGGGCGTATCCCCGCCGCCATCTCTCGGCCGCGTGAGCGTCACGACGCGTGGCGCTCGACGGACGGCGAGCTGGCCTGCGAGGAGAGGTTGAAGCAGCTGTTGACCAGCGCCACGTGCGAGAAGGCTTGGGGAAAGTTTCCCAGGAACCGGCGCGAGACGGGATCGTACTCCTCGGACAGCAGCCCGACGTCGTTGCGGAGCGCGAGCACCCGCTCGAGCAGGTCGAGCGCTTCGTGCTCCCGGCCGGCGAGCGCCAGGTTGTCGACCAACCAGAGCGAGCATGGAATGAAGATACCTTCGCCCGGCGGGAGACCGTCGGTTCCGGTCTTGCTCCGGTAGCGCGCGACCAGCCCTTCGGCGCCGAGCTCACGCTGAATGGCCCGCACCGTACCGATCATGCGCGGGTCGTTGACGCTCAGGAATCCGACCAGCGGAATCATGAGCAGGCTCGCATCCAGCTCACGACTGCCGTAGGACTGGACGAAGGTGCCGCGCTCGGCGTTGAAGCCGCGCCGCAGCACGTCGCTGTGGATCCGCGCCCGCAACGCGCGCCACTCGCCGACGGGCCCCTCGAGGCCGAAGCGCTCGACGGAGCGGATCGCACGGTCCACCGCAACCCACGCCATGACCTTGGAATGCGTGAAGTGCCTGGCGGGACCGCGCACCTCCCAGATGCCGCGGTCGGGCTCCGACCAGGTGCCGGCGAGGTGGTGGATCAGCGCGCGTTCCAGCTTCCAGCCGGCTCCCGGCTCCTTCAATCCGGCCTTTCTCGACTGAAACATGGCGTCGATCAGCTCGCCGAAGACGTCGAGCTGCAGCTGCTCGGAGGCCGCGTTTCCGATCCGGACCGGCGCCGAACCCTGGTAACCGGGCAGCCAGTCGAGCGTCAGCTCGGTCAAACGCCGGGTGCCGTCGATCCCGTACATGATCTGGGTCGAGTCGGGCGAGCCGGCCACGGCTCGAAGCAGCCAGCTTTGCCACGCCTCCGCTTCCTCTCCGTAGCCGGCGCTGAGAAGCGCCAGCAGCGTGAACGTCGCGTCCCGGAGCCAGCAGTAGCGGTAATCCCAGTTGCGCACGCCGCCGAGCCGCTCGGGCAGCGACGTGGTCGCGGCCGCGACGATGCCGCCGGTGGGAGTGAACGTCAGGGCCTTCAAGGTGATGAGCGAACGGACCACCGCGTCTCGCCACGGTCCCTGGTAAGAGCATTTCTCGGTCCAGCGACGCCACCAGCGACGGGTGGATCGCAGCGCCTCCTCGGCATCGACGGGCGGGCGAGCTTCCTCGTACGAGGGCTGCCAGTCGAGCACGAACGAGACCCGTTCTCCGCGCCGGACCGAGAATCGGGCGACCGTGCTCAGATCCTCGCCTTCGAGATCGACCGCGGTGCGAAGGGTCACTCGATCCGACCCGGCGACCGCCGAGATGCCGTCCTCGGTGCGTTCGACCCAAGGCACCACGGAACCGTAGTCGAACCGCAGGGTGGCTCGAGTTTCCATCGCGACCACGCCTTCGACCCCTTCCACGATGCGGACCACCGTGGGGCCGGCCTCGTGCATGGGCATGAAGTCGTGGACCGCGACTCGTCCCTCGGGAACGTCGTACTCCGTCACCAGAACCAGCGAATCGGCCTCGTAGGAACGGTGCACGGCACGCGGCGCGGCACGCGGCGCGAGCTTCCACGAACCGTTCGCGTCGCTGCCGAGAAGGGCCGCGAAGACCGCGCCCGAGTCGAAACGAGGCACACACAGCCAGTCGAGATTGCCCTTTCGGTCGACGAGCGCCGCCGTGTGGCAATCCCCGAGCAAGGCGTAGTCTTCGATCCGGGAGGCCATCGAGCCCTCGCTGATTCCTCGGCTACCTCTGCGAGTCCTTCGCGTGATCCGAAAAGAAGGTCCACACGACGTCGGTGGCATCGATGTTCGCGGACGATTTCCCGGCCATCCGGTTCAGCAGGAAACTCCGGAACTCCTTCGGGGGCCAGGCGTGGCCGCCGCCCGCGATCGTGTAGAGCACGACCGCGGATCCATCCTTGCAACCGCCGTATTCGGTCTTCGTGACCGCGGTGCCGTCTTGCTTGGCCGACGGGAGCCGGGTGATCGCGGGGGTGGCCTTGCAGGCGTCCTGCCGGGCCCAGAACTTCACGAGGTCGGCTTGCGAGTCGAGCGCGCCGCCTTCCCCCTCGCGGTTCTTCCAGCCCTCCTCGCCACCCTGCATGGGAACGAGCTCGTCTGCGTCTCCGACGATCGATACCACGGACACCGGTGACACCGGCCGACACATCGGCCGGTAGCGCGTGGCCATCGAGCCCGCGACCATCCCGACGGCCGCGAACAGATCGCTCATGTCGCACGCGAGTCGGGCGCTCAGGATCGCGCCGCTCGAGAGACCGGTCGCGTAAACGCGCTTGGGATCGATCGGGATCGATGCGCGAACCTGGTCGTAGATCATCCGCGCGAACTTGACGTCATCGACACCTTTCTGGGCGGCCAGGGTGGTGCCGCGGCCGTCGTTCCAGGTCTTGTCCACGCCCTCCGGATAGACGACCACGAATCCGTTGCGGTCCGCGTAGTCGTCGAACCCGGAGAGCTCGGCTTGCTGGTCGGCGCTGCCGTGAGAGCCGTGGAAATTGAACACCAGGGCACGCATCCCCGAGCCCTCGACGCCTGGCGGGAGGTGAAGCGTGTAGGACCGATCCTTTCCATCGACCGAGACCGTTTCGTCGCGATCGGATCCCTTCTGGGGCCCCGCGGCGCGAGAGACCTCATGTCCCGCCGTATTGGTCGGACCCACCGCCGGATCTTCCGCCGACGCGGGTCGCGGGAGGGGTACGAGCGGCGCGAGAGCAATCGTCCAGGCAACCGCGAACCGATGGATGGGGCGCATGTGGCGTGCCTTCGGCGGAGAGCGCCGGTCTCGTGGATCGAGGATGCACGTGCCGATACCAAGCACGCGGAGTGCCAAGACTCGTTGCACAACCTACATGGAAATCAAGGCACCGCCCTTGCGCTTTCCTTGCTCTTTTCCATCGCTACGGGCGGAACCGTCGCGGTTGGTCTTCGCGACGCACCTCGGAGAGGCCGAGAGCGGCCAGCGACCCAGGGTGCCCGCCGGCAGAGCGACGCCCCCTTCGCAAAACCTACAATCCACACTCCGACACAGGGCTTGGCGGTGATCGATGGCGCGCCCGCGAGTGGGGGCGATGGGCACAATCTTCGGGATATCAGGATGTTGGACGAATGATCCGAGCGGGAACCTGCTTTGCACGGTTCTCGGTCCAAGTCGATCGGACCGCGCCCGCAAAAGTGGGAGCGGTACCGCGCCCGGCAGAGGGCCTGCGCGGCACGCGATGGATGACGAATATCGCGTCACTTGATCCCCTCGTGCGGCGCACGACGGGAGAGGAGAAGGCAATGAATCACCTGCATCCACGGGTCCTCATCTGCGGGTCCGCGCTGGCATTGATGGTGGGCTGCGGCAGTAGCAAAAACGCGGTCGACAACCCGTTCCGGGATTTCCAGATCGACGACGAGCTGGCGAGCGCCATCTACACCTACCGGTTCCCGTCCTCGACGATCGACATGCAGTACTTCCCGGACCGAGCCGAGGTGCTCGGCATCAGCACGTCGGACGATCACACCATGGTGATCGGTTTCCACGGACCGAAGATCGACGCGAAGAACTTCTCGATCTCCGATGCCGAGACCGACGCGAACAACAACGGTAACTTTTTCGACGATCCGGCTCTGCCAGTCACCGGAAATTCGACCGGAACCTTTTCGAGCACCGGAAACGAGCTCACGCTCGACATGACGGTGCTGGTCGGTGTCGTACCGGTTCAAATCTCGGGCACTGGCTCCTTGAGCTCCACGCGTCCGATCGGCGGCTGACCTTTCGCACGAGATCCTCGCGCGAGCCGGCACGGCTGCCACCGGTGCGGAACCGGCGCAGCAACCGTGCCGCTCGCGGCGCTTCGCCGGGACGGCACCGATGGCTCGGGTGATCATCGTCTCCAACCGATTGCCGGTGACGGCCGTGGTCGGCCGCGGTCGGATCTCTCTCACTCCGAGCTCCGGCGGTCTCGCGACCGGCCTTCGCGAGGTGCACGCGCAGGGTGACTCGCTGTGGATCGGCTGGTCCGGCATCCGCGACCCTCTCCCGGACGAGGAGGACGCGAGGCTGCGAAACCGGTTGAGCCGCGAGCGGCTGGTGGCCGTCGAGATCGAGGCAGCAGAGATCGACGGCTTCTACGAAGGGTTCACCAACGAGGTGCTGTGGCCCACGTTCCATTACCTGCTCGACCGCGTCCCCATCGAGGCCCAGGACTGGGACCTCTACGAGCGAATCAACCAGCGTTTCGCGGACACGATCGTCGAGCACCATCGCCCGGGCGACCTCGTGTGGGTGCACGATTACCACCTGATGCGCGTGCCCGCGCTGGTGAGGCGCGCGCTCCCCGACGCCCGCATCGGCTTCTTCCTGCACATCCCGTTTCCGCCCAGCGACGTGTTCCGCACATTGCCGGGGCGAGAGCGGTTGCTCGAAGGGTTGCTCGGCGCGGATCTGATCGGATTCCACACCGCGAGCTACCTGCGTCACTTCGCGGCCTCGCTTCTCAGGTTGATCGGGATCCCGGTCGAGATCGACCGCGTCCGGGTGGGCGGCCACACGACCAGGCTCGGCGTCTTCCCGATGAGCATCGACGCCCATCATTTCGAGAGCCTGGGGCAACGGCCCAAGGTCGCGGAAGAAGCTGCGGCGCTGCGCTCGGGCACCGACTGCCAGATCCTCGTGGGTGTCGACCGGCTCGACTACACGAAAGGGATCCCCCGGCGACTGCTCGCGTTCGCGACCCTCCTCGACCGCCATCCCGAGCTTCGCGGCCGGGTGCGTCTGGTGCAGATCGCATCGCCGTCGCGGAGCGGAGTGCGTTCGTATCGCGACCTGCGGAACCAGGTGCAAGGCCTCATCGGCCAGATCCACGGCGCCCACGCCACTCCCAGCTGGGTCCCGGTCCACTACATCCAGCGCGGCTTTTCCGACAAGCAAGTCGCGGCGCTCTACCGAGCCGCCGACGTGATGCTCGTCACGCCGTTGCGCGACGGCATGAATCTGGTCGCGAAGGAGTTCGCGGCCACGCGCTCCGACGGCGACGGCGTCCTGGTGCTGAGCGAGTTCGCCGGCGCGGCCGACGAGTTGCCGGGCGCCCTGCGGATGAATCCGTACGACATCGAGCAATCCGCCGAGGTGATGCACGCGGCGCTCACGATGCCGGCCGCCGAGCGACGCGAGCGCATGGCCTCGCTGCGCACGCGGGTGTTCGCCTACGACGTGCATCGCTGGACGCGGTCGTTTCTGGGTGAGCTCCAGCGTGGATCGCACGAAGCGGACGCCGAGCCGGCCGCGCACCGGGATTCCGTCGACCTCGACGCCGAGCTGGAACGCCTGAGCCACGCTCGACGTTTGGTGCTGCTTCTCGACTACGACGGCACCCTCGTGCCGCTGGCGATTCGACCGGAGCTCGCGACTCCCGACCCCGAGCTGATCGACCTGCTTTCCGCGCTGGCCGCGCGCTCCGGCGCGGAAGTGCACGTCGCCAGTGGACGGCCGCGGGAAACCCTGGAGGAGTGGTTCGGTCATCTGGCGGTCTTCCTCCACGCCGAGCACGGCGTGGCGAGCCGGGACCGGGATGCCGCGCGGTGGCGCGTCGTCGGCCTCCCCGACCTCTCGTGGCTGGAACGCGTGCGGCCGATCCTCGAGCAGTACGCCGAGCGCACGCCCGGTGCCTTCGTCGAGAACAAGGGAACGAGCCTCGCGTGGCACTGGCGCGCCGCCGATCCCGGTTTCGGGGCGATCCAGGCCGACGAGCTGCGACTCCACCTGTCCGAGCTTCTGTCGTCGAGCGCGGCGTCGGTGCTGGTCGGCGACAAGATCGTGGAGATCCGCCCGATCGGAGTCAGCAAGAGCCAGATCGTGACCGGGATCGTGGCACGGACGGCCGAGGACG
>CAZYWA010000286.1:0-9792 GCA_964650975.1 uncultured bacterium
CTGCCGCTGGTGCCTTATTTCGTGGGCAAGACCGTGGGTCCGCGCCGTCTGGCCCGGCTCCTCGCGGAGGCGGACCTCGAACCTCTCGACGTCACCACCACCACCCACGTTCCCCGGGCTCTCGCGGTGGCGATCGCGAACCGCCTCGATGGGCGAGTCGGCGAGGCGACGGCGGCCCGGTTTCTCGCCGCGCTCGCCGGCTGGGAGCGGATGCGCGGGTGGCCGACGCAGTTCCTGACTGGCCACTACGTCGCGGTGCACGCGCGGCGGCGATCGTCCGGCGCCCGCGCGTAGGCGGACGGAGCTCCGGGCTGCGGGGGCAGCGCGCTACGAGACCGTATCGCTTGCGGTGTCCGCGAGCGTCGGGATGCGTTGCTCGAAGTAGCGTCGCGAGAGGGCGCCGACCAGCGACGGCGGCAGCCAGCCGCGCCGATGCGCGTCGAGTCCCAGCTCGCGCAACCTGCCGCCAAGGCTCGGCCGATGCACCGCCTGCGCAACCGCCGCGCCGCGCTCCCGGGCCAAGGACTCGGCTAGCTCCCGGGGCGATCGGCCGCTGCGGTCGGATTCCGCGAGCAGCTCGGCGACGAAGCGTGCCGTCCCCTGCTCGAGTGTGTGCGTGATCGTGGCCGGGGCGACGCCCGCGAACACCATCGTGCCACCCAGCACGCCGCCGCTGTTCGACACGAAGTCGGGCACGCACACGCTCTCTCGTCCCACGAGGGTCTGCTCCGCCTCGGGACTCAGCGGGTCGTTGGCGCCGGGACAGACCACGCGCGCCGCGACGCTCGCCACGTTGCCCGAATGAACCGAATGGCGGCGTGCGCACGGCACCAGCAGCTCGACCTCGAGCGCCAGCAGCGCCGCGCGCGGCCAGCGCTGAGCGCCCGGCACCGCGTCGACGATGCCGCTGCCGAGCTGCTGCGCGCGGCTCGCCAGGTCGCGCACGTCGAGACCGAGCGCATCGTGAACGGCGCCTCGCGACGTGGAGATCGCGATGACGCGGGCGCCCCGCTCCACCGCGTAGAGCGCGAACGACCTCCCCACCGCACCGAACCCCTCGACCGCGACCCGCGCATCCTTCCATTCGAGCCCGGCATGCGCGAGCGCCGCCTCCGCGGCCCCGACGACGGTGCGCGCGGTGTGCTCGCCCGAGCGGACGTCGCGCCACTCGCGGTGGCGAACCGGCAAGCCGAGGTTGGTCATGAGCCAGCGCATGTCGTCGCCGCGCGTGCCCATGTCGGCGTCGGGCACGTAGCGACGGGCTCGGAGCAACGGCGCGATCACGCGGCCGAACTCGAGCAAGCGCGCTCGTCGCGTCTCGAGGCTCGCTTCCGGATCGCCACGCACCCCCGCCTTGGCGCCGCCTTGGGGCAAGCCCAGCAGGCCGTACTTGAACGTCATGGCGCGCGCGGCGTCGCGTACCTCGTCGAGCTCGAGGTCGGGCACCAGACGCAGGCCGCCGCGAGCCGTGCCGTGCACCGTCGAGTCGACCACCACCCAGCCCAGGAGCTCGCCGCCGTTGCGAGCCGTGAAGACCCGCTGGCCGCCGACGCTTCGCTCTTCCAGGGAGATCGGAGCGGTCAATCCTGGCGCCCGAAGAGACCGAGCGCTTTCACGAGGCGGCTCTCGATCGGGAAGCGTCCGTCGAGGTGGCGCACGCGATAGCGCGCCACCGGCGCGTAGGCGCGCGCCAGGCCCACCACGATCGGATTGGTCTTGCGATGCGGCTTCACGAAGTTGTCGCCCAGGAACATGAGCGGCAGATCGAGGGTCTCGACGAGCTTGCGCGTCTCGCGCGGCATCCACGGCGACGCCGCATGCACGTTCCGAAAGTTGAAGCTCGCCCAGCCTTCGAGCGTTTCCGGCTCGACCAGCCCGGCGGAGCGGGCCAGCTCGTAGAGCTCGGTGCCTGGATACGGCGTGTAGATGTTGAAGGTCTTCACCGCGTTCGGGTTGTCGCTCACCAGGCGATCGGCGAGGCGGATGCTGGCTCCGAGCTCGTCGGGCATCTCGGTGGGCATGCCCATCATGAAGAGATAGAGGGGCACGATCGGGAAGCGTGCGAGCCGCCGGTTGGCCTCGATCACTTCCTCGACCGTCACGTCCTTCTTGATGAGATCGAGGATGCGCTGGGCGCCCGACTCGACACCGACCGTGAGGCGCTTCACCCGCGCGCGCACCAGGAGCTCGAGGAAATCGTCGTCCATGCGGCAGATGGTGTCGGCGCGGATCTGCAGCTTGCTGATCGTGAGATCGAGGTCGGAGCTGACCACCGCTTCGAGGATCGCGCGGGCGCGCTTCAGGTCGATGAAGAAGTGATCGTCGGTGAAGAGGAATCCGTGGATGCCGTGGTCGCGCACGATGCGCTCGAGCTGGCCCATCACGGTGCCGGGCTCCATCGCGCGCCAGGTGCGCTGGTGCATCACCGGATCCCAGCAGAAGCTGCAGCGGAACGTGCAGCCGCGGCTGGTGTTGATCGACAGGTGGTCGACTCCGAAGAGGCGCCGCCGGTAGAGATCGAGATCCACCAGCTCGTAGGCGAGCGGCGGCTCCGCGTCGAGATCGACGAACGGCCGCTGCGGCGTGCGCACGACACGGCCCTGATCGTCGCGGAACGCGATGCCTTGCACCGTGCCGAAGGCGCGGCCATCCAGGATCGCGTGCACCAGATCGGCGAAGCTCGCCTCGCCCTCGCCGATCACCACCGCGTCGATCGCCTCGCACTGCAGCGTCTGATCGGGCATGAGGCTCGCGTGCACCCCGCCCCACACCACGGGCACGCTCGGGTGAAGCTGCTTCACCCGCCGTGACGCCGCGACCGCGCGCAGAATCTGCGGCCCGGTCATGCAGGTGACGCCGAACACCACCGGAGCCTGGGCGAGCGCCGCGTCGAGCTTCATCTCCCAGGCCGGGTCCGCGAACTGATCGATGATCCGGACGTCGAAGCCCTCGCGAGCGAGCGGCGTCGCGGGACAAAGCAAGCTGAGCGGCAGCTCGACACGACGATGCGCCTGCACGCCCGCCCGCGGCGCCGGATTGAAGAGCACCACGATCGACCGGCTCATGTTCGTGCCCGATCGGGAGCAGCGGGAGTTCGGTCGACCGCGCGCACCGCGCCGACCCGCGACGGTTCGATCGCCTCGAACTCCCCCAGGGCACCGAGATGACCCGGCGAGCGATGGGTGAACACGAGCTCGCCCACGATCGGCGCCAGCTTCGAGACCGGCACGCCCGTGTGCCGCTCGACCAGGCGCGAGAGCTCGCGCAACGAGCCGAGCTTCGCGCCCACGCGTGCTCCGCGTAGCGAAAGCAGCGTGGCGATCTGCTCGAGAGGCGTGTTCCCGGCGCGATCGCCGAGCCCGTTCACGGTGACGTCGAGGCCGCGCGCGCCGGCGCGAACCGCGGCGAACGCGTTCGCCGCTGCGAGGCCGAGATCCTGGTGCGCATGGAAGAAAACCGGAACCGAGACCCGTGCCGTCACCGCCGCGACGAGCTCGCCGACGCGGAACGGATCGGCGCTGCCGTTGGTGTCGTAGAGCGTGACTCGAGCCGCACCCGTCGCGGCGGCCGCTTGCGCAAACTCGACCACCCGCGAGGCCTCGACCTGAGTCGAGTGAGGCAAGCCCACGCCCACCGTGCCGAGGCGATCGGGTGCGACGAACGCGCCGCTCAGAACCTCGAGCGTACGAACGAGCTTCTGCTCGACATCGACAGGCGGTCGCGCCTCGGAGAGCGGCATCAGCAGCTCCACGTGGTCGAGCACCTCGAGCGCTTCCGCCAGCTCCTGGGCGGCGCCCTCGGGCGCGGCGTACACCAGACCGGTGAGACGCACCTCGATGTCCGCGTCACGGATCGCTCGCGCGACCTCGAGCTCGGCGCGGACCCGGCTGGGCGCCACGACCTCGAGCTCGTCGAGGCCCGCAGCGGCGAGCGCCGATGCGATCTCGACACGCGCTTCCAGCGCGAGCGTCACACCGGGCGTGTCGAGCCCCTCCCGAAGCGTCACGTCGCGGAGCACCACGGCGCCGGAAGTCCCTGGATGAGTCACGGTCGCGCTCCCATCCACGCACGGTTCTCGGGGAGCTCCGGATCGGCATCGATCCACGCGTCGGGCACGGCTCGTCCGTCGGGCCGCGCCGTGCCACCCGTCAAGCAGCACAGCACGCGCGCCCCGGGCGCGATGGTGCCGGCCTCGATCGCGCGGAGTGCCCCGGCCAGCGCCAGCAACCCCGTCGGCTCGACGACGCGGCCCTCGTGCTGAAAAAGCTCGGCGCCACCTTCCGCCAATCGGTTCAGCACGGACTGCCGTTCGTCACGCCAGTCATGGAGCGCCTGCAGGTCGTGACCATCCACGGTCACCAATGCGCCGCTGGTCTCCGCGACGATTCCCGAGAGCGCGCCGAACGTGCCGTGAGTATGCGGGGCGCCGTCGTACATCACCCGCGTGAGCAGCGCACCGGTGGAAGCAACCGAGGTGGCCGGAACGTCCTCGCGTCCGGCTTGCCAGGCACGAACCATGGTGCAGTTCGACGCCTGCTGAACCCCGAGGAACCGCGGCAGGCCGCCGAGCGTCGAGCGCGCGCCTCGCAGCACCGAGTAGATCCCGACCGGTGCGAACGCGGCGCTGATGGTCTGCACCAGCCAGTCGTAACGCGCACCGGCCAGCAAATGCTCGAGCAGGAAGGCGCCCAGGAACGCGGAGGCCTCGAGCCGCCAGGTGCGCTCCGGAACGCGCGGCAAACCGCGCTGATCCGCGAACACCGACGCGGCGCGCTTCACCCACCCTGGCTTCTGGACCGCGATCAGGTGCGCTTCGCGATCCGCGAAGGTGCCGGAACCGAGCAGCGCCAGGTTCTCGGCGGGAACGAAGCACCAGGTCTCGAGCCCGGCGCGCCGCCCGTAGCAGGTGAGCGCCGTGCCCGTGTTGCCGCCCGACTCGAAGACCACTTCCCGGTGACCGGCGAGCTTGCACCGCGCGCTGGTGAGCGAGCCGTCGATCGACTTGAGGGAGCCGGTGTGCATGGCCGAGGTCTCGTCGAGGATCCACACCTCGACCCCGCGATGCACGAGCGCGCGAAACACCCGCACGCCTTCGGCGATGCTGGTCCCGAGCAGCGTTTCGGCGAGGGCCTCGTCCACGAACGGCAACGTGCGCCGGTAGCGCCGCACCACGCTATCGGTGGGCGCGTGGGCGCCGTCGATGCGCGCCAGGAAAGCTTCGACCGAGGTGGCGAGGGTCGACCAGAGCGCGCTGTCGTCGGTGCTCGACGGGGAACGGGACAACATGGCCGTGCAACTATGGGCGGCGGCGCGCCCGAGGGTCAATCGGAGTGAGGCCCGGGCACGCGGCCGACCAGCTCGCCGAGCGGGCGTAGCGCCTTCTCGCGCGGAGATTCCGCGGGAAAGCCGAGAGGAAGGATCGCGATCGGACGGACGTCCCGCGGCAGGCCGAGTGCCTTCTGGATCTCGGCTTCGAGGCCTGGATCCTCCGCACGGGTGCCGCTCGAATACACGGATCCCAGCCCGCGCGCATGCGCCGCGAGCAGCACCACCGCCGCGGCCAGCGCGGCATCCTCGACGGCGCGTCCGTGAGCACGCGCCTCCTCCACGGCCACCACCACCACCACCGGCGCCTGAGCCAGGAAATCGGGCGGGTAGCTCTGCTTCTCGGGTGGACAGTGCACCAGTTTGATCCGTTCGAGCGTGGCCTTGGTGGCGGCGTCGCGCACCACCAGGAAACGCCACGGCTGCCCGTTCATGGCGGACGGCGCATGGCGCGCGAGGTCGAGCAGCTCGTCGATCAGCGTTTCGGGGACCGGCGTGTCGCGAAAGCGCCGGACGGAGCGACGAGTGCGAATCGCACGATCCAGATCCATGACGATCGGCGATGCTGCCACGGGCCAGCACCGCACGGAAGCCCACGATCCTTCGCGGCGGATGAAAAGCTGGATCCGCTTGTCGCGTCGCCGGGCCGCGGGCACGATGCGCCTCGATGAGCGGCCGCGCGAGCTTGGCGGGATCGGCCCGAGGTCCGCTCGCGGGCGTTCGCGACTCGATCCGCCTGGCCGGGCTCGGGTGGACCGCGTCGCTGGCGGCGGAGCGGTTGCTGCGACTCCCGGCGCTCGGATGGTGGCGCGACTGGACCGTGTCACGCGACGCGTTGAGCGCTCAGCTCGGCACCGTCTTCCAGGCGTGGGGCATGTCCGCCGAGGACGCGTCGGTCACGGTCCAGCACGTGCTCTACGCGGACTTGCACGGCATCGACTCGCACGGCAGCGGCATGCTGCTCCACTATCACCGCGGGCGGCTCGACGGCTCGATCGTGATCCCCGCCACCGTCGCGATGGTGCGCGAGAGCGCCACCACCGCGCTGCTCGACGGCGGCGGCGGGCTCGGACACGTGCCGGCGGATCGCGCCACGCGCGTCGCGATCGAGAAATGCCGCGAGAGCGGCGTGGCCGCCGTCGCAGTCCGGAATTCCGGTCACTTCGGAGCGGCGGGCGCTTACGCGGCAATGGTCGCCGACGCGGGCTTCGTCGGCCTCGCGACCACCAATACGCAGCGCCCTGCGGTGGTCCCCACCTTCGGCCGGGACGCGATGCTCGGCACCAATCCGATCGCGTTCGCGGCGCCGGCGGGCCGCAATCCTCCGTTTCTCCTCGACATGGCGACCAGCACGGCCTCGCTCGGCAAGCTCCACGTGGCACGCCGCAAGGGCCGCCGGATCCCACGCGGCTGGGCGCTCGACGGGCGGGGCCAGTCGGTCCGGAATCCGCGGATCGCCGCGGAGCGCCGCCGCCTCACGCCGCTCGGCGCTAGCGCCGAGCTGGGCAGCCACAAAGGGTATGGGCTCGGCGCGATGGTCGAGATCCTCTCGGCGATCGTCCCCGGCTTGCGGCCGGGACGGATCTTCGGCGCCGCCGATGCCGACGGCGGCGTGGGGCACTTCTTCCTGACACTCGATCCGGCGCGCTTCCGCGAGCCTGGAGCCTTCGGCGCCGACCTGGACCGGATGATCGATGCACTGCGCGAAACACCGGCGATCGATCCGCGACAGTCCGTGATGGTGGCGGGCGACCCGGAGCGCGTCGCGCACACGACACGGAAGGAGTCGGGAATCCCGCTCGCCCGCGCCGTGATCGAGGACCTGCGCTTCGTGGCTCGCGCCGCCGGCGTTTCCTTCGTGCTCGAGGGCGACCCCTGAGCCTCGCGGGCCGAATCCACGGCAGCGCCATCGTCGCGGCGCAGCTCGCCCGCCAGCGCGACGTCCCGTTCTGGCCGCGAGCACGCGTCGAGGCGCTCCGCGACCGCCGCATCCGCCGGCTGGTGCGCTACGCGGCGCGCGCCGTGCCCTATTACCGGGAGCTCTTCCGATGCCAGGCGATTGACCCCCGAAGCATCCGCGGCGCGACCGAGCTCGATCGCCTGCCGATCCTCGACCGGGCACTGGTTCGCGCGCGGCCCGAGCTCTTCCGCGCCGAATCGCGCGAGGGAAGAAGTGCGCTCGCGTTCCTGACCAGCGGCTCCGCCGGGACGCCAACCCAGATCCATCATGACCGGCGATCGCTACTCCTCAACTTGGCCTTCGGAGAGCGCGAGCGCGATCCGGTGATCCGCCTCTCGGGCGGCGCCTTCCGGCCCAAGGAGCTCTACGTCGGCTACGAGACGTCGACGTTCAAGAAGGTGATCGCGTTCTACGAAGAGGCGACGCTCATGCCGGTTCGTCCGCGGCGGCGCTTCGTGTCGCTCAACGAGCCGGTCGAGGCGATCGCCGCGATCGCCAGGGCCGAGCGCCCCGACGTGCTGGTCGGCTACGGCGGCTGGCTCGACCTCTTCTTCAAGAGCGTGGCGGCGCGAGGGCTGCCCTTCGACCCGCCCAAGCTGGTGATGTACATGGGCGAGGCGCTGCCGCACGGCGCGCGCGAGCTGATCGAGGGCCGATTCGGGGTTCCGGTGCTGTCGCGCTACAACGCGGTCGAGGCCTTCAAGATTGGCTTTTTCTGCGAGCGACGAAGCGGTTTCCACCTCCACGAGGACCTCTGCCACGTGCGCATCGTGGACGACTCCGGAAACACCGCGGCGCCCGGCAGCGCCGGAACGGTGATCGTGAGCAACCTGATCAACCGTGGGTCGGTGCTTCTCAACTACCCGATCGGCGATGTCGCGTCGCTCTCGGAAGAGAGCTGCGGCTGCGGTCGAACTTCTCGCCTCTTGTCCGAGCTCGAGGGCCGGATCGAGGACGTGCTGCAGCTCGGCGACGGGCGTGCCGTGCACCCGCGTGCGGTCTGGCAGGTGATGAAAGAGGTGCCCGGCTTGCTGCAATACCGGCTCACCGAGATGGAGGCGCATCGTTTCGTGCTGGAGCTCGTGACCAGCGACGAGACGGCGTACGGTGCTGCGGTCCTGCAAGCGTCGCCGCGTCTCGCGAGCCTGCTCGGACCGGATGCCCGCATCGAGACGGAGCGGATCCCGACGATCGAGCGCGGACGCGGCGGGAAATTCCGCGCCGTTCAGTCGCGGGCAGACGTTGCGGCCGAGGCGCGCCCGACCTCAGGCGCGCCGCCAGGGTCGGGCGCGATCGGCGAATAGCGTGCGATGCGTTCCAGAGCTCGCGAGCCCGAGCGCACCTCGGCCGGTGCGTGCCCACTGCAGGAGAAAGGGACCGGGATCGGCCCCACTCCACACCGCGCAGGTCACCGGACGCGCGTACGGCCGCACGAAGTCCGCAACGCCGAGTCGCGGGTGACGCCAGAGCAGCGAATAGAGCAGATCGGCATGCAAGTTGACCCACACCCCGCACCAGCCGGTCGGCTGGAAGCGCTGCGTCCGGCCGGGCGCCGCATCGGACCACGCGAGGTGAGCGACGTCGAAACCGGCGCGACGAAGCAGCCCGTTGAAGATCACCGGACGCCCGTTGATCTCGAACAAACGGAACCGGCCGTCGCGGGGATCGAGCTTGAATTCCGCGGCGGCGGTACCCCGAAAGCCGATCCGCCGCAGCATCTCGATCGTGAGCTCCGCGAGCCGTGGCTGGTCCGCGGCGATCTCGGCAACGCGCGCGACTCCGAAGAGCGGCGGGCTCTGGCGCAACTTCCGAACGGTGAGAGCTCCGGCCGGCTCGTCCCGTCCGTCGATGTGCGTGCAGCACACGTAGATCCGATCGTCGCCGCCGGGAATCAGGTCGAACACCTGGCCCTCGAGCCCCGACTCGGTGAACTCCTCGATGGCGCTTCGCAGTTCGGCGCGGTCGTCGGCAACGAAGAGCTTGGTGCCGAATCGCGTCGCGAATCGGTGGCTGAGCGTCGGCTTCACCACCACCGGAAAGGCGAGATCGGCTCGCTCGGCCGTGGCGGCAACGGCCGGTCCGTAGGCGCGGGGAAGATCGGCGCCCACCGAGCGCGCCAGCTCGAGCGTGGCCTCTTTGTCGAGGAGAGTACGCGCGCTCTCTGGCGAGGAAGCGAGGATCCGGAACCGGGACGAGAGCGCCTCGTGATGCAGGGCGATCGCCGCCAGCGCCTCGTCGTTGGCGGGAACCAGCGCCCATCCCGCCCATTCGGACGCGCGCCGGGCGAGCGCCTCGAGAAGACCCTCCGGCCGCTGACCGAGATCGAGCGCCGTCTCGAAGCCGCGTACCCATCGGGAGCGGTGCGCGATGTCGTACGGGTGCGTGACGATCACCGCGGTGGGGATGCCGCGCGCCGCGAACGCGCGTACCAGTCCGAGGCCGTTGACGTAGCCGCCGACCACGATCGCGCCACCCGGCGCCGCGCTCACGGGCTCGCTCCGGCGCGT
>CAZYWA010000287.1:0-9792 GCA_964650975.1 uncultured bacterium
GTGAACAAGACGCCGCACGCGGTGCTGTTGCTCGACGAGATCGAGAAGGCGCACCCCGACGTTTTCAACATCCTGCTGCAGGTGATGGATCACGGAACGCTCACCGACAACAACGGCCGCAAGGCGGATTTCCGCCACGTGATCCTGCTCATGACGTCGAACGTGGGCGCGCGCGAGATGGCGCGCGGCTCGCTCGGCTTCGGCGAGCGCGGTCTCGGCCACGCGGAAGACAAGGCCTACCAGGACCTCTTCAGCCCTGAGTTCCGGAACCGGCTCGACGCGCGCATCCCGTTCGCGTCGCTCTCGCCCGACACCATGGGCCGGATCGTGCAGAAGTTCGTGAACGAGCTGGTCCGCCAGCTCGCCGAGCGCAAGGTGACCATCGAGCTCAGCGACGAGGCGCGCGACTACTTCGCCAAGAAGGGCTTCGATGCGATCTTCGGCGCCCGCCCGCTGGCGCGGGTGATCCAGGAAGAGCTCAAGCGCCCCCTGAGCGAGGAAATCCTCTTCGGCAAGCTCGAAAAGGGTGGCGACGTGCTGGTCGACTTCCGCGACGAGAAGCTGGTGTTCGACTTCGGCGAGCCCGACGAGGTGGTCACCACCTCGGACGACGAAACCCCCGCACCAGCCTCATCCGAGCCCCCGTCGACGCTCGTGCATTGAAGCCGCCGAGCTCGACATCGCCACCTCGATCGGAGGGCTGCGGTCCCTCGCAGCCGCAGCGCACGACCGCGTGAAGTCGGGCGATCAGCGGCTCCAGTCGATCGCGGCCAGCAGTGCGTGGAGCCGTGGGCCGCGCAGCGGGTTCACGAACGAGATCCACGCCGCGCGGCCTTCGAGGTGCGCGCGGAATTGCTCGTGTGCGTCGCGGTTCTGGGTGCTCGGGCCGTGCCGCACGCAATTCGTCAGCACCGCCTTGAGCTGGTCGTAGTCCGTTCGAGCCACGTTGGGCCGCACGTTGATCGAGAGACCCATCAGCTCCTGGCGCGAGCCGGTGCGCATGACGCGGGTCTTGCGGGTGTTCGGCCGGTAGCCCTCGTCGACGATGACGGCGTGCGCTCGCTCGACGAGTCGCGCGGCTCCGTGCGCGAACGGCTCGTCTCCCGAGAACGCGAGATCGTCGGCGTAGCGCGAGTAGCGGGCACCGGCGTGGACGGCGAGCGACTCGAGCCGCCGGTCGAGCCGAAACGCGCACAGATTGGCCAGAGCGGGTGAGGTCGGCGCGCCTTGCGGGAGGTGCCGCGAAGCGAGCCGTCGCAACGAGCGCCAGCGCTCGCTCGCCTCGAGCGCGTGCGATCCGTCGGAGGCCGGCTGGTTGCCGCGCGGCATGTCGCGAAGCGCCGCCGGCGGCGTGCGGTGAGTCGTGAGCCACGTGAGCAGGCGAGCGACCGTTTCCGGGTAGCCGGCCGCACGGAACAAGCCGTAGACCCGGCCGGTGGGCGTCGAGGGGAAGAATTCCTCGAGGTCCATGCGGATCACCACGGCTCGTCCCGCGTGTTGGGTCGCGTGGCCGAGCGCCGAGCGCCCGCGGCGGAAGCCGTGCACCGCGTCGTGCGGCGGGATGACGTCCAGGATCTCGGTCAGGATCTTCCGCTGCATCGCCTTCAAGCGTGATCGGGGAATCTCGAGCAGCCGGTGTCCGCCGCGCGATTTCGCGATCCACGCGTAGCGGTAGTGCTGCAGCGTGGGACGCGTCGACCGCGCCGCGGTGCCGCGCGGGTCGGCGAACCAGTCGAGCTGCGACGACGTCACACCCAGCCACGTGGCCAGCTCGCTCGAGGTCGCGAGCCGCGGCACTGGCCAGCGCCGTGCGCCGCTGGCCGGCTCGTCGACCAGCCAGCGCCGAACGCGCGGCAGCACGGGAGGGGCGAGCAGCAATCGCGCGTCGTCGAGCAACGGCACGAGCAGTCGCGCCAGCGAGTCGCGCGCGTCACGAGGCGGCTCCGGAAAGGCGGAGAGCGCCGCGGCGATCGGAAGCTCGAGCCACGTGGCGTCGAGATCGAAGACGCGTTCGGCTCGCGCGCGGAGTCCCGCCGCGTTCCACTCGCCCGCCAGAAAGGCGCTGGCCAGCGCGCGCGCGACGCGGCCCCGTTGGCCCACGGCGACCCTCCTCTCGCCGACCGCGCTGGTGGGGGTGCGCCCACCCCCCCCCCACTACCCGCGGCCGGCGCGCGGCGGGGGGCGCCGCCGCCCACGCCGCTTCGCGCGATGCAGTGGGTAGCTGTCGAAAATCCCGCGGGGTAACCCCGCGGAGGCGCCTCGGGCCCGAAAGCTCGGGGCCGCCGGCTCGAGGGAGCGCCGCCGCGACGCGTATCCTACGCGAGGCGAGGGTGGGCGCGAATCTCCGTTGTCACGCCTGCTTGAACGGCGAGTGCTCGGCGAAATACGCCATCTCCGCCTCGATCGAGCGGGTCTCGCGGGGCAGGTACTCCGCGATCGCCTCGGCGAGGCTCGGGTGGCGGATCCAGTGGATGCTGTAGGTCGGTGACGGCAAGAGGCCGCGCTTCACCTTGTGCTCGCCCTGGGCGCCGGCCTCGAAGCGGTCGAGGTGGTGGTCGATCGCGAACTCGATGAGCCGGTAGTAGCAACACTCGAAGTGGAGCGCCTCGAAATCCTCGACGGCGCCCCAGTAGCGGCCGAAGAGTTGCTTCCCTTTGTGGAAGGCGAGGGCGCCGGCCACCGGCTCGCTGCCGCGCGAGGCCAGCGCCACCACCACGCGTTCGGGAATCGTGCGCCGGACTTCCTCGAAGAAACGTGGCGTCAGGTAGTCGATGGCGCCCTTGCGGGCGGTGGTGTCGCGATAGAAGCGCGGCAGCGCCTTCCATTCGGCATCGGTGAGCTCGGTGCCGCGCAGCGTGCGTAGCCGGAGCCCCGTCTCGGCGGCCTTGCGCCGCTCGCGCCGCACTTCCTTCCGGTCGGCCGAGCGCATGGCGCCGAGGTAGTCGTCGAACGACGCGTAACCCGGATTGGTCCAGTGGAACTGGTAGGTCGTGCGCGCCAGGAAGCCGTCGCGCGCGGCGAGGCTTAAGTGCTCCGCCTGGGTGAGGAAGAGCCAGTGAGTCGACGAGGCGCCCACCTGATCGGCCACCGCGCGGATGCCGGCGATCAGCGCATCCACGACCGGCCCCTCCGTGGCGTCTCCTTCGACCAGGAGCCGGCGTCCGGTGGCCGGAGTGAACGGCACGGCGGACACGAGCTTCGGGTAGTAGGGAATCCGGGCGCGCTGCGCCGCCCCGGCCCAGCCCCAGTCGAAGATGTACTCGCCGTAGCTGTGTTGCTTGACGTAGAGGGGGGCCGCGCCCACCAGCTCACGGCCGTGGCGCACTAGCACGTGTGCCGGATCCCAGCCCGTGCCGCGCCCCACGCTCTTGCTGGTCTCGAGCGCGCGCAGGAAGGCGTGCTCGACGAACGGGTCGTCGGCGCCGGCCAGCGCGTCCCATTCCTCGGCGGGGACCGCGTCCAGGCTCGCGGCCACCTCGACGGTGAGGCCGGTTGCACAGGATTTGGAGAAACGCGGCTCGCTCACGACCGCGCAAGATGAGATCCACCCGCCGGTTCCGCAAGCCCAGGTGCGCGGGCTCGAGCCCCCTCGGCACGTGCTGCTCGCCGTCTGGTCACTCCGACATCTGGTGCGCCATGCGGCTCCAGGTGTTATTCGGCCCCAGGGCGTCGTCGAGATGCTTGGCCGCGATGCGTGCCTCGCGGACGCTCTCGTCGTGCTTTGCGTGTGCTTGCAACGCTCGCGCGAGCGTCAGGTGCGCGCGGCCGAGGCCGTTCGAGAGGGTCTCCGCCGGCTGACTTGCTTCGAGCAGGGAGACGCCGCGCGACGCGTCGGCCTCGGCCCGCGCGCCGTCGCCCGACTGGACCTCCACGTCGGCCCGCCGCATCAGGATCCGCGGCAGGAAATCCGCGCCTTCGTTCCCCGCCTGGATCGACGCTTCCGTCAGCGCCACCGCCTGGTCGAGCAGGCTCAGCGCGCGCGGTAGCTCGCCCAGCTGCTGCGCGGCCACCGACCGCTGCATCATCAGCGAGGCGAACGCCGCGTGGCCGGGCGGCAGGTCGTGCCGCAAGCGCGGCTCCACCTCGTCGAGCAGCTGCTCGCCGCGCGCCGGATCGCCGCGCTCGATGTAGCAGGCCGAGAGCGACATGAGCGCCTGGTTGACCGCGACCTCGTCGCCGGCCTGTACCGCCATCGCGTGGCCGCGCTCCGCGTAGTCGGTGGCTTCCGCGAATCGTCCCAGCGCGCGCAGCGCATCCGAGCGGTTGACGAGCAGCATCGGCGCCACGCTCTCTTCGCCCTGCGCTCCACTCGAGATCTCGATGGCCTTCGAGAAGATGCGATCCGCCTCGGCCGGGCGGCCCAGGAACTCGACCGAGATGCCCCAGTCGTTGAGCAGCGTCCCGGCGGTTTGCGTCTCGTCGCGGCCGAGCGAGGTGAGAAGCGTCGAGGCGCGCTCGAATGCGGCGCTCGCCTCGCGATGCTTTCCCGCGCTGCGGTACGACTCGGCCAGCCCCATGAGGGTCTTGAGGTCGAGAAGCTCGGAATGGAACGGCGACTGCGTGGCCAGGCGCTGGGCGTCGAGCGCGATCGCGACCGCGTCGCCGGCCCGTCCGGCCTGGCGCGCGACCGAGCTCGAATCGAGCAGGCAATCGATCCGGTCGAGGTCGAACTGTGGGCCGGGCGGAAGCTCGGCCTTCGCTTCGAGGAGCAGGGCTTCCGCGCGGGGCAGCTCGCCCCCGCGCGCCAGCGAGCTCGCGAACGCACACGACGCCCGGGCGCGGATCGACCGGTCCTCGATCCCCCGCGACAGGCGGTACGCCTCGTCGAGCACGCGCCGCGCGTTCGCGTCCTGGTCCTGGCTCTCGTACTGACTTCCGATCGCGATCAGGAGATCGATGCGATTCGGATCGTGCTCGTCGTGCTGGCGTTCGACGATGCGCTCGGCACGGCCGAGCAGCTCGTTTACCGTGAACGGTTTCCCCGAGGGCGCGGCGTCGGAGAGCAGGAACGAGTTCAAGTCGTTGATCGCCTCGGCTCGGGAGAGCTCGCCGTAAGCGAAGTCGCGCTGCGCCACGGCGCGCCGCGCCTGGGTGAGGGTGCCGAGCAATCCCGCCGCGGTGGCGAGGAGCGCCACGCCCGCGAGCGCCACCGGCACCGGATTGCGGCGCACCAGCTTGGTTGCGCGGTAGGCGAAGGTGTCGGGCCGCGCGGCGATCGGCTCGAGCTCGAGGTAGCGCCGCACGTCCTCGGAGAAGGCCGACACCGACGGGTAGCGTTCGGCCGGATCCTTCTTGAGCGCCTTGAGCGTGATGGTGTCGAGATCGCCGCGCAGCGATCGGGCCAGCCGCTCGGGCGTGGTGGCGCGATTCGCGGCCGCGGAAGCGAGCTCCTCGGACGGCCCGCGGCCGGGCGTCACGACGGTCGAGGGAGGCGGCGGGTCGATCTCGACCACCGCCCGCACCAGATCCGCGGTGGAGTGCGGGCCCCGACCGGCCGGATGCCGTCCAGTGAGCAGCACGTAGAGCAAGACCCCGAGCGCGTACACGTCGGTGGCGGTGGTGACCGGCAGGCCGCGCACCTGCTCGGGCGCCGCGAATGCCGGAGTCATCGGCCCGCCGCCATCGTGGGTGAGCATCGTGGCCGCCGCGGACTCGGCCTGATCCTCGAGCAGCTTGGCGATCCCGAAGTCGAGGAGCTTCACCTCGCCGTCGCGCCGCACCAGCACGTTCGAGGGCTTCAGGTCGCGGTGCACGATGAGGTTGGCGTGCGCGTGCGCGACCGCCGCGAGCACGTCGAGGAAGAGCCGCGCGCGAGCCTCGATGTCGAGCGACCGGCGATCGCAGTACACGTCGATCGCCTCGCCCTCGACGTGCTCGATCACCAGATAGGGCTGCCCGCTCGCCAGCACTCCCGCGTCGACCAGCTGCGCGATGTGCGGGTGCGAAAGCCGCCCGAGGATCGAGCCCTCGCGCTTGAAACGCTCCTCACCGCCGCGTCCGACGAGCGCCAGGCTCAGGAACTTGATCGCGGCTCCGCGCTCGAAGCGGCCGTCGTTCCGCTCGCCGAGCCACACGCTGCCCATCCCGCCCTGGCCGATCGGCGCGACCAGCGTGTAAGCCCCCGCTCGCTGACCCGCCAGCACGCCTGCGGCGACAGGCGGCGCGGGACTTCGCTCCAGAAACTGTTCGCGCGCCAGCTCGCGGTGCTCGTCGAGGAACGGCCGCACCGCGTCGGCCATCGCGGGATCGCGCTCGCGCAGCGCGGCCAGCCAGCCGGCGTGCTCCTCCTCGGGGAGATCGAGCACTTGCTCGAGGAGGTCGCTGACCGCTTGCCAGAGCGCCGGGTCGACGGTGGGCATCGGTGAGATCGCTTCGCGAGCCGCAGGTGAGTCGAAACCCTATCCCGACCACGGGAGCCCACGCCATCCATCGGCGAGCGATCGACCCGCTCGAACGCTCCGGACGCGAGGGACCGCGTCCCTCCGAAAGATAGGGACGGCAGTCGGAGGGCTGCGGTCCCTCGCAGCCGCAGCGGATACTCGCGGCAGTTGACAATGAATCGAACGATTGATTAATTATCGAGCCCGATGGCGCGGCCGGTGAATGCGGATGCCGAGGCGACTCGGCAGAAGGTGCTCGACGCCGCGGGCGTGCTGTTCGCCGAGCACGGCGTCGACGGCACGTCGATCCGCGAGGTGGCGCGTGGTGCGGGTGTCAGCCTGGGGCTGGTGCACCATTACTTCGGCAACAAGGACGGCCTCTATCAGGCGTCGATCGAGGCGATGTACGCCGAGCTCGATCCGCTCCGCGAGCAGTTCGACGCGGCGCTCGCCGCGGGCGGCGACCTGCGCGCGCTGGTGGATCGCGTGGTGCGCGCCGGTTTCCGCTTCGTGTGCGCGCACCGTGCCGAGATCAAGCTCATGATGCGCACCGTGGTCGACACCGGCGAGGTCGAGCCACGCTGGCGCGACACCCGCCAGCTGCCATTCCTGGCGCGCACCTCGGCGCTGCTCGAGCCGCTCTTCGGACGGCCGGCGTCGGAGCTCAGGCTGGTGATCCAGAGCCTCACCCATCTCGCGATCCGTTACGGCCTCACCTCGCCCCGCGAGCTGGCGCTGGTCGCGGGGCTCGGGAACAGCGGGTCGAACGGATCGGCCCACGGATCGGCGTCGAAGCGTCACGACGCCGCCATCGAAGCCATCGAGAATCATCTCGTCGACATGGCGCTGCGCATGCTCGGCATGCCGGAAACCACAACCGCACGGCCCGCTCGAGACGGCCGCGCGAAGGAACACCGCTCATGACCAGGATCGAAACCTTGAGCCCCGGGAGCGGGGCTGCCTCGTCCGCCTCTTCGCTGCCGCTCACCACGCGCTTTCGGCTCGGCAGCGAGATCACGCCCGAGCAGCAGGCGTTTCTCGACCGGCACGGCTTCCTGGTCTTCGACCAGGTCGCGACCCAGGACGAGATCGCGATGATCGGCCGCGAGCTCGAGCGAATCGAGAGCCAGTGGTTCAGGGAGCGCCGCGCGAAGGTGAACGGCATCCCGGTCTTCTTCGGCAAGAACGACAAGGGGCTGCGCTGGGTGCAGCGCTTCACGTTCTCGTCGACGTTTTCCGACGAGATCCGCCGCTTCGTCCACGACCCGCGCTTCGAGCCGATCCGGAAGCTCATCGGCGAGAACGCGCGCGTGGGCGACGCCGAGAAGGACGGCGTGGTGGTCAACCGCTACATGAACGTGAAGGGCTCGATCTACAAGCGCCTGGGCTGGCACACCGACGGCCTGCGCGACATCTTTTACGGCCGCATGCCGGTCAAGATGCTCAACGTGGGACTGCATTTCGACGAGTGCAGCGCCGCGAACGGCGGCTTGCGTCTCATCCCGGGCAGCCACACCCAAGGTTTCTGGGACACCTGTTTCCGGAAGCTCTACTTCCTGAGCCACGACACCGATCCCAGCGAGCTCTGCGTCGAGACCAAGCCCGGCGATCTCACCGTGCACGACGGGCGCCTCTGGCACCGGGTCGCGCAGTCGCAGGCTACCGGCGCGCCGAGCTTGCGCCGCTCGATGTACGTTCCGTATCTCACCGGTCCCTACGAGCCGAAGGACGACTCGAGCCCGACGCCGCCTTACCACCACCTCGGAAAGGCGATGCGGACCTTGCAGTCGATCTTCGGCTGAAACGAGTCGAGGCAAGCTCAGGCGAGGAGAATCGACATGACCGCGAACATGGCGAATCAGGTGGTGTGGCTCGACATCCCGGTGCACGACCTCGATCGCGCGATCGCGTTTTACTCGGCGGTGCTCGGGCAATCGGTGCACAAGGCCGAAGGTCCCGGATTCGCGCTCGGCGTGTTGCCGCACGAGGGCGACGCCGTCGGCGGCTGCTTGGTGGTCGTGACCGACGGCTCGAACCAGCCATGCGCCACCGGACCGCTCGTCTACCTCAACGCCAACGGCCGCCTCGACGCCGCGATCGCGGCGGTCGGACCCGCCGGCGGCCAGGTGATTCAGCCGAAGCACTCGATCGGACCGCACGGTTTCCGCGCGGTGATCCTCGACTCGGAAGGGAACCGGCTGGCGCTTCACTCGGCGACCGAGTGACCGCGCGCCCTCAAACCGGAAGGGCTTTCCGGCCGATGGACGCGATCGTCCACTTCGGCTGCGAGGGACCGGAGCCCTCCGACTGTCAGCCCTGCCGTTCGGAGGGACGCGGTCCCTCGCGTCCGAAGCGTTCGGGTGGCTAGCCGAGGGGCGATGGGCGCTCGGTTGGTGGTGTCGCCGGCTGGCCGGATAGCCTGGGGCTCGTCGGCGGCCGGCGGTCGCGGCGAGCCGACTGGTCACTCGCCGCGCATCCGGAGCAAGAGCTCGTTTCCGACCCGCCGCACAGGGGGTCGACATGGAACGGTTCGAATCACTTCTCCGCAGTGACGAAGGCCGGCAGCGCCTGGCGCTCGACGCGCTCCGCATCTACCTCGGGATCGGTCTGGTGGTACGCGGCGCCCTGTTCATCAGCAAGCCCAACCTGGTGACCGAGCTCCTGGCCTCGCACGGATTCTTCTGGCCGATGGTGGTGGCGCATTACGTCGCGATCGCTCACCTCGCCGGAGGGCTGATGCTGGCGCTCGGCTTCATGACGCGCCTCGCAGCCTTGGCGCAGCTGCCCGCGCTGCTCGGCGCGGTGCTCTTCGTCCATCTGCGCGACGGGCTCTTCACCCAGGGCCAGGGCCTCGAGCTCTCGGCGTTGGTGTTCGTGATGCTGGCGGCGGTGGCCGTGGTGGGCGCGGGCCCGCTCTCGATCGACGCGCGGATGGCCGCGCGAGATGCCGAGCACGAGCAGGAAAGGCTCGACGAGGACGAGCGCGCGAAACACAGCGGCCCCGCGCAGCCGGTGCGCGTTCATTGAGTAAGGTGCCGCGCTTGGGCGGCCGTCAGCTCGAGATCCGTGACTCGATCCGGCGATCCGGCACCAGCCACATCAGCACCACCAAGCCGTACAAGCCCCATGCGATCCACGTCTTCACGAACGACGCCGGAATCGCGGCCGAATAGAGCACCAGCGAGATCTTGGCCTTCCAGTCCTTGCCCACCACGTCTTTTCCCGACGCTCCATTTCGTTGTTCTGATCTGGGCGAATGACGTGACCCGCTCCCACCCGGGGAGCGCGGGGCCGATCCGCGTGGTAAGTAGTGCCCGCTGCTCAGCGCGGCGGTAGGCAGGAGAGGAATCGATGACCACCACCGTTTCTGTCAGCATCGATGTGCCAAGTCTTGCGCAAGGCCTCGCCTTCT
>CAZYWA010000288.1:0-9783 GCA_964650975.1 uncultured bacterium
GTCCTCGATGCGTCAAGAACCGGCCCTGAACATCCGATCCAGCCGGGTGATCTGCGCCTGAAGAAGAGCTGCCTGGTCGGGTCGAAGCCACGCTGCATCCGCCCCGGCGGCGTTAAGCAGCGCGGCGGCCTCCTCGCGATACCTCGCATCGTCCGTGTCGAGAAGGATAGTCGCGAGATTCGTTCGCGCAGTAGCCAATGCTTCCCTCCTGTCCAGCCGCTCGTAGGTCGGAATCTCGACTTCGCGAACGATCTCCGCGGCAGCGGCGAGGCTCCCCTGTTCATAGAGAAGCCGTGCCACGGTCCCATTTGCGACTGCAGCCTCGCCCTCATCGCCCAGGCGCAGGAGAGCCGGTATGACAGTCTCGCGTAGCACTCTGATCGCTTCAGCCTTCCGTCCCATCAACATAAGAATGTCGGCCTGAGCGTCGCGTGCCATCGCACTCGATCGCGGATCTTCGAGCGCATCGATGGCTGGCAGCAACTTGCTTTCCAATCTTTCAAGCGCCGCTTGCGGATTCCCGAGCTGAGCTTCGCACCTAAGAAGGTCCTTCACGCCGAGCAGGTATGAACGTCGGTCACCGAGCTTCTCGAATACAGGGAGGATCTCGCTCTGAAGGAGATCCTTGGCCTCAGCGATTCGGCGAACGGCTACGTACCCCTTGTAGCCGTCCCATAGAACTACAGCTAGTTCGCGCGGGTCCCCTGACTTGCGGAGCAGCGGCAGCACCGTATCGTGACGAAGATTCTCAGCTTCCTCGCGGCGACCGAGGTGTTCGAGGAGACGAGCGACCTTTCCAAGCGCGACGCCTAGAGACCGGTCGTCACCTAGGTCTTGGAGGATGGGAATCTGATCTTGTGTGCGGATCGTGAAAGCCTCCGCAAAATGTTGGTGCGCTGCGGCGATATCCGCGCGCATGCCCAATGCGGTCGCAACGCCACCGCGATCGCCGCGTTGCCGAGCGACTTGTTCCCATTCCGTGACCGCCCGAAGACTTGTGCCAAAATCACCCGCAAAGATCGACGTGTAGGCGAGCGCATGCAGCACCACCGACCGAGGCGGCGGCTCGATTCCGAGTTCGGCGACGGAGGCATAGAGCTGCTGCCAGCGCCGATAGGGACCCGACTGAATGGCAAACGATGATGCAATGGCGGTTACGGCTCTACGTCCCTCCTCAGAGAGGCGTTCGAGCCAATTCACGAGACCCGCTTGCTCGGCTTGGATCTCTGACCACATGCGGCCCTGTTCCGCAGCCTGATTCGGTGACAGAGGAGGAAGGCGCTCTACAAACCACGCGAATGCGCGCTGGGTCACGAGGTCACTATCCGCCTGGCAAGCGAGGAACTCGGCTATCAGTGGATGGATTTGCCATGCCTGTGGGCGCGCCGAGGCGGGCTGCATCAGAGATAGCGAGACAGCGGTCGACGCGAGCTCCTCAAACTCACCGAGCGCAAGGCCGGCTAGTGCTGCTCCGAAGCTAGAGCCAAACCCGGCGGGGGGTGCGTATCCGAGGGAGGCGAACGCGTCTGCAAGCGGGGCGACACCGTCCCTCAGATCGTCGAGCGAGATTTCAAAGCTCGACCTGATGATCGCCCGCGCCCTGTCTGCGATCAGGGCCGGATCGGTTGGGTCGGCAGGTTCGAGACTGAGGCCCTTCCGCCTGAGCAGGGAGATGAATGAGTCGACGCCCATATTCCGGCGCAGGTGGCCAGCAGCAAGGTTGAGTGCTAGGGGGAGGTGCCCGAGGGTCTGCGCGAGCCTCGTGAGTTCGGGGACGTGCGTGGCAAGGGGACAACCCTCAAGCTTTGCTTGCAGGAAGGCGATCGCCGTGGGCTGGTCGAAAGTCGAGATGTCGATGGATGCCCAACCCGCGCCCCGCCCTAGCTCGTGGAACCGGCCGGTCACGATGGCGGAAGCGCCCGGAAGAGTAGCCAGCAAGACCGCGACTGCCGTGGCGGCGGACGAGTCGTCAACGTTCTCGATCTGAACGAGCGAGCGGGGCTCAATGAGGCGCGCACGGAGGCGGCCGACGAGGTCCGAGCCTTCAGCAGGGAGCCGAAGCTGATCGAGGAGATCGCGCAGCAGCGCTTCGGCGGACGTGGGGCGATCAGGCGGAAGTACCAGGCGAAAGACGCCGCCGGGAAAGGCATCGGTGTGTTGACGAACGAACTCTTCGGCAAGATAGGTCTTCCCGACGCCGGGCATACCGTAGAGGGCGCAAATCGCGACGTCTGATGCTGCAGGCGACCTTAACAGCGCCTCCTCGAGGGCCTGAAGCTCGGCGTCGCGTCCGACGAACACGCGGTTCGGGGGAAGCGGGGGTTCGGAACGAGGTCGTGGGAGCAACTCCCACCGGAACCGCCCGCGCGGTGCGGCGCGGTAAAGGCTCCCGTCGTCAGACCAGTGACCATTGGTGGACCAGCCCCGCAGCCTGACGTCGAATGCCGCCAGGCGCCCCTCGTCCGCGAACTCAACATCGATCACGTGGCACGCGTTGGGCCACTGGTCCGCATTGTCACCTTCGTAGAGGCAGCCGGCCGCCCACTCGCGCATGGACCGGTCCGGGTCGAGAACGGTCGCGAGATCCTCTTTGTGTAGGTGGCCGCGGAGCATGAGGTCCACCCTCGGTGCGAGGAGCTCGCGGCAACTTCGGCCGTCGGCCATGTGCGCGAACGGGTGGTGGACGAGCACCAACCGGAAGCCATCGAGGGAGTCGCCATCGCGGGTAGCGAGGCGCATGACCTGATCCTCGGTAAGTAGGAGCCTCCCCTGGTCGTTGTCGTCTCCACACAGCCAGGCGGAGTCGAGGCCGATCACATGCGTTCGGACTGCGAGGTCCGGCACTGTGACGCGATAGCCGAGGCGCCCATGCGGCGACCGCTCAGCCAGCAGGTCGGAGCGGTGCACGCTCGTTTCAATCCAACGGCGATATGCCGCACGTCGCTCAAGTACTGGTTCGAGAGTGCTGGCATCGATTCCGGCTGGCGCGGGACCACCCGCGAGCCAACGAGATCGATCGAGTCCGGAGGAACTCAGGATCTTCGGCCGGAGGTGGGTCCAAACGTCGGCCGACGTCTGGCGGTTGACATCGTGGTTCCCCGGAACGGGGAAGAACCGCTGGATCGGTACCTCGAGCCTCTCCAGAAGCTCGTGCACGAAGTCACTGGCGCGGCGGTACTCGTCTTCGACGCCCCAGTCGGCGATGTCGCCCGTGAAGCAGACGAGGTCGACGGGGTAGCCGTCGTCGCGGATCTCGTCGAGGTTTCGCATCCAGGCGTCGCCAAGCACACGTCGCCGCCGCCAGGTATCGGTTTCTCGGTTGGCCCGTTCATGCAGGTCCGACACGTGGAGGATTCTGATGCGCGCCATACGAGATTTCCGGACATTGACGGCGATCCGATTCTACTTCAGCGCCCGACGAGGATCGCGGTGAGCGGCGGTGAAGCGAACCGCCAGCGCCGCTGGGCTGGACGCCAAGCGGTTCTCGGGGCACTCGCTGCGGCTCGGGTTGGTCACGACGGCCGCTCGCCGTGGCTGCTCGGAGCGGTCCATCGCGAACCAGACCAGGCACCGGTCGATGCTGGCGCTGCGCGGCTACATCCGGCGGGCGAACGCCTTCGAGGAGAATGCGGCGGTGGCGGTGGTCGGTGGGTCGGCCGCCTGTACATCGCGCGTCTTGCAGCTTGGGCCGTAGCACAGAGGACGCATCGAAGCACCATGCTTCCCTCCGGCGCTCGGGTGCGACATGGCGCTACCGCGGCCGGCTGCGCGAGCGGCGGCTCGACGCGGCTGCCCGTCGGGCTCCGGTCGGTTTTGTTCTGGCATTCGGTGTCTTCGAGCGGCTGGCCTTCCGCGAGATCTTCGGGCCCCGAGATGTGTTGCTCGGCCGAGTCTTCGAGCTCGTCGCCTTCGGGTCGTCAGTCAGCTTCATCGTGGCGCCACGGCTTGCCAAGACAGTCGGCGGGTCGCCAGCCAGCGGTAGTGCCGCATTCGCAGGTGCCGCCACAAGAAAACGCAAGCCGAGGCTTAGGGATTGCCGCGTGGCAATCACGGCCACCACGGTCCGAAGCGCCCTTCGGACATCTTCTCGCTGCTGAGAAATCCACGACGCGTCCGTTGCATTCGTCGTCGCATCGAACTGGTAGGTCCTCGTATCCGTCTGTGTCACGCTGATGTCGGCCGGCGCACCATCGCTCACGATCCCGAGCAACGCCTCGTGGAGCCACGATCGAATCGCTTCCGGGTCGATAGCCATCTATTCCCCTTGCCCAGTGAGGTCGACTACGATGTTCGCGGCTTTGCGGATGTCCGACAGCGGCTGCCGCTGAAATAGGTCGAATACCCGACTCTTGTTGAATCGGTAGTCGGAAACTGAACCCAGGAAGCCACATCTGGCGGCCTTGTCCAGATAGCTCTCGCCCTCAGAGGGGGGCTCACTCGGCAGTGCCGGACATTCCCACGGCAGGCCCTTGGTAGAGTCGGCGGGCCAGAGATCACGATCGGCAAGCGCTCGGCAGTCCTGGAGCGAGGCCGCGAGCCGGTCCTGGCTCATAGTCGCCGCCTCGTTGGTGAAGGCCAAACTCGGGGCCACGGCCCTAGTCGTCATCAAGAAACGGTCTGCGACGCCCCTCTTCGGGTCGCCGACGCGCTTTCGAATCTCGACCATTCGAGCCCACTGCGGGAACTCTTCGAGCGAGCCGGTGTTGACCTCCCAAAGACCAGTCCGGCCACCGTGCCAATCGAGGTGATGCTCGTGGGTGTGCCCGGAGAAGAGCACGATTGGCGCTTGCGCAGCTGCGCGGATCAGCAAGCGCATAAGGGGCGTGTCGTCGCCCGGGCGATGGTGCATAAAGACGATTCTCAACACCGGATCACGTTCCTGCAACCGATGCTGAAGCCACTCCATCTGATCGTGGAGCTTTATCGGGTCAGTCTCGGCGTCTGCGCCCCACGTGTCGTGCCGTGTGAAATCGAGCGCGATCAGCTGTACCAGCGTCCCATCGCAGAGAGGCACCGAGGCCGCGTAGTAACCCGTGTAGCTGTCGCACTCGGTGAGTGGGGGCCCAGAACCATTGATCCGATCGTACTCTCGGTTGGGAAGATCGAAGCCGTGGCAATAAGTATCGAGACTCGCCGCCTTCACCGCTAACGATGGACACTCGGGGGTGCCGTTCACGTCCAGACTCACATCGTGACACGTCTCATTGTAAGGCCGCGGCATAAGGCGCCAGCTTAGTTCGCGGAGATCCGGTGACTCCGGGTCATTCATGTACAGAAACCGCTTCAGATTGCCAACTGCATAGAAATCAGCCGACGCCTCCCGGATATAGGCGAGCTCGCCCTTGTAGTTTCCGAACACGGAGTCATCGTGGTTCCCGACCGCGCTGAGCATTGGCACCGACAGGCATTTCGCCAGGTACATGAACTCGTAGGCTTCTCGCAGCGTTCCGGCATCGATTGTGTCGCCGAGGTTGATGACAAAACGGAAAGGACTGATCGCTTGAAGTCGATCAAAGAGCTTCAACGTGGCGAGAAACACGTGGGGCTGAAACGCCTCTTGCACTGGGCGGCGCTCGAAAGTCGAGATCACCTTGTCCAGATCATGGCTCGCGTCCCTACTGAAGAGCTTGACCTCGGGCTCTCGTATGTGAACGTCGCTGACGAGGCCGAAACGGATCAGGAGGGGCGCCTCAGCCGCATCCCGCACCGTGGCGTCCGAGAGCGGTGGCGCGCCGGGGCGCACGCGACGCGACAGCTCGTTCGCCGGCAGTGGCGTCTGGGCCTTCGAAACGTCACAGAGCGAAAGCTTCTCGAGATATTCGACGGCGTGATCTGGGGTCATCGCTCTGACGGTAACGAGACCGGGATTTGCCGGCCCCGTATACCGCCCCAGCCACGAGTAAGGACAGCCCGAGCCGAGAAAAAGCGCGAGCAGCCCGAGCACGAAACCGTGGATTCCCGCCTTCGACCGTTTGGTCATCGTCGCTCCAGCAGGGCGCGGTTCCGGCTCCGTCTGACGCACGGCCCTATGGTGTCTTTCGCTCCGGGACTTGCCCTCCGAACCTTCTAGCACAGCCGGGCTGCAGGTCGCTTCCATCGACGAATTGGCGCAAGCGGTCGTTACCCGAGCTGTGGCTCCGATGGGAGATTGCGCGCCGCTTTGGCCGGTCTGGGCCAACCGTCTCTATCGGAGAGCCGACACCGAATCTCCTCTTACATGACGAGATGCGGATCCTGGCAGCGCTACTCGCCGTTCTGGTCGAGTTAACGCCGCTTGGCGTCCGGGCGCGCGCGACACACGGCGCCATCGCTCCCCCGGTGCCTGGCTCCGACCTCGACGGCATGGGCCGCCTACCCCCTCGACGTCGGCCGCACCTGGACGTAGATCCCGCGGCACCTCACGGCAGACACCGTCTGGTACGAGGCCACGATCGAGCACCAGTTCACCGGTGTCGCTGATGTGGACGTCGAGGCCGGCTCGTTCAAGGCGTGCGCGGCCGTCGATGCCAAGGGCGAGCACAAGCTCCCGAGTGGCGAAGCGGCCGACACGCGGACGTTCTACTGTCCCGGTGTCGGGCGCGTGCTGGTGCTGGTGATGGCGCAGGGTCGGTGGGCACCTGGGCTCGAACTGGTGAAGTGGTCGGTACTGCCGCCCGAGGCGCACAAGGGGCCGGGCGCGCCGCGGTGATCGAGCCGACCGCGACGCTGTTCTCGGAGGTTCTGGCCGGCCTCGCGAGCCGGAACCCAGACCGCCGCTGGCACGCTGCCGAGGAGATTCGCGAGCTCGGTTCCGAGGCGGTCCAACGGGCCGCCCGCCCGCTGCTGGCATGCCTCGAAGACGAGAGCAGGCGCGTACGGGTCGCGGCAGTATGGGCGCTGCTCGGTGCGTCGCCGCTGCCGGACGAAGCCGTTCCGGTCTTGATGGAGTGCCTCCTGAGCAAGTCGTCCGAGATGCGGGCCTGGTGCTGCACGCTTCTGGGCGAGGTCGGAACGAACCGGCAGGGTGTACGGGTTGCGCTCGAGCTGCTCGCCGAGCACGATCCGGACGAGAACGTGAGGTGGCGGGCGGGGGCGTCTCTCAGGGAGACTGCCGAGGTCGAGGCGCGGGTGCACTCACCGGGGCTGGCGTCGCGCGCGGAAAGTCCCGTAGAGTCCCTCATCGTTCTGGGCGATGGGCGATGGGAGATGCCAGGCACCGTCGTCACCCGCTCCTTCTGCAGGCACAATTCTTAACGTCCAGTTCGCCGGTTGCAGACCTGACCACGGTCCACCCGAGCGCTGAACCACGGAGGGTACCTAATGGCACGACTGGTCGCGATCGGCGATAGCCTCACGCAGGGATTTCAGTCGGCAGCGATCACGCACACCGACCTGTCGTTCCCGGCGTTGGTCGCAGAGCGCATGGGCATCCCGCGTTCGGATTTTCGGGTGCCGAATTTCATGGGCGCCGGCGGCCTGCCGTGCAACCTCGAATGGCTGGCGCGTGAACTCCAGCTCACCTATGGAGCGAACCTCCACGGGTTCGAGTGGCTTGGCGCAACGCTTCACATCGCCGAGCTGATCGAGCGCATCGATGGGTACTGGGAGCGGGGTCCGGGCGCAGAGCCAGTGGGCGACATACTGTTTCACAATCTCGCTGTTTGGGGCTTTGAGGCTGGTGACGCGATCGCGCTGTCCGCGGGTCGCGCCAAGGCGCACTTCGCAGGAAAGGAGGACTGGCTAACGCTTCCCTCGGCATCGCGGGAACGAACCGCGTATCGGGTGCTGAATCCTGCTCAGACCCCGACTCGCGACTCGGACACGCAGATCGAAATCGCGAAGCGCATCAAAGAACAGGACGGCAAGATTGATCATCTCATCGTGTGGCTAGGCGCGAACAACTGTCTCGCCACGGTTGTGGAGCTCAAGGTGTTCGAAACAGGGCCGACGCCCCCCGGGTCGTTCTCGACCTTCACGCTCTGGACGACCGAGGCGTTCCGCGCCGAGTATAAGCCTGTCGCGGACCAAATCGCCGCGATCGACGCGACCCACGTTTACGTCGCGACCGTTCCGCATGTGACGATCCCGCCGATCACTCGCGGGGTCATGAAGAACAAGGGCAGCCTGCCGGATAGTCGCAAGTATTTCGACTATTACACGCGGTTCTGGATTCAGGACAAGGACTTTGATCCCGGTTCTGATCCGCGTCTCACTGGTGCGGAGGCTCAGCACATCGATGAAGTGATCGATCAATACAACGACGTGATTCGGGAGAGTGCCACGGAGCATGGCTGGCATGTGGTCGACCTGTGCCGGGTTCTCGATGATCTGGCCGTACGCCGGAATCACGGAATGCCTCGTTACCTGCTTCCGCCCGCGCTCTCGGACCTGTCGGTACGTTTCTTCGAGATTCAGCCGTCGGGCGGAGTCGCGAACGGCGGTCTCATCAGTCTCGATGGCGTGCATCCGACGACCTGTGGCTACGCGCTTGTCGCCCAGGAGTTCATTAAGCTCATGCGGCCGAACGAGCCGGGAATCATGGACATCGACTTCGACGAAGTGCGGCGCTGGGACAGTCTCGTATCCAGTGCGCCCCGAACGCTCGACGACGTTTTCGGCATGCTGGAGACCCTTGAGCGCCGCTTCCACTTCTCGCGCTGGCTGCGGCCAGGACCCTAATCTGCGCGGGCGGTGGCGCAATCCCCGACTTCTCCGCGCGAAGATGGCCGAGATGTTCCAGCGACTCGAGCGGGGGTTGAGGAAGTGGTACCGGTGAGGAGGGTGACGATGATTCTATGTGAGACAACGGCGCCATACGCGGCGCGCACTCCTGAGGCAGGAGACGATTCGCGGCGCCGGCACGCGCGTGCGAGTCGCCATCGGCGGCATTGCGATGTGCCGTCGGGTGAAGGGCCGGGCGTCCGCGCTACCGCCGGGGATCGGTCTAATCGTACGTGCCGTTCGTCGACTAGCGACGCCCCGAGGAGGCGATGTCATGAGCGGAGGGAGTGCCGGCTCAGGAGGGTACGAGTTCCAGGCGAACGTCGTCGCACTGGCCGCCGTACACGTCATCGCTCGGCGACCGCTTTCCTGGGCTCGCACCGCCGAGCCCGCGGTGCCTTCTGCGGTGTCGAGCGAAACCGGCGGGCCAGGTGACGACATCCGAATCGAGACCGCGGGGTTAGGCGAGTTCACCTTCGAGATTCAGGCGAAGAAGGGGCTGTCGCGCGGGCCGTCCTTCGATGACGCGATCGATCGACTGATCGAAGGCATCGCCAAGTCCAGCGAGCTCCGTGGTGTCCTGGCTGTTGATCCGGCCGCCAGCAGGCCGGTGCAGGAGTTGAGCGAGGACCTCGACCGGATGCGGGGCGGTCGCTCCGACGGGTTGCATGATGCCGCTGTCGCTGTCCGATCACGCGCCGAACAGAAGCTCCTTGGTCACGCACTGGACCGTCTCCACTGTGTGGTCCTGGATCTGCTCGGTGACTCTGCTGGGCTTCGCATAGGTGCCGTCGAGATCCTTCGCGGCGAGCTCGAGGATCCCGAGAACGCGGAGGCCGCGTGGGATTGCCTAGTCACCGAGGGACTACGACTGGCCAGACAGCGAGGGCGACACGACCGCAACTCGCTTCGTGCCTTCCTCGCATCCAAGCAGCTCGCCATCCGGGACGCGGCCACGCCGGCGAAGGTTGAGATCCACGAGACGCTCCTTGCCGTCAAGCGCATCGAGGATCAGCTTGCGAGTCAAGGTCAGAGCGGCACCGCGGCGCGCATCGAGCGAGACAACTGGACGAGCCGGCTGGA
>CAZYWA010000289.1:0-9779 GCA_964650975.1 uncultured bacterium
CGCCGGTGCGTCCCTGGCAGCTGGTGGCCGCGAAGCTCTTGCCCTTCTTCGTGATCGCGATCCTCGACCTCTTCGCGGTCACCGCGCTCTCGGTCTTCCTCTTCCACGTGCCGCTCGCCGGCACGCTCACGGCGCTGGTGCTGCTTTCGATCCCGTTCATCGTGACCGCGCTCGGCCTCGGTCTTCTCACCTCGACGCTCGCGCGCACCCAGCAGCAGGCGATGCTCACGTCCTCGTTCCTGTTCATGGTGCCGATGATCTACCTCTCGGGACTGGTGTTCCCGACCGAGAACATGCCGCACTTCATCCAGCTCCTGACCTACGCGATTCCGCTTCGCTACTACGCGATCATCGTGCGAGGTGTGTTCGTGAAAGGAGCCGGCTTCGCGGCGCTCTGGCCGCAAGCCGCGGTGCTGATGTGCTTCGCCGCCGCCGCGCTGTCGCTCGCGGCGCTGCGTTTCCGGAAGAGCCTCGATTAGGCCCACGGTCGGAGGGACGCGTCTCGGTCGATCGGCCACGCGCCGGAGATCGTTGCGCTCGACAGTGGCGGCCGTGGTCGTGCGCTGGAGCCCGCCGGTCCCCGGCGGGGAGCGCGGGATCGCGATGCAGCGCTGCGGACGCGAGAGATCGCGTCCCTCCGGACGGCGATCGAGCCATCCAGAAGCTTGCCCGCGACAGTGGCCGCGGGCAGGTTGCCGCGCTCATGGCGCTGCGCGTGGGGATCGATACGGGGCTTTTCCCGCCGTCGGATCACGGCGGGCTCGCCGTGTATCGGCGTGAGCTGGTGCGGGCTCTCGCCGAGCAGCCCGGAGATCACCAGCTGATGTTGCTGGGGCGGAATCCGCCGGTGCCCGAGAACGCGTCTCGCGACCGGATCGACGTTCGCGAGCTGGGCGGCGGAGCGCTGGCACGAATTCCCGGTTTCTTCCGGCAGATCGAGCTGCCCAGATCCGCGCGTGCCGCTCGCCTCGACGTGCTCCATTTTCCGCTCGGCGGCGGCAGCTTCGCGGCAGGCGTGCCGAGCGTGGTGTCGGTGCACGATCTGCTGTGCGTGCTCTCGCCCACGCTCGACTATCCGGTCGCGATGCGCGGCGCCCGGTTCAAGCTTCGCAAGTGGTGGCACCGCTACGCGATTCCCGCGACGCTCGCGCGGGCGAGCTGGCTCGTGGCGTCGAGCGAGGCCACGCGCGACGACCTCGTGCGCCTCCTCGGGCTCTCGCCGGACCGGATCTCGGTGGTGCCACTCGCCGCCGCACCCGCGTTCCGAGTACCGGCGGCGGTCAGCCAGGTGCGGCGGTTTGCCGAGGCTCACGGCCTGGGCGGCGACTGGATGCTCGGATTTTCGTCGATCGATCCGCGCAAGAACGCGCATCGGCTGATCGATGCCTATGCGCTCTTGCCGCAATCGCTACGCGCGCGACATCGCCTGGCGATCGTGCTGACGCAGTCCACGTTCGAGGCGAGCCTGCGAGCGCGTGCCGCGCTTCGTGGCGTCGGCGATCGAGTCGCGCTCCTGCCGCAGGTGTCGGAGGCCGAGATGCCGCTGGTCTACGGTGGCGCCGCGCTCTTGGCTTTCCCGTCGCTCTTCGAGGGGTTCGGGTTGCCGGTGCTCGAGGCGATGTCGATGGGAGTTCCGGTGGTGACGTCGCGGGTGGGTGGCATTCCCGAGGTGGGCGGCGAGAGCGTCGACTACGCCGATCCGCTCGATCCCGCGGATCTCGCGACCAAGCTCGAGCACGTGCTCGCCGATGCCGCTCGTTCCGACGGCTTGCGGCAACGCGGAGCGGAACGGGCGCGGCAGTTCACCTGGGACCGGACGGCGTCCGCGACGCTGGCGGCCTACCGGCGGGCGCTCTCGTGAGCGTCGCGCGCGGGCCCGGTGTGGCCGCGAACGCGGCGTGGCTCGTCGCGGGCGGCCTCGGTGCGCGATTGCTCTCCTTCGTTGCGTTCTGGTTGCTGGCGCGCGTGCTGACGCCAGCGCAGATGGGCGTGATCACGCTGGCGCTCTCGGTGGGTGCCATGTGCTACGAGCCGGGCGACGGTGGGCTCGATCCGATGGTGGTGCGCGCGCTGTCGCGAGCGCACGGGCGCGAGTCGGCGCGCCTCGGTGCCGCGTTCGCGGCCAAGGCGCTCTACGTGACGGTGGGCGCGGCGGTGGCGTTCGCGTCGCTGGCGCTCCTGGTGCCGGATGCGCCGTCGCGTCACGCGGCGATGCTGCTGGTCGGCGGATGGGTGGTGGGGAGCCTGGGGCGGACCCTGAGCGCGGTGTTCCAGGCCCGCGAGCGTTTCGTGTGGAAGGGAGCGCTCGATCTGGGCCGCTCGGGCACGCTGGCGGCGGGCGGTCTGGTGCTGTGGGTGGCGGGAGCCGGGGTGGGTGCGGCGGGCTTCCTCTACGGCATCGCCGAGGTGGTCCAAGCGATGCTGACCGCGTTCATCCAGCGCCTGCACTTCGGCCACGTCCGCGCCACGCTCAGCACGCGACTCACGGTGCGCCTCGCCCGTCAGGCCTGGCTGCCCGGCCTCTCGGCGCTCGCCGCGATGGTGTACCTGGTGGGCGACCGGGTGCTCTTGTGGCGCTTCACGTCGCGCGCGGAGGTGGGCGTCTACGAGGCGGTGTCGCGGATTCCGCTTGCGTTCGCCGTGCTGCCCGCGGCGATCTCCATGGCGGCGTTCCCGGCGATCTCGGGTCGCGACCGCGCTCGCGCGCGGCGCATCTATCGCGAGGCGCTGGTGCTGATGGTGACGCTGGCGGTGCCGCTCGGCGTCGGCGGCGCGGTGCTCGCGAACCCCGGTGTGGCACTGCTCTATCCGCCCGCCTACGCCGCGATGGGCCAGCCGTTCGCCGCGATCTGGATGGTGGTGGGCGCGGTGATCTTCGTGTCCTACGTGCCGAGCTCGGCGCTGCTGGCGCTGGGGCGGACCACCGAGCTCGCGCGCATCACCGCGTCGCTCGCGGCGGGAAACATCGTGCTCAATTTGCTGGTCGATCCGTGGCTGGGCACTCGTGGAGCGGCAAGCGTCATGCTGCTCACCCAGCTCGCGGGCTTGGTCGCGTACTCGCTCGCGGCGGGTCGCGAGCTGGGAGTGGCGGGGCCGTGGAGCGTGCTCGATCCGAGAGTGGTGCTGGCGAGCGGGCTCGCCGGGCTCGTGGCGGGGCTGCTTCCCGGCGGCGTCGTGTTGCGTGCCGCGGCGGGATTCGTGGCTTACGCCGGGGCGCTCGCGATCTTGCGCGGGTGGCCTTCGGAAGCGATTCGCGTGCTTCGCGAGGGGCTCGCGGATTCGCCGCGAGCGACCGGATCGGTGGGCTCGGCTCCGGCAGTCGATCGTGGCGCCGTGTGACGCTCGAGCATGGGGAGGTGGGCATGAAGGGACAGCGGCTGGGCGGGGCAGTGGCGATCGTGACCGGCGCTTCGAGCGGAATCGGGCTCGAGACCGCCAAGGTGCTGGCGGCACGCGGCGCGAACGTGGTGCTCGCGGCGCGCAACGAAGCGGCGCTTCGCGAGCTGGCGACGGAGCTCGACCGATCCGGGAAGGGCACGGTGCTCGTCGCGCCCACCGACGTCACCGACCCGGCCGCGGTGGACGAGCTGGTGCGGCGGACACTCGAGTGCTGGAGCCGGATCGACGTGCTCATCGCGAACGCGGGGATCACCCAGCGCTCCGAGTTTCTCGACACCGACGCCGCGGTCTTCCGCCGCCTCATGGAAGTCAATTTCTTCGGCGTCCTGCACGTGGTGCGGGCCACGCTACCGGCGATGGTGCGCCAGGGCTCCGGCCGAATCGTGGTGGTGTCGAGCATCGCCGGGCGTGTCGCGACTCCGCTGCGCTCCGGTTACGCGGCCAGCAAGTTCGCGCTTCACGGTCTGGCGAACGCGCTGCGGATCGAGGTCGCGCGGAAGGGCGTGGGCGTCACGGTGGTGTGCCCGAGCTTCACGCGCACACCGATCTCGCGGCGCGCCCTGCTCGGCGATGGCCGCGAGCAAGGTCACGACGACAAGCTGATCGCTTCCGGTCAGGATCCGCGCGCCGTGGCCGAGGCGATCGCGCGCGCCGTCGAGCGCGGCCACCGCGAGGTGCATCTCACCGCCGGTGGAAAGCTGGTCGTGCGGCTCGACCAGCTGGCACCGCGGCTGGTCGACTGGATCCTGGGCCGCGTCGCGGTGCGCTGAGGGGCCTTCCTGATTCCCCCCCCCCCGAAGCGCTGAATGTGGATCGTGAGGAAGATGTTTTGGATCCCGTCACGGGGGCTTCAAAGAGCCATCACGCGCGTGGTGTCGCGGCTTGCCGATCTCAGGCATCGTGCGCCGGCCGTCCGTTGCCCGTGCTCGGGCACGGCTCGGCCATGATCGAGACTCGATCCGTACGCTCGCCTCGCCTGCATTCGCCCGCGCGATTGGGGGCGAGTGTTTCCGATGGGCGCGGGCTCGAGCGCCCTCGCACAGCCAGCGGCCGTCCGTCGCCCGAGCCCGTCCTCGTGCGCAACGTGAGACATCACGCGCGCGCGGGAGGGAGCAGGGGGGCGAAGCGGGATTCGAGGCCGGCGAGCAGCGCCTGGTCGGCGGGAGGAAACTCGAGGCCGGCCAACTCGTCGCGCGCGACCCAGCGGTGATCGGCGACCGCGAGGTGCCGCGCCTCTCCCGCGATCCACGAGCAATCGAAGAACCTGAGTCGCACGGTCTTCTCGGGATACGCGTGGACCACTTCTTCTCGCAGCGGTCCCACCGCGATCTCGATCGCGAGCTCCTCGCGCACCTCGCGCACCAGCGCGGCATCCGGTTCTTCTCCCGGCTCGATCTTGCCGCCGGGAAACTCCCACAGTCCGCCCAGGTGGCTGCCTTGCAAGCGCTGGGTCACCAGCAGCCGGCCCTCGCGCCACACCAGCGCCGCGACGACGTCGATGGCCCGGGAGGCCAACGATGGGCTCCTACTTGCTCTGCGCGTTCGGGCTCGCGGCCAGGGTCTGCCGCAGGGCTCGCATGCGCCTCAGGATGAGAAGCTCGAGCAGCAGCATCAGCGCGAATCCGATCGACAGGCTCCAGAGCACCGCCTGCGGCACGCGACCGGCGGTTTCGGGCTCGGGGAGCGCGGGCGTGGCCGGGGCGCGCGCGTCGACCCGGAACACCGCCGCGCTCCAGCGCTCGGCCACGCGCTTGAGATCCTTGCGACCCACTCGCTTGAGCGGCTCGACCGGATCCTGCGGCTGCTCGCCGGGATCGATGATGCCGGCCAGCCACGCCAGGTGATTCGCCAGATCCTCGCCGCTTTGGTGCTCGCGCACGAACCGGTTCGCGACCCGGAGCCGCGCCTCCTCGACCTCGTCGGCGCCGAGCTCGCCGCTCGCGACCCGCGTGAGCTCGGCGTCGAACGCGTCGGCCATCGTGCCGAAGTCGCTCTCGTTCGCCGACGCGTCGAGGTAGAGCAAGCCCTCGCGGCGATTGGGCGAGAAGTACACGTAGGGCGCGTAGCTCAGGCCGCGATGGACGCGGATGCGGTCGTAGAGCCGCATCTCGAGCTGCTCCTGCAGGACCCAGAGCGCGTAGTAGTCGGGATCGCGCGCGCCGGGCGTCACGAAGCCGTGCAGCAGCGTGCCCGAGCGATCGGTGTCGTCGACCTGGATCGGCCCGGGGTTCCGCTCGGGGTCGCCGTAGGCCGGCGGCGCGTGGCCGCTCCAGGTGAGCTTGCCCAGGGTTCGCTGCACGGCGGCGTTGATCTCGTCAGTCGTGAGATCGCCGATCACGATCAGCACCAGCGCGGGCGGGCGGTAGTGCTGCTGGTAGAAGGCTTTCAGCTGGCGGGCGCTGATGCGGTCGATCGAGTCGGGCACGCCCCCCTCGGCGCGGGCCAGCGGCTGATCGCCGTAGAGCTGCTCCCGCACCGCGAGCATCAGCGCGTCGTCTTCCTTCTCGGCCAGCTCGCGCAGCAGGATCTGCCGCTCCACCTCGACCTGGTCGCTCGTGAACGGCGAGCCCGAGAGGGACGAGGCCAGCAGCTCGAGCGACGGCTCGAGCTCGCCGGTGAAGCTGTCGATCACGGCGTAGGTCATGTCCACGGTGGTGAACGCGTTGTAGTAACCGCCCTCCCGCTCGATTTTCTGGATCAGCCCGTGGATGCCCGGATCGGTCTCGTGGTCGAAGATCATGTGCTCGACGAAATGAGCGAGGCCGTTGCCGTTCTCGGGCTCGTCGCCGGAGCCGGCCTGGACCACCAGCCGGACGTGCGCCTCGCTGGTGCCGGGCGTGGTCTGGGTCCAGACCCGGAGACCGTTGGGCAGGGTTCTCGCCTCGACCGCCATTCGCCGCGGCGTCGCCTCCGCGGCGGCGGCGCGGCCGGCGAACGGCCCGAGCAGCAGCGTGGCCTCGAACAGCTGTGCGATCACGACCAACTGCACAACGCGGAGCGCGCGTGCCACGCGCCGTGACTCCGGCCGAGAGGCGGCGCGGATCGCGGCGAACGTTCGACGGTGAGGAATGGGCATCGTTGAGGGCGCGCAGCATAGACCGTGCGGCGCTCGGCGCAAGGCCGCCCGCCGCGAGCGTAGTGTCTCACCTTGCCCACATAGGCCCGGCTCGGGCGACGGACGGCCGGTGGCTGTGCGAGGGCGCTCGAGCCCGCGCCCATCGGAGGCACTCGCCGGGTGTGAGCCCCCATCGCGCGGGCGAATGCAGGCGAGGCAAGGGCACGATCGAGTCTCGATCGTGGCCGAGCCGTGCCCGCGCACGGCCATCGGCCGGCCGGCGCCCGAGCCGGAGATCGGCAAATTGCGACACCACCGCCGCGACGCCGCAGGCAAGTCCGCGTCGATTCGGTTCCGCGTTGATTCGGTTCTGGGCCCTCGGGTAGCTTGCTCGGCGCAATGCGTTTGCGCGTGGCGCTGGCCCAGATCAACCCCACGGTCGGCGCCCTCGAGCGCAACCGGCGGCGGATCTCCGACGCCATCCATCAGGCGCAGCGCTCGGGCGCCGAGCTGGTGGTGTTCCCGGAGATGGCGCTCACCGGCTATCCGCCGGAGGATCTGGTGCAGCGCACCGATTTCCTGGCCGAGGCCCGCGCGGCCCTCGATCAGCTGGCGGCCGAGGCGCGCGGAGTCGTGGCCTTGGTGGGTACGGCGCTGCTCGAAGGCGACGTGTTCAACGCCGCCGCGGTGCTCGCCGAAGGCGCCGTGTGTGGCTTCGCTCGCAAGCTCAAGCTGCCCAATTACGGGGTCTTCGACGAGGAGCGTTACTTCGCTCCGGGAAGCGCTCCCACCATGCTCGAGCTGGGCGAGATCCCGATCGGGCTCGGGATCTGCGAGGACATCTGGGTTCCCGACGGGCCGCTCTTGCCGCAAGTGCGGAGCGGCGGTGCGTTGCTGGCGGTCAACCTCTCGGCCTCGCCTTACCACCGCGGAAAGGAGCACGTTCGCCGCACCATGCTCGCGGCCCGCGCCGCCGATCATAGCGTTCCGCTGGTGTTCGTGAACCTGGTGGGCGGCCAGGACGAGCTGGTGTTCGACGGCGGCAGCGCGGTGTTCGACGAAGAGGGAAGAATCGTCGCCGCCGCGGAGATGTTCGCCGAGGACCTGGTGGTGGTGGACGTCGATCTCTCGCCGGCGCGGCGTCGGCGCTTGCGCGAGCCGATGGCCCGGCGAGGCTGGGCAGCGGCCCCGGAGCCGCACCTTCACGTGGTCCGGGTTCCGCGATCGGTGGCGAGCGGCGGGGCTCGCGGTGCGGCGCCGGCGAAGGTCGCCCCCGAGCTGCCGCACCTCGAGGTGGTGTGGCGCGCGCTGGTTCTGGGCCTACGCGATTACGTCCAGAAGAACGGATTCCGCTCGGTGCTGGTGGGGCTCTCGGGCGGCATCGATTCGGCGCTCACCGCGGCGATCGCCGTCGATGCGCTCGGACCCGAGCGGGTCCACGCGGTCACCATGCCGTCGCGGTACTCGTCCGAGGGGACCTTCGCCGACGCGCTCGCGGTCGCCAAGAATCTGGGCATCGAGTGCCCGGCCATCGCGATCGAGCCGCTGATGGCCGCGTTCGGCGAGGCGCTGGCGCCACGCTTCGCGGGCACGCGCCCGGACGTGACCGAGGAGAACCTGCAGGCGCGGATTCGCGGCACGCTCTTGATGGCGCTCTCCAACAAGTTCGGCCATCTGCTGCTCACCACCGGCAACAAGAGCGAGAACGCGATGGGCTACTGCACGCTCTACGGCGACATGGCGGGCGGCTTCGCGGTGCTCAAGGACATCCCCAAGACGCTGGTGTTCGCGCTGGCGCGGCACCGGAACGAAGCCGCCGCGGCGCCGCTCATCCCGGTATCGGTGATCGAGCGCCCGCCCACCGCCGAGCTGCGCGAGAACCAGAAGGACGAGGATTCCTTGCCGCCCTATCCGGTCCTCGACGCGATTCTCGCGAGCTACGTCGAGGAGGACCGCTCGCTGGCCGAGATCGCGAGCCGCGGTGTCGATCTGGAGCTGGCGCGTCGCGTCGCTCGCACCGTGGATCGTGCCGAGTACAAGCGTCGCCAGGGGCCGCCGGGGATCCGGATCACGCCCAAGGCGTTCGGCAAGGATCGCCGCATGCCCATCACCAACGGCTGGGACAAGTCCTGAGCTCCCGCGGCACGGTGCTCGTCGCATGGCTGGCGCTGGGCGCGGTCGCGGTGATCGCTCGCGCGGAAACGCCCACGGCGCCCTCGGCGGCGCCCATCTCGGCGACGCCCGGCGCCGACGACTTGAACGCCGAGGACGTCCAGCTGCCGGCCGATCTCAAGGACCTGCGACAGATCATCCCGCTCGCCGCCGACCCCGACTGGCGGGTCCGCAAGGCGGCGATGGCGCGCCTCGCGCAGCACGGCGCCGCCGCCACGCCGGCGGTGCAGCGCGCGCTGGTCGAGGATCCGGCCTGGCAAGTCCGCAAGGCGGCGGCGCGTGCGCTCGGCCAGCTGGAGGACGGACCGACGCTCTTGCGAGCGCTCGACGACCCCGACTGGCGTGTGCGGGAAGCGGCCATCGAAGCGCTCGGCGCGCTGGCGGCGGAGGCCGCCGGCCGCGGCGCGGCGAGCGAGCCGCCCCCGGTGTTCGGCAAGCTGCTGCGCGATCCCGACGAGCGGATCCGGATCGCCACGGCCCAGGCCCTGGCCAGCTGGGGGCCGACGGCCGTGCCACTGCTGGCGAACACCTTCGACGTGAGACCACCCGATGACGGGCAGCACATCGCGGACGCGCTGGTGGCGATCGGCCCGGCCGCGCTGCCGGCGCTCGCCGACGTGCTCCACGACCAGCACGGACCCGAGGAGAAGTCCCGCACCTACGCGGCGCTCGGACGTTTCGGGGCACCGGCGCGCCCCTATCTCGAAGAGGGCCTCAAGGACCCGTTCCCGGAAGCTCGCGTGGTCGCCGTGCGCGTGGTGGGAGCGCTCGGTGCGAGCGAGCTGCCGGCGATGGTCGCGGCACTCGACGACGCCGACACCGAGGTGCGGGTCGTCGCGACCGAGGCGCTCGGTCGCATGGGCACGGCGGCGCTCCCCACCATCCAGCGATCGCTCAAGGACGAGCATCCCAACGTCCGCATCGCGGCCGTGCAAGCTCTGGTCGGCATGGGGCCGGACAGTGCGCCGCCGCTCGCCGCGGCCGTGCACGACGACTGGTGGGGAGTGCGCTTCGCCGCGATCCGCACCCTGGGTGCGCAGGGACCCGCCGGGGTGACGACGCTCGCGGAGCTGCTACGCGATTCCAACGACGACGTTCGTCACCAGGCAGCGATGATGCTAGGGACCATGGGTGAGCTCGCGGGCCCGGCCGT
>CAZYWA010000290.1:0-9763 GCA_964650975.1 uncultured bacterium
GACCCGCTCGGTCAAGCACCATTCCATCCGGGAGATCTGGAACGGGCCCGAGTTCCAGGCGTTCCGGCGCCGCCTTCGCAGCGAAGGTCCGTTCGAGTCCTGTGCCGGTTGCTGCTTCCTCGAGCCTGGGCCGGCGCCACGCGCGGCGACGGCTTCCGCGCCCCCGACGTTACCGCGCATCCACGAGGTGATACCCGCATGAACACCTGGACCCGACTCGTCGAGAAGCATCGCGGCCTCATGACCCGCTACCCGTACATCCTGCCGCGCATCGCCGCCAACTACTGGAAGCTGATGGTGCTCAAGAAGCCGGTGCTGCGCGGCGTCGAGTTCTCGATCTCCAACGACTGCAACGCCGCCTGCGGCCACTGCTCGGCGTGGGACCTCATGGAAGCCAAGGGCGACGTGCTCGACGTGCCGACCGCGCGACGAGTGCTCGACGAGTGCATCGAGCTGGGAGCCCTCAACATCAACTTCACCGGCGGGGAAGCGCTCATGCGCCGCGAGGTCTACGACCTGCTGGGCGCGGCCCAGCCGGATCGCGTGGTGCTGTCGCTCGCCACCAACGGCATGATGCTGAGCGACGACGTGGTGCGCCGTCTCAAGGATTGCGGCGTCCGCATCCTGTCGGTGGGCCTCGACAGCGCGCGCCCCGAGGTGCACGACGCGCGCAAGCAGCGTTCAGGCGCCTACGAGAAGCTCATCGCCGGCGTGCGCCGCGCGGTGGCGCTCGATCTCGAGGTTTACCTGTGCACCGTGATCACCCGCGAGAACCTCGCCAACGGCGACGCGTGGGAGATGGTCGAGCTCTCGAGAAGCCTCGGCTGCCTGCTGACGGTCAACATCGCGTGCTCGGTGGGAGCCTGGAAGGACGACAAGGAGAAGCTGCTGCGCCAGAACGAGATCCGCGAGTACGAGCGGATGCTCGAGGTGCCGCACGTGCGCTGGGAAGGGGGCTCGAACTACCTGAAGGAAGGCTGTCCGGCGGGGATCGAGAAAATCTACATCACCGCGACCGGCGAGGTGGCGCCCTGCCCGCGCGCGCACGTGTCGTTCGGCAACGTTCGCAGCGCGCCGATGAGCACGATCTGGAAGCGCATGCTCGGTGAGGAAGCGTTCGGCCACGTACAGCCTGGCTGTCCGGCGGGCGACGATGCGAGCTTCATCCAGACCTACCTCGAGCCGATCCGCGAGAGCGGCCAGTCATTCCTGCCGGTCGAGGAGATCCACCGCCGGAACGAGCTCAAGAGCACGCGGGTGTCGCTGCCGGTGGCGCCGGCCGGAAGCGCCTGATGGAAAGCCCGATCCCGTTCCGCACCGAGCGCGGAACGCTGCCGGCGCCGCCGCCGTTCAACGCCGCTCCGAGCAACCGCCGAGTGGTGCGCGCGCCGGGTGCCTCGGACCCGGAGGTGGTGCTGGTCCAGGCGAAAACCGAGATTCTCGACGCCTGGAAGAGCCACCCCACCCTGCCGCTCTCGCTGTTGAGCGCCGCGCGGCGCGTGGCCAAGACCCGCAAGGTGGTGCTGGTCGACGAGCGCGTCGATCGCGACTGGCGCGGCACCCTCGACGCCCACCTCGCGCGGCAGCCGATCTGCGTCGCGGTGACCTCCGTGACGGGCCGCCAGCTGCTCCACGCGCTCGCGATCGCCCGCCACGTGAAGCAAACGGCGCCGGACGTGCCCGTGGTGTGGGGCGGAATTCACGGCACCTTGCTTCCCGAGCAGACCCTCGCGAGCGGCGTCGTGGACGTGATCGTGATCGGCGAGGGCGAAGACACGTTCGCGGAGCTGGTCGAGGCGCTCGCGAGCGGACGTCCCGCGTGGGAAGTCGCGGGCACCGCGAGCCGCGACGCGAACGGCGCGCTCCGTCTCGGACCGCCGCGAGCCAAGCTCGACCTCGACGCCCTCGATCCCGTTCCCTACCACCTGGCGGGGCCGGGCTATCTCTTCCTGCGCGGCGGTCGCCAGACCGCGTACTTCGAGACCTCGCGCGGCTGCCCGTATCCGTGCGGTTATTGCTACACCAACGCGCTCTACGCCGTGAGCTGGCGCGGCCAGCGCCCCGAGGTGGTCCTCGAGCATCTGCGCCATCTCCGGCGCAGCCTGCCTGGCGTGAGCCACGTGTCGATCACCGACGATTCGTACTTCACCCGCACCGAGCGCGCCCTCGAGATCGCCGAGGGGATTCTCCGTGAAGGCTGGGACCTCACCTATCAGGTGCAAGGCACGGTGATCCCGATCATCAAGAAGCTCACCGACGACCAGATGGCGCTGCTCCGGCGCAGCGGCATGGTGCGCGTGGACATGGGCGTCGAGTCGGGATCCGAGCGCATCCAGAAGGAAATCGGCAAGGGCCTCAAGATCGCCGACGTGCGCGAGATCAACCGCCGGCTCCGGAAGCACGACATCGTGCCCTGGTACAACTTCATGTCGGGATTCCCCGACGAGAGCGCCGCGGAGCTCGGCTCGACGCTCGATCTGTTGCTCGAGGTGGTGCGCGAGAACCCACAGGCGCTGGTCTCGCCGGTCTACTGTCTGGCGCCCTACCCCGGCACCGACGCGTATCACCTCGCCGAGCGCGCCGGGTTCCAGTTCCCGCCACGCACCGAGGACTGGGCGCGCTTCGCGCTCGACCGCTCGAACAACCCGTGGATGACCGAGTCGCAGCGGAAGGCCCAGGAAGCGGCGTATTTCCTGTCGATCTTCGTGGACGGGAAGGTGCGCGAGTACGGCACTCTCCCGCTGCGCGTGCTCGCGGCGATGTATCGGCCAGTCGCGCGGCTGCGCCTACGGCGCCGGAAGTTCTCGTTCCTTCCCGAGAAGTGGCTCGCCGACCGGGTCACCGCCGCGTCCTGCTGAGACGAGCGGTTCTCGCTCCGCGCGTGAGGAGACGCTCGAGGACCCCGGGCGCAGCAAGGTGTCGTACCGGCCCAGGTTCATGCGCACCACGCGCATGAGACGGGCCGGATCGAAGACCGGGTCGCGCACGATCGAGCGAAGCTCGTCGTAGTACGCGTGGATTCCGGGGTCCCGGATGACGTTCGCGCCCGAGGTGAGCGTCTCGACGTAGCCCTCCGGCACCGCGCGATTGAAGTGACCGATGCGCCAGGACGCGGCCGGTGCCGCCGGCAACCGAGCCAAGAGCGGATCGGCCAGCGCCGGCTGATCGATGCAGTGGACCTCCGGGCCGGCGAAATAGCCGAAGAGGCCCACGTTCCCGAACACCACCACCGAGCCGCCAGCCTTCCGCGCGCGCAACGCGGCATCGACCCAGGGATGGGTGATGCGGCTGGGAGATCCCTCGGCCTCGGCCCGAAGCAGTCCCGTGTACGGGTAGTAGACGGCGCGCTCGTCCGCGATGCCGTGGGGCCAAACCCGGTTGATGGTGTCGAGGCCATACGCCATGCCGCTCGTCCAAGGATGGACCGGCGATGACGCGAGCAGCACGGCGAGCCCACCCGCGGCGACCGCGCGGGCGCGCATCGAGCCGAGCTCCAGCCGTCCCAGCAACGCCAGCGCCACCACCAGCGGACCGGTGAAGAACCGGCCGCTCATGAAATCGCCGCCGATCTTCACGATGTAGGCGAGGTAGAGGATGACGCCGACCGAGACGCCACGACTCACCCGATTGCCACGCACCAGACCGGCGCAAGCTCCCGCCACGATCGCCACCGCGGTCACCGGATCGCCGCGCACCAGATCGAGCAGGTACCAGCCACCTTGGCGTGCCAGAGCGGCCCCGCCGATCCCCGAGCCGAGCTTGGCGTAGGCGGTGTTGGGAAACGGAAATCCGTAGTAGACGAGCGAGAAGAGCTCCCATCCCAGAAACGGGAGCAAACCGATCGCGAAGGCGCCCAACCGCACCCGGCTCACCGGCCTGGCCAGCTCGACGAGCAGCACCGGGCCGACGAGCAGCACCTGATCCATCCGATCGATCATGACCGCCGACGCCAGCAACACCAGGACCAGCGCGCGGCGATCCGACGGCTCGGGACGGAACGCGACGGCCAGGAAGCTCACCAGAAGCAGGTGGGCGAGCGGGTTCTCGAGACCGGACGTGCCGTAGTCGACCAGGCTTCGAGACGAGACCGCGATCGCCAGCACCAGCGCCGCGCCGGCGGCGTTCCGGGGCAGCGCCAATCCGAGCAGCACCACGCTCGCGAGCGAAAGGACGATCGACAGCGCGAGCGTCGAGAAATAGGGTTCGCCGCTCAACCCGTTGGCCGCGGCCAGAGCCAGCATCCACAAGGGATGCGTGTAGACCTGGACTCGCTCGGCCAGGTTGAAGCGAGGACCGAAGCCGTCGAGCAGATTCCGCACCACGCGGAACGTGATGTAGGCATCGTCGGAGAGCCAGGCGGTTTGGACCAGCTCGAAAAGATGGAGCGCCGCCAGCGCGGTCACGACGCCGACCCAGGCGAGCCGCTGGCGTCGCGACGCGGCCGCGGGATCGGAGGCGCTGGGCCGGGCAGTCATCGACGGGCGCGCATCATGCCGGGGTTCGCCCCGCCTGGCCAAGCATCCGCCGCCGACCTTGGGGTATGGTCCACCAGCGGGTCCCCCACCCCGATTCATGAACTCCTGGCAGCGGCTTCGCAATCGCCTGCAGCTCACGTCGGCCTACGCGCTCGGGAACCCGAGCCCGGGCGGATGGCCGATGGAGCTCACCCTCGAGCTCACCAACCGCTGCGATCTGGGCTGCATCATGTGTCCGCGGAACTGGAGCGGGCGGCCCGTGGGAGACATGGATCTGGGCCTTTTCCGCTCGATCGTCGATCAGGCGGCGGAGCGCGTGGGGCTGGTCGACCTGTGCCTGGCAGGCGAATCCCTGCTCCATCCCGGCATCTTCGACGCGATCGCGTACCTGCGCGACCACGGCATCGCGTCCTATCTGCAGACCAGCGGCCTGCACGTCGACGGCGAGCGCGCCGCTCGGCTCGTCGAGTCGGGCCTCGACTTCGTGTCGTTCTCGATCGACGGCTTCCGCCCCGAGACCTACGCGACCATCCGCCGCGGCGGCGACTTTGAGCGCACCGTGGCGAACCTCGAATCGTTCCTCGAGCTGCGCGAGCGGCGAGGCGACGGCCCCTTCACCGTGGTTCAGCTGATCGTGCAGCGCGACAACGCCGGCGAGACCGACGACTTCCGGCGGCGCTGGGAGCGAAGCGGCGTCGATGCGGTGCGCCTCAAACCGCTCGGCGTCAACCGCAACCACGTGCGCAAGATCGGCGACCGCGTCGTGAGGAACGGAAACGGCACCGAGCCGGCCGAGAATCCCGCCCCGTGCATCCGCGCGTGGCGCGGGCTGGCGGTCTACTGGGACGGGCGCGTGGTGCCCTGCTGCTACGACTTCGACGGCTGCGAGACCGTCGGCGACCTCCGCACCGACTCCCTCGACTCGGTGTGGCGCGGCGAGCCGATGCGCGCGCTGCGCCAGCGGCTGGCCGACGGCCGCTACGACCAGATCCCGCTCTGCAAGGACTGCAATCGCAAGAACATGAACGTGTCGCGGTTTACCGCCAGCGTCGGCAGCCTGGTCGGCGACACCGGCGTTGCACTACGCGCCCTTCCCACGCTCCGACGGCTCGGCATACGGCTCTGATGGCGCGTCGCGTCGTGCTGGCTCAGCCCGCCTTCTCTGGGCTGACTTCACCATCTATTTGACTTCATTCAGTTTACGTCTCTGCGGCGAGACGTCGACAGGAAATAGGACCGTCTGAGTTGCATATCGGCGAGGTGGTCGGTAAATTCGTACCTCAAGAGTGCTGTATTGCTCGGGGAGCCCCCAATGTTCCGAATGACCAAGCAAACCGACTACGGGATCGTGCTGCTCACTCGCTTCGCGGGTTCGCCCACGGGAATGGTCCATACGGCGCGAGATCTGGCCGAGGACACGCTGCTGCCACTGCCCATGGTGAGCAAGATCCTGAAGGTATTGAGCCGCTTCGGTCTCTTGGTGTCGCACCGCGGTGTGAAGGGCGGCTACAGCCTGTCGCGGCAGCCCGAGCAGATCACCATGATCGAGATCATCAGTGCCCTCGAAGGGCCGGTGGCAATCACCGAGTGCAGCCTCGAGGGACCGGGCACGTGCCGGCAGGAGCCGCTCTGCCCGGTTCGCACCAACTGGCAACGGGTGAACCAGGTCATCCGCGACGCGCTGGCCGGCCTGACCCTCGCGGAGATGAAGCGCCCGCTACCGGCCTTCCACACCTCGTGGGTGAGCCACGACACCGTGCAGCTGCCCGAGCTCACGGCTCATCGGATTCCCGCTCCGGGCCTGACCGGTGCCGCGGTGCTGCCGCCGGTGCCCGCCCCCTGATCCAGCGATCCAGCGCCTCGACCCAGCCATCCAGACTCTACCGCCCGCCGACTCTGAGGAGCACGCCAGCATGACCTCCACCGAGACCACCCTCTCGAACCTCGCGACGCAGGAATACAAGTACGGCTTCATCAGCGACATCGAAGCCGAGAGCGTGCCACCGGGGCTCAACGAGGATGTGGTCCGTTTGATCTCGGCGAAGAAGAACGAGCCCGCGTGGCTGCTCGACTGGCGGCTCAAGGCCTACCGGCACTGGACCAAGATGAAGGAGCCGGCTTGGCCCAAGGTTCGCTACCCGCCCATCGAGTACCAGGAGATCATCTACTACTCGGCGCCCAAGACTTCGGCCGACGCTCCCAAGAGCTTGGGCGAGGTCGACCCGGAGCTGCTCAAGACCTACGAGAAGCTCGGCATCCCGCTCAAGGAGCAGGAGATGCTCGCGGGCGTCGCGGTCGATGCGGTGTTCGACAGTGTCTCGGTCGCGACCACCTTCAAGTCGAAGCTGGCCGAGATGGGCATCGTGTTCTGCTCGTTCTCGGAAGCGGTGCAGGAGCACCCCGAGCTGATCAAGAAATACCTTGGCTCGGTGGTGCCGACCGGCGACAACTTCTTCGCGGCGCTCAATTCCGCGGTCTTCAGCGATGGCTCCTTCGCGTACATCCCGAAAGGTGTGCGCTGCCCGATGGAGCTCTCGACCTACTTCCGCATCAACGCCAAGAACACCGGACAGTTCGAGCGCACGCTGCTGGTCGCCGACGAGGGCGCGTACGTGAGCTACCTCGAGGGCTGCACCGCACCGATGCGCGACGAGAACCAGCTGCACGCGGCCGTCGTCGAGCTGGTGGCGCTGGAAGGCGCCACCATCAAGTACTCGACGGTGCAGAACTGGTATCCGGGCGACAAGAACGGCAAGGGTGGCATCTTCAACTTCGTGACCAAGCGCGGCGCCTGCCGCGGCAAGAATTCGAAGATCTCGTGGACCCAGGTCGAGACGGGCTCGGCGATCACCTGGAAATACCCGAGCTGCCTCCTGATCGGTGACAACTCGGTGGGCGAGTTCTACTCGGTGGCGGTCGCCAACAACTACCAGCAAGCCGACACCGGCACCAAGATGATCCACATCGGCAAGAACACGAAGAGCACCATCGTGTCGAAGGGGATCTCGGCCGGACACGGCCAGAACACCTATCGCGGCCTGGTGCACATCAAGCCGGGCGCCACCGAAGCGCGCAATTACTCGCAGTGCGATTCGTTGCTCATGGGCGACCAGTGCGGCGCGCACACGTTTCCGTACATCGAGGTCGAGAACACCACCTCGATGATGGAGCACGAAGCGTCCACGTCGAAGATCGGCGAGGACCAGATCTTCTACTGTCAGAGCCGCGGTCTCTCGGCCGAGGACGCGGTGAACCTGATCGTCAACGGATTCTGCAAGCAGGTCTTCAAAGAGCTGCCGATGGAATTCGCGGTCGAGGCGCAAAAGCTTCTGAGCGTGAGCCTCGAAGGCAGCGTGGGCTGAAGGGCCTGGAACGGAACCGAAAGGGAATCGAAATGCTCGAGATCCAGAATCTGAACGTGACCGTCGCAGGTCACGACATCCTGCGGGGCATCGACCTCGTCGTCCGCGACGGAGAGGTGCACGCGATCATGGGTCCCAACGGCTCCGGCAAGAGCACGCTCGCGCACGTGCTCGCCGGCCGGCCCGGCTACGAGGTCGTGTCCGGCTCCGTGACCCTGGACGGCAAGGACATCCTGGCCATGACGCCGGAAGAGCGCGCTCGCGAGGGCGTCTTCCTGGCGCTCCAGTACCCGGTCGAGATTCCCGGCGTGAACAACAGCTACTTCCTGCGCGCGGCGCTCAACGCGGTCCGCAAGCACCGGGGGCAAGGTGAGCTCGACGCCATGGATTTCCTGGCGCTCATCAAGGACCGCATGAAGCTGGTCGAGATGGAGCAGAGCTTCCTGTCGCGGCCGGTGAACGAAGGCTTCTCGGGCGGTGAGAAGAAGCGGAACGAGATCCTGCAGATGGCGGTGCTCGATCCCAAGCTCGCGATTCTCGACGAGACCGACTCGGGGCTCGACATCGATGCGCTGCGCACCGTCGCGAACGGCGTCAACGCGCTGCGCGGTCCCACGCGCTCGGTGGTCATGGTGACGCATTACCAGCGGCTGCTCTCGTACATCGTGCCGGACCTGGTGCACGTGCTGGTGAACGGCAAGATCGTGCGCTCCGGCGGGAAGGAGCTGGCTCTCGAGCTCGAGGCCAACGGCTACGCCGAGTACGGGATCCAGCACCCGCGGCCCGCGAAGCCGGCCGCGGGCGCCGCCACCCCAGCGGTGCGGGCCTGAGGGGCGGTTGCCATGACCGAATCCAGCCCCTTTCTCGCGAGCTTTCGCGAGCTCCCGCGAACCCAGCCGTTCGCGACCGTGCCCTGGTTCGCGCGGCTCCGAGAATCCTCGCTCGTCCGGTTCGGCGAGATCGGATTGCCGAGCACGCGCCAGGAGGACTGGCGCTACACCAGCGTCGAGCCGCTGGCGCGGACGGCTTTCCGTCCCGCGGACCCGGCCGAGGCGGAGCAGCTCGATCCCGCCGCCGTCGGAGCTTTCCGCCTCGCGGACGCCGCTGCGGAGCTGGTGTTCGTGAACGGGCACTACGCGGCGCGGCTGTCGAGCACCGCGGCGTTGCGTGCCGGCGTGCGCGTCGACTCCCTCGGGGCCGCGCTGCGCGAGCGCGCCGCCGAGATCGAGCCGCACTTCGGCAAGCTGGTGCCGGCCGAAAGCCAGGCCTTCACCGCGCTCAACGCCGCGTTCGTCCAGGACGGCGCACTGGTGCAGGTGGCCCGCGGCGCGGTCCTCGAAGCTCCGATCCATCTGGTGTTCGTGTCCACGTGCGGGGCCCAGCCGGTGGCGAGCCACCCGCGGGTCCTGGTTCTCGCCGACGAAGCGAGCCAGGTGACGCTGGTCGAGCGTTACGTGACGATCGGTGACGGAATCCACTTCACCAACGCCGTGACCGAGATCGACCTCGGCTCGGCCGCGGTGGTGGAGCACGTGAAGCTCGGCCGCGAATCCGAGAGCGCCTTCCACGTCGGGTCGCTCTTCGTTCGTCAGGCGCGCGCCAGCCAGTTCGAGTCGCGGTGGATCGCCGCCGGCGGCGCCCTGGTCCGGAACGACGTGCGCACGATCCTCGACGGCGAGGGCGCCTCGTGCACCCTCGACGGGCTGATGCTGGGCCGTGGCTCGCAGCACCTCGACAGCCAGACGCTCATCGATCACGCCAAGCCGCACTGCGAGAGCCAGCAGCTCTACAAGTCGGTGCTCGACGGCTCGTCGCGCAGCGTCTTCAACGGCCGGGTGATCGTGGAGCCCAACGCGCAGAAGACCAGCGCCCGGCAGACCAATCGCAACTTGCTGGTGTCGAGCACGGCACGCGCCGACAGCGGCC
>CAZYWA010000291.1:0-9724 GCA_964650975.1 uncultured bacterium
GTCGATGCGATGGCCGGCCGTGCCCCGGGGCGAGCGCCCGCCGCCGCGCCGCCAAGTGGGCACCAGCCCGGTCCAATCTTGGCCTCGCGCGCGAGGGACCGCGCGCGCTCCACACGGGTCTCCGGGAGCAGCCCATGAACCAGGACACCACGCGCTCAGGCTCCACTTGACGCCCTCCACCCCCATCGGCACGCTTTCGCGCCGTGATCGGCGATCTCTTGCAAGGGGTGAGCGCGCCGCTCCGGGGCTTCCGGTTCCTGACCGCGCACCCCGAGCTGCGCCGGCTGGCGCTGGTGCCGCTGCTCGTCAACGCGCTGCTCTTCGCGGTGGCGATCGCGGTGTTCGTCGCCACGTTCGGCGCGATCCTCGCGGCGGCCACCGGCTTCCTCGCCGTCGGTGCCGGCGTGGGACTGGTGCACGCGCTCCTGGTCGGGCTCGCGTGGCTCGCATCCGGCATCATCGCGGTGCTGATCCTGGCGCTTTTCGCCGCCGCGGTGTTCTTCGGATTCACGCTGGTGGGCGGGCTGGTCGCGGCGCCCTTCAACGAGATCCTGTCGCAGCGCACCGAGATGCTGCGGATGACCGAGCTCGGCCTGGGCGCGCCTCCCGGCACCACCCCGTTCACCGGGCTGGGATCGATCTGGCGGGACGCGAGCTATGCGTTCGGAGCCGAGCTCAAGCGCATCGGGTTCTATCTCGCGGTCATGGCGGTGCTGGCGCTCCTCAACCTGCTGCCGGCGGCCGGCACCGTGCTCTTCACCGTGCTCGGCGGGCTCGCCTCCTGCTACTTCTTCGCGTGGGACCACACCGATCTCTCGATGGGCCGCCGCCGCATGACGTTCGCACAGAAACGCCAGCTGCTCGCGGCGCACCGCTTCTCGGCATTCGGATTCGGAGCGATGGCGCTCGCGATCACCGCCGTGCCGCTCCTCAACCTGCTGATGCTCCCCGTGCAGGTGGTGGCCGGGACGCTGCTCTACCTGGAATGGACCGCCACCGAGGCCAAGCCACGGGCGAGCTGACGATTCGCCGCCACCCCGCATTCGAAATCGCCGGCTTCGGCGCGAGGCGCCGACTCGGGGGTGGGGCCCCGCCGGGGCCCCACCCGACACAGTAGAATTCGGCGCATGGACGCAGAGGCCGCGCCGGGGCTTCCTTGTCCACGCTGTGGCGCGACGCTAGTTCACGAGTCGGTGCCGAGTCACTACGGCAGCCGCATCGAGATCGAGCGCTGCGGCGTGTGCGGCGGTGTCTTCACCACCTGGGGCCGGATCCTGGCGCTCTCGCCCGAGGCGGTGGCCGAGTGGGACGAGCGCAATACTCGCGAGATCGCGGCAGGCAGCGACCTGGCGCTTCGCACCATCGCGTGCCCGATCTGCCATCTGGAGCTGGCGCCGGTCACCGGCGCCGACCTGCCGACCAGCCTCAAGGTTCCCCACGACCTGCATCTCCACCTGTGCTCGCGGGGCGACGGCTTCTGGATCGAGCCCGAGGCGCTGCGTACCTTCAAGCTCGCGCAGTCGCAGAACCTCGAGGCCAAGCGCTCGGCCTACGCACAGGAGCTCGAGGCGCGCCGCAGCCGGACCCGTGCCACCGCCGCGGCGCTGGGATACTCTCAGCAGCCGTCGGTCAAGAGGGCCTATTCGAGCGCCATCGTGTTCCTGCTGTTCCTGATGCTCTCGGCCGTAGTTGGCACGCTTTTCCTGCGGTTTTACTCACGCTGATGTACGACCTCGCGGACTGGGACCTGGCACCCACCGCCGACCCCGACGACGAGGACGGCGGCGACGACGGACCTCCGCCGCGCACCCGGTTCGAGCCCGCGCTGCTGCTCAACACCTCGTACGAGCCGCTTCGCGTGGTGTCGTGGCGTCGCGCGGTGGTGCTCACGTTCGTCGACAAGGTCGAGGTCATCGAGGTCTATCCGCGGCAGGTGCGCTCGGTGAGCGTGGCACTGCCGCTCCCCGCGGTGCTCCGGCTCAAGTCGCGGGCACCGCTGCGGGTGCGCGAGGTACCGTTCTCGCGCACCAACGTGTACGCGCGCGACGCCCTCACCTGCCAGTACTGCGGGGCGCGACTCCCGCCCCATCTCTTGAGCTACGACCACGTGATGCCGCGCACCCGCGGCGGACGGACCGACTGGGCGAACGTGGTGACGTGCTGCATTCCCTGCAATCGCAGCAAGGGCGATCGCACGCCCGAGGAAGCGGGGATGCGGCTCGCGCACCGGCCGCACCGGCCGTCGCAGCTGTTCCTCGCGGGGCTGGGACGGGTGCGCATCCCGTCGCCCTGGCAGCCCTACCTCTCGACCAACGCGCAGTAGCGGGACCCGCCGAAACTCCCGCGAATCTCCATGCTTTCGCGTTGAGGTACGGGAAAACGCGTGGTACCTTGCGAGCCGCACGGACGTGCTCATGCTCACGCTCCGCATCGTCGAGGGGAAGGAAGCGGGACGCGAAGTATCATTCCCGTCGCTCCCCATGGTGATGGGGCGTGACGCCACCTGCGACCTCGCCCTTCCCGACCGCTCGGTTTCGCGCCGCCACGCGCTGATCCTCGGCACCACCGAGGCGCCGTTCATCCGCGATCTGGGCAGCGCCAACGGCACCTACCTGAATCGCCAGCGGGTGGCGCGCGAAGCGCCGCTCGAGGCCGGCGACCGCATCCAGATCGGCACCACCATCCTCGAGGTGGGCGGCGCCACCGCGACCACCCGCCGCCCGCAAGTCGACCTGCGCGAGGACTTCGCCGAGCTCGCCACCAGCGTGGTGCAGGCGCGCGCCGACGCCGAGCGCACCAACCTGAAGGACCTGGGCCTGGCGCAGCTCGAAGGTCCCACGGTCAAGGCCCGCCTCGACTCGATCTACCGCGTCACCAACCTGATCGCGCGCTCCAGCACCCAGTCGCTGCGCAGCCTCCTCGAAGGCATCCTCGACGTCGCGTTCGACGCGCTGCCCGCCGACCACGGCGCGATCCTGCTCATCAACCCCGCGAGCGGCGAGCTGGCTCCCGAGGTGGCGCGCACCCGGGGCGAGGCGGTTTCCGAGCCGGTCGCGATCTCGCGCAGCATCGTCTCGCGCTGCCTCGACGAGCGGGTCGCGATCCTGTCGATGGACGTGAAGACCGACAAGCGCTTCGGGCGCGAGTCGAGCGGCAGCCTGAAGCTCATGCGCTCCGCGATCTGCGTGCCGCTGTTGCGCGGCGATCGGGTGCTGGGAGTGCTGCACGTCGACACCCGCGATTCGGGCGCGCGGCTCGCGCAAGCGGACCTCGAGCTCTTGAACGGCATCGGCAACGAGGCGGCGCTCGCCATCGAGAACTCGCGGCTCGCCCAGGAAATGGTGGCTCGCGAGCGGCTCGCCGCGGTGGGACGCACGATGGCGGAGTTCTCGCACCACGTGAAGAACGTGCTGCAGGGGCTCGCGGTCTACGCGCCGCTCATCGACGACGCGCTCGCCGACGACCCCGGAGCGCAGGCCGATCTGCTCAACACCAGCTGGCTGCGGGTCAAGGGCTACCACGAGCGGCTCGAGCGCACGGTGCGCGACGTGCTGTCGTTCGCCGGCGAGCGCACGCCGGTGCTCACCAAGTCGAGCCCGGCGGACGTGATCGCCCGCGCGCGCGCGGCGCTCGAGGATCGCGCGGCGATGGCGCGAGTCGAGATCGTGAGCGGGCCAGGTGCCCCGCCGCCCTCGTGCCGGCTCGATCCGGAGTGGATCGTGAGCGCGCTCGTGAACCTGGGGCTCAACGCGATCGAGGCGATGGAGCCGCTGGGCGGGGGCACGCTGACGCTCGCCGCCGCCGCCGATCTCAACCAGGGTGTGCTGCGCTTCGAGGTCAAGGACACCGGGCCTGGCATCTCGCCACAAGCGCGGCAGCGGATCTTCGAGTGCTTCTTCAGCACCAAGGGCTTGAAGGGCACCGGGCTCGGACTGCCGATCGCCAAGCGCTTCGTGGAGGCGCACGGCGGCACGGTGGACGTCGACAGCACCGAGGGCGCCGGCACCTGCTTCAGCATCTCGCTGCCGCTCGATCTCGACACCGACGACGCCACGCGCGCCGGCCCTCCCGGCCACACCGAGCGGCACTCGATCAATCGCTCCGGCGGGACTCCTCCCGCGGTGGCGAGCCCCTGATTCGATCCGCGGCTCAGCCCCGAATGACTGGCCTCGACTCGGACCGCCGCCCTCGCGCGGGCGACGACTCCTAGCCGTCCGCGCGGAACACCGGAGACCGCATGCTGTTCGAAGGCAAAGCCAAGAGCCTGATCGACGAGCTACGGCGCGCGCCCTGGGCCACCGACGAGGAGCGGAAGGCGTTCGTCGAGCGCTTCGTGGCCGCCGGCGAGGTGCCGGTCAAGCCGCTGGTCGCGCTGCTTCGCGATCTGTCGCAGGAGACCAACACTCGCGTCGCCGAGACCGCGCTCACCACCATCCAGGAGGTGCTGTCGTCGCTGGGGCGCGGCGAGCACATCGGTCCGCTGGTCGAGGTGCTGCGCGGCGCGCCGCCCCTCACCCGTCGCCACCTGGTGCAGACCCTCGCCGCGATGCCGGTGCGCGAGCAACCGGCACCGGTGATCGAGCTGTTGCGCGCCGAGAAGGAAGACCTGCGCCAGGCCGGCCTCTCGATCGTCACCGGCAAGGGCGGACGCACCGTCTACGAGCTGCTCGGAAAGGCGCTCTTCGAAGGCACCTGGGTGAGCCGCAAGGAAACCATCGAAGCGATCGTCAAGATCGGCGGCCACCACGCGATTCCGGTGCTCGGCCAGGTGCTGCGCGAGGGCGAGAAGCAAGACCAGCTGGTCGCTCTCAAGTACCTGACCGACATGACGATCATGCGCCCACGGCAGCGCGCCGCGGTGGACGCCCTGCGCGCGGCCTGCACGCTCGACGACCCCGAGCTCACCATGCGCATCGCCGGCGCGATGGGCGAGATCGCCGGGCCCGAGGACGCGCCGTTCCTCGTCGATCTGCTCAAGAAGGCCGATCGCCGCTTCCAGCAGCCGCTCATCCGTAGCCTCGGCCAGCTCAAGGCCCCCGAGGCCATCCCGGCGTTGATCCCGTTCCTGCGCTCGGGCTACGTCGGCGTGCGCATCGAAGCGCTCACGGCCCTCGGCAGCTTCGAGAACGAGGTCGTGCTCGAGCACCTGATCGAGCTGCTCCGCGAAGAAGAGCTCATGGTTCGCCAGAAGGCGATCGAGGTGCTCGGCAACCTGGGCCGCTCTCCCAACGTGCGCATCGGCCGGATGCTGGTGCTGATGATGCGCGACCGCGACGTCAACGTGCGGCGCAGCGTGGTCGAGGTGATCCGCGCCATCGGCGGCGACCACGAGAAGCAAGCGTGGTCGCGGCTGGTCGACTACCTGCGCGACGAGGACTGGTGGGTGCGCGAGAGCGTCACCGACGTGCTCACCGAGATCGGCGGGCGCGAGATCCTCGAGCCGATCCTGGTGCTGCTCGCCGACAAGAACGAGATCGTGCGCCGCTACGCGCTCGAGGTGGTGGTGCGGATCGGCGACAAGTCGGTGGCGCCGGAGATCCTCAAGTGCACCCGCGATCCCGACTGGTGGGTGCGCGAGCGTGCGATCGAGTCGCTCGCGGCGCTGGGTGTGAAGGAAGCCGTGCCGGCGCTCCTGCAACTGCTGCGCGCCGAGGAGGATCTGCGCTGGGTGATCGTCAAGGCGCTCGGCCAGCTCGTCGACCCCCGCGGCTTGCCGGCGCTCCTGGTGCTGCTCACCACCGGGTCGGCGGAGTTCCGGCTGGAGGTGCTGAGCGCCGTCGAGCGTTTCTCCGATCCGCAGATCGCGCCCCGCGTCCAGCCGCTGCTCGCCGATCCCGACAAGCGGGTGCGGCATCGCGCGTTGCAGATCTTGCAGCGCCTGCAGGTGAAGCTCACCGAGGAGGAGAAGAGCCGGGTCGCGTATCGCGACCTGAGCTTCATCGACCGGCTGCTGCTCGAGACCCGCGAGCGCGGCGCCCACGACCTCTTCCTGCTCGCCGGGCGCCCGCCGCTGGTCAAGCACCACGGCGAGGTCAACCCGATGCGCGGCGACGATCTTTCGAACGAGCAGATCGAGCGCATTCTCGTCGACATCATGAATCCGGCGCAGCACAAGATCTTCTTCGAGGACCTGAAGGACGTCGACTTCTCGTATTCGATCCGCGGCGAGGGCGGCCGCTTCCGCGTCAACGTGTATCGCCAGTTCACCGGGCTCGCGGCGGCGTTTCGCGTGGTGCCGAGCGAGACCCGCACGCTCGAGCAGCTGGGACTGCCGGCGATCGCCAAGCGCTTCTGCCAGATGCGAAACGGCCTGGTGCTGGTCACCGGCCCCACCGCTTCCGGAAAGTCGACGACGCTCGCGGCGATGATCGACTACATCAACCGCAACCGCACCGAGCACATCATCACGGTCGAGGATCCGATCGAGTACGTGCACGCCAATCTCCGTTGCACCATCAACCAGCGCGAGGTGGGCGAGCACACCAAGGGCTTCGCCGAGGCGCTGCGCGGCGCGCTCCGCCAGGACCCGGACGTGATCCTGGTCGGCGAGATGCGCGACTACGAGACCATCTCCACCGCCATCACCGCCGCCGAGACCGGGCACCTGGTGTTCGGCACGCTGCACACGGTGAGCGCCGCGAAGACCGTCGACCGCATCATCGACGTGTTCCCGCCGGCCTATCAGGCGCAAGTGCGCACCATGATCGCCGAGACGCTGCGCGGCGTGATGAGCCAGCACCTGGTGCCGCGCGCCGACGGCAAGGGTGTGGCGCTGGCGATCGAGGTGATGGTGTGCACCGACGCGATCTCCAACGCGATCCGGAAGGAGAAGACCTTCCAGATCCCGTCGATGCTCGCGACCTCGGCGGAGCAAGGCAACCAGCTCATGGACAACGAGCTCTTGAGGCTGGTGAAGCAAGGCGCGATCACGCCCGAGGACGGCTACAACAAGGCCGAGAACAAGCGCGAGTTCGAGGCTTATCTACCGGCCTCCGCCGAGGTCGAGTCGGCGCGCGCGGCCGAGCGCGTGCTGGGTGCGTCGTCCGGCGCGGCAGCAGCTCCCGCGCGACCCGCGGCTGGCGCTCGGCCGCAAGCCGAGCGTCCGGCGGCGGCGCCAGCGCCTGCAAGGCCGCCGGCGGCTGGCGCGCCGCCCTCACCGACGCGTCCGCCGCTCGAAAAGCCCGCCGCGGCGGCGGCTCCGCAGCGGCCCACTCCAACCGCGGGCCCCGCGCGGCCCCAGGGAACGCATGGCAAGGATCGATAGCTTCCTGCGACTGGTGAAGGAGCAGCGCGCCAGCGACCTGCACCTGTGCGTCGGGTCGCCGCCGGTGATCCGCTTCAACGGCGACCTGGTGCCGGTCAAGTTCCGCGACCTCACCAACGGCGAGCTCACGCGCATGCTCTACGAGACCATGAACGACGCGCAGATCGCCGAGTTCGAGAAGAACATGGACATCGATTTCGCGTACGCGGTGCCCGGGCTCTCGCGCTACCGCGTCCACGTGTTCCTCGACGATCGCGGGATCGGCGGCGCCTTCCGGATGATCCCCGAGGACATCAAGAGCATCGACGACCTCATGCTGCCGCAGTCGCTCAAGCGCTTCGCCGCCTTCGACAAGGGACTGGTGCTGGTGACGGGCGCCACGGGCTCGGGGAAGTCGACCACGCTCGCGGCGATCCTGAACGAAGTGAACCAGGCGCGGAAGAAGCACATCATCACCATCGAGGACCCGATCGAGTTCATCCATCGCCACAAGCTCTCGGTCTTCTCGCAGCGCGAGGTCGGGACTCACACCGCGGACTTCGCGAGCGCTCTGCGCTCCTGCCTCCGCGAGGCGCCCGACGTGATCCTGATCGGCGAGCTGCGCGACATGGAGACCATCTCGCTGGCGCTCACCTGCAGCGAGACCGGCACGCTGGTGTTCGGCACCTTGCACACCCAGAGCGCGGCCCAGACCGTCGACCGGATCATCGACGTCTTCCCGACCGTGCAGCAGGAGCAGGTGCGCGGCATGCTGTCGCTCAACCTGCGCGGCGTGGTGAGCCAGACCCTCGTCAAGACCGCCGACGAGACCAAGCGCTGCGCCGCCGTCGAGGTGCTGTTCGGCTCGCCGGCGCTCGGCAACCTGATCCGCGAGAACAAGACCTACCAGATCGAAACCCTGATCCAGCTGGGCGGCTACGACAAGACCGGCATGCAGACCCTCGACCAGGCGATCATGCGTCTCATCGACGAGGGACGGATCTCGCCCGACGAGGGACGCAAGCACGCGCGCGATCCGAGCTCCTTCGGCAAGTACTTCAAGGCCGCGGGATGAACTACGAGAAGGAAGGACGGCGCCTCTCGAAGGCGGGCGATCACGCGGGCGCGGCGGAGCAGTTCCAGAAGGCCACCCGCTACGACCTGGCGGCCGAGGAGTTCTCCGTCGCCAAGTCCTACGGGGCGGCGGCGCGCTGCTTCGAGAAGGCCGGCGACCTCGAGAAAGCGGCGCTCAACTACGTGCGGTCCGGAGAGCACGCGCTGGCGGCGCAGGCGTTCGTGCTGCTGGGCCGCATCAACCGCGCCGCGCAGATGTTCGAGCGCGCGGGCGAGCTCGAGCGCGCGGCGCAGCTCTACGTGGACTCCGACGAATACGGCAAAGCCGGCGGTTGCTACGAACGCCTGGGCCAGCTCAACCCCGCCGGCGAGATGTACGAGCGCGCCGGACAGCTGCTCCCGGCCGCCGAGTGCTTCGTTCAAACGGGGCTCTTCGGGCGCGCCGCTCGGGCCTTCGAGGCCGCGCACGCCTGGCACCGCGCCGCTATGGCCTGGACCAGCGCCGGGGACCTGAAGAACGCCGCGAACTGCTTGCTGCAGGCGGGCGACCGCGTGGGAGCCGCGAACGCCCACTGGAAACGCGGCGACTATGCCGAGGCGCTGCACCTGATCCGCGACTCGGCGCCGGGAGACGACGACTACTTCGAGGCGATGCACACGTTCTTCGCGGTGCTCGCCGAGCGCGGTTATCTGACGCCGCTCGACGAGCGCACCGTCGAATCGTTCCAGCTCAATCCGGTGACGCTCGAGAGCCTGCCGGCATTCCTGGACCTGATCCGGCTCTACCGGAAGTGCGAGCTCGCGGAGGACGTGCGACGCGTCTCGAACCGCGTGCGCGAGGACGGCGCCGGCCTGCCGGACCTCGAAGCCGTGCTCGACTCGCTGTGGGCCGTTCAGGCCAAGCCCGCGACGGGGGGCGCCGGCTACGAGACGATGCTCAAGGAGTCCTTCGACTACGCCGCGACCACCCGGCGGCTCGAGGACATGCGCGACTTCCGCTCCGACCTGGACGCGGCCATCGACGAGGGCCTGGGAACGGCGGGCCCCGCGCCGAGCGGCACGACCTACCTGCGCCAGGGCGGCACCTTCCCGCCCAGCGGCGCCACGCCCACGCCACGGCTGTCGCTCACGTTCGCCGACCTCGTCGAGGGCTATCTCTTCGACGGCCGCTACCGGGTGGTCAAGAAGCTCGGCGCCGGCGGCATCGGCGCCGTGTTCCTGGCCCGCGACGAGAGCCTCGACGAGGCCGTGGCGCTCAAGGTGCTGAAGCCGATGTCGGACGTGGCCGACGACGTCGTGGGACGCTTCAAGCAGGAGATCAAGATCACCCGCCGCATCGTCCACCCCAACGTGGTACGCACCTACGACTTCGGCGAGTGCGGATCCCTGCCCTACGTGGCGATGGAG
>CAZYWA010000292.1:0-9704 GCA_964650975.1 uncultured bacterium
TGACGCGCGACTCGTACGAGTCCGCGCGCGTCTCGACGTACGACGTTCTGATCAACGCGGCGATGCCCTCGAAGCGTTTCTGGGCGCGCGAGAATCCGCTGGCCGATTTCCGTGAGACCGTCGACAAGACCGCGTGGCTGCTCGGCGAGTGGAAGTTCACGCGCATGGTGCAGCTCAGCTCGATCTCGGCGCGCACCCAGCTCGATACGACGTACGGGCGGCACAAGGCGGCCGCGGAGGCGCTGTGCACCCGTGACGACGTGTGGATCGTCCGGCTCGGCCCGATGTTCGGCCGCGGCCTGACGAAGGGTGTGCTGCTCGATCTGGCGAAGGGCGGACCGGTGTTCGTCGACGGCGAGAGCCGCTACGCGTTCGCCGACGTGGGGTTCGTCGGGCGCTGGATCGCCGCGCGCCTCGACCGTGGAGGCGTCACGGAGCTGGGCGCCCGCAACTCGCTGCGGCTGCGCGATCTCGCGGAGCGCACCGGCCGGACGATCGAGTTTCAGGGTCCGCTCGATCATCAGGAGCCGCTGGTACCGGAGCTGGATTTTCCCGACGCGCGCGACGTGCTGCCTCATTTCGACGCGCTCCGGCACGCGCTCTGAGCTGGCCGCGGGTGCTGCGTTGAGCGATCGGCCGCGTCGAGCGTGGAGTGTGCTCCGCGACCTGACCGCGCGCGCCGTACCGTACGCGCTGGTAGTGCCGTTCGCGGTCGCGCCGGTTCAGGTCGGCCTGTGGGGCCGCGCGTCCACCGCTGGCTTCGCGGCGACCGCGGCGCTGCTCGGGGCGATCGCTCTCTGGCAGCATCGCGCGCGCCTTCGCTCGGTGCGCGGAGACGTCGTGTGGGTGCTGGGCGGCGCGGCGGTGGCGAGCTGGGTGTGGACCTACGAGTGGCCCGACGATCCGCTCTCGATGACGCTTGCGGCCGGTGTCGCGGCGGCTGGCTATGCGCTCACTCGGGCACGTCGCGAAGCATGGGCCGTGATGCTCACTCTGCTCGCCGGAGCTTGGCCGGTGAGCACCGTCCGCAGCCCGCCGATGGTGCTCTTTTACGTCGGGTCCGCGGTGGTGACCGCGCTGGCGCTGTCGGGCCATCGGGGCCACGCTCGATCGGCACTGATGGTCTCCGTCGCGACTTTTGCCTGGATCACCGGCTGGTGGGGCCTGGGGTTCTACATGGGTCGCCAGCTTCGGCTCGGACCGACGGTCACTACGCAACCGGGCATTCGCGCGGCGCTGGACGAACCGAGCACCTACCGGCTCTTCGAAGCGCACGCGCGCTGGATCGCCGAATCGTGCGACGGTCGATCGCTTCTCGCGGGCTACCCCGGCGGGCTGATGGCGGGCCCGCGTGCCACCCGAGAGCTCGAGCCGGTGGCGCTCGACGATGCCGGCCTGGGAATGCACCCCGACCTCGTGGACACGCAGCTTTTCGACTGCAACCGCGGCCGTGTCGTACTGCTGCTCGAGAGTCCCGTGGCTCTGGTGTTCGTCGGCGACGGTGAGCGGGCGAGCGTGCGGGTCGCGTCGACGGGGGAGAGCGGCGCGGCGCGACGTGCGTGGCTGGCCGACGACGGCACCTTCTGGATCTACGTCCGCGGCGGCCCACACGGCGATTCCCTGCTCCACGTTCGCGACGACGGCAGCGTGCTCGCGACGCTGCCCGAGCCGGGAACGCTCTCGTGTCTGGTCGATACCGGCGACGAAACGCTGCTGCTCGAGGATCAGCGCGCGGTGCTGCGCGCCGGACGGCCGAGCGCGGCGGCGGTTGCGGCGACTCGTCAGGCGGACCCCTACGAGAGCACCTGTGCTCTCGTCGAGCGCGACGACGCGCTGGTGATTCCCCGCCTCGTCGACGACACGCTGCGCTGGTACGGCGTGCACGACGGCCATACCGCGGAGCTCGCGGTGGGTCGCGGGGTGCGCGGCGTGCACACGGTGCGCGATCGCGATCGAGAATGGCTGATGGCGGTTCAGTACTTGACGGGCGAGCTGTGGCTGATCGATCCCCGGGAGCATGCGATCCGGGCCCAGCTCACGATCGGCGATCGAGGACGGCGGCTCACCTTCTCGCGAGACGGCCTCCGTGCCTACGTGGTGACGCGCTCGGGAGCGTTCCAGATCGACGTGCCAGCTCTGATCGAGAAGGGAAACCGCCCGTGAAGCCTGGACCGGGTCGATCGGCGCGCGCGCGAGCCGTGGCTGTCGCGGGGTTCGTCGCATCGGCCTCTGCGCGCGCGGTGCTGGCCGCGGACACGGTCGCGACCTCCGGTGCTCACGGAGACGCTCCGTCCGGCTACACGTACAACAAGTGGGCGGTCCGGATGTTCACGTCCGGCATCCCGCTCATCCTGGCGCTCGGGTTCATCGTGGTGATCGTGGCGCGCTACGCGTTGCGGCGGCTGCGCGAGCGTCGCGCGTCGGGCGGCGGGCGCGGAACGAAATCGAGGCTTCGAAAGGGCGTCGAGGGCGCGCTGCTGGCGCTGATCGGGATCGGAGCGGCGCTGGCGATCCGGCCGTTCGCGGTGCTCGCGTTTCAATTCCTCGCGGTGCCGATCGCGGTGGCGGGCGGGTTGCTGGCGATCGTCTATTTCCGGTTGCGCAGGTCCGGGAGGGAACGGGCGATTCACCGGCTCAAGCTGGTGGCCGGGATCGGTTTCCCGGTGGGCGTGGTGTTCGGCGTGTTCGCCTTCTATTTCGGTGTGCGCGCCGACTGCGACCGGATCCGGGCCAGCACCCGGCTGCGCCCCATCCTGAGCGCCTGCCAGACCGATCTCGAGGGCTGGGTGCGCGGTCTCGGCACGCCGCCCCGCTGCGAGGGCGACGAGATCGTGTTCGAGCCGCGCACCGTGTTCCCGTCCTCCGATCGCTCCGCCTATTACCTGGGTTTCGGCTACCTCGACTTCACGTGTCCCGAGCCGATGGTCAAGGTGGATCGCGCGAGCCACGAGCCCAAGCACGCGATCTGGATGTACTCGCCTTGGAAGGGCTCGTGTCCCCGCGGCAGCGGTCGCTGCGTGCTCCCTTCGTTCCAGGCGCGCAGCCTGCTGGTGGTGGACGACCTCCACGATCGCCTCGAGGAGGAGATCAAGCTCTACGAATTCATGCCGTCGTTCCTGGTCGAGGACACGCGCAACGGCACGGTGTACCTGCCGTCGAAGCCGGCGGCCGGAAGCTGGGTGGACACCAGTCGCGAGGTGGTGTTCCACCCGCTCGAGGCGCCGGTCCGGAAGTGGCCGGTCGAGGGATCGTTGCCGGGCGTCGAGTGCACCAACTGCGATCTGATGGTGGCCTGGCACGCCGGCACGTCGGCGGTCGATCTGGCCACCTCGATCGAGCCGCGCGTTTCGGGTGGCGTGGGCTTCGTGGCGCTCCATCCCGAGGGCCGCTATCTGCTCTACGGCGATGCGGTACCGCGCCGCAGCCTGCTGGTTTTTCCGCTCGACGGCCGGAAGCCCTTTCCGCTGGTGTTCGATTGGCTCACGTACTTCCGCACCTTCGGAGTCATCAACGGCGCGGCCTTCGATCCGGATCGAAACGAGTTCTACGTGACCTTCTCGCTGGGAGGAGAGCTGGGGGTGTTCGACGCCACCACGTTCGCGCCCAAGCGTACGATCCCGCTCGAGCTGGGCGTCCGCGAGATCGCGTTCGACCGGCGCCGCCGACTGCTCTACGTCGGCTGCTACGTGAGCGGGGACGTGGTGGTGTACGACGTCGACCACGCGAGCGTGAAGGAGCGGATCTACGTGGGGCCCAAGATGCGGCACCTGTCGCTCGACGAGGATCTGGACGTGCTGCTGGTGGCGTCGAAAGCAGGCTTTTTCGAGATCCCACTGGCGGGGCTCGAAACGCGACCCTCGGGTTGACCGCGAATCAGAGCGAGGAGCGGGAGCGCGGCCATGCCCAACATCGCGATGCTGGCGCTCGCGATCGGCATCTTCCTGCCGACGCTGCTGCTCGCGACGCGCCTCGGCCGCGCTCGCTGGTTACCCGCGCGCATCCTCCGTGCGCTGCTCAAGTCGCTGCGCCTGCTCAGCATCGTGATCCTGGTGCTGGGCTTCCGGCCGTTCGCGGTCGCGTTCGCCGAGACCTATCCGTTCACGGCCGTGGGTGTCGCGGTGCTCGGATTGGTGCCGGCCGTGCGTGGCCGCAAGACCGCCCGAGCTCGAGTGCTGACCGCGTCGATCGGTCTGGTGGCGATCTTCACGCCGGTGCTGATCGTGTGGATGAGCTTCTTCAACATCCACTACGACTACGCCGCCGACTGCGCGAAGGTGGCAGAGGTGCCGCGCATCCGGCTGCTCTTCAGCCAGTGTCAGCCCGGCTGGGCGGACGAGGTGCGGAAGGCGATCGGTACGGACGCCAAGCTCACCAACGCGCGGCACAGCCGCGTGACCTTCCAGGCCGCGGACCCGGACTACCTCTATCTCGGTACCGGGCTCGAGGAGAATCGGGATCGCGACCACGTGCTGGTGCGACTGCACGTGCCCACCGCGACCGTCGATCGCATCTACGCGACCAGTGCCGTCTTCGGCGGCGGTTGCGATCCCGAGACCAAGCGTTGCCTGGCGCTGCTTTCCGCGGACTCCGCGTATCTGGTGATCGACGACGTGACCGGCGCCATCGTCGCGCGCGGCGATCTGCCGGCCCGTCCCCGGTTCGCCGGGATTCACGATCACTGGGGAATGATGGCGCTCTCCGGCCCACCGCACGTGGCGCGCGTGGACCTCTCGACCGGAGAGTGGTCTCCACCGCCAGCGCCCGTGGCCGACGCGATCCTCGCCAACATGGGCGAGCCGGGCTACGGCTACCTCGGTAACGACCGCGCGGCCGACGACGTGTTCGTGTGCTCGGACGAGCCGAGCATGAGCACGATGTGGCCGGAGCACCTCGAGCCGGAGCGGATCCGCGAGTGGGGAAGGCCCGGCCCGATCGCGCGGGTGTCGTTCGACTTCGCGCACGTCCGCTTCGGCACACTGCCACTCGCCGACGGGTTCTGGTCGCTGCTGATGTGCAACGGGCTCGTCGCCGAGCGCGATCGGAACCGCCTCTACTTCGTGGCGACGCTGGCCGGCGAGGTGCTGGTGCTCGACTACGACACGTTCGAGCCGCGCGGACGCATCCCGCTGGCGGTGGGTGTGCGCAGCGGCGATCTCGACCGCGCGGGGCGGCGGCTCTTCATCCCCAACTACGCGACCGGGTGGATGTCGGTGGTCGATCTGGAGTCGCTGCGCGAGGTCGACCGGTTGTTCGTCGGTCGCGGCGGACGGTGGGTCGAGTACGACTCGCGCCGGGACGTGGTGTACGTGGCGTCACGCGCCGGTTTCCTGGAGGTGGACGTCCACGGACTGGGCGTCACGGGCACGCCGGTCACGGGCGCGCCGCACTGAGCGCCACCCGCTCCTGGAAGAACGTCCGGGCCACTTCCGCGGCGGGTAGTGGTGTCGAGCTCGCGAACTCGGGGCCGTACGCCCATTCGACGAACTCCGGGTTGAGCTCGCGATAGAGCCAGCGCGCTCGCACCGACACGAAGCCGCCCGCGTTGGCCGGGATTGGCACCTGGAAGGCGTCGTCCGCGGACTCGCCAAGCGCGATCGCCCGCTCGATCACCTCGTGGTCCATGTCCCACACTCGATAGCGATCGATCGGCTGGCCGTGGGCGTCCACGGCGTGGCCACCGAGGCGGTGCGCGTCGGCGGGCACGCGGCCCGAGTCATCGAGAAAGCCGCTCCGAAAGATCTCGCGGCCGGTGCCGTCGAGCACGCTCAGCTCGAGCCACACCTCTAGGAGATCCATCGGGCCCGCCGGAAATCCGTGATTCACGAGCTCGTTCCTGGTGCGGACGTGGAATCGCCACGCCTGTCCCGCGACCGGTGGAGCTTCGCTCTCGACGTGTGCGTCGACGTAGAAGAAGCCTCGCCGCCGCGCGTCGCTCAGCTCCGGCCGCTCGGGGTCGACGCCGTAGTCGTGGTTCGGGACGTTGTCGCGCAAGAGCTCGCTGCTCAGCCATCGCGCGGTGAGCGCGGCGGATTCGGCATCTCCGAGCACCACCGGCAGCGTCACGTTCGATCCGAGGAAACGGTGGCTGCGCGCGGTCGACTCGCGTGCGGGCTCGGTGACCACGATCTGCGCGGCGGCCTGGCTCGGGTGATCCAGATCGCCACGAGGAGGCATGTGACACGTGATGCAGCCGGGCTCCGGGGCGCTTCGGTGGATCTGCGCGCCGTGGCACACGAGGCACGCGCCGTCGCTCGACAGGATCGCGGGCTCGAGCGCGCGGCCGTGCGCTCGCGGGTTGAGCCAGATCAAGAGCCGGGTCCACCGGTCGACCTCGGCGCCGCTGGTCTCGGCGCGGGCGAACGGCTCGAGGCGCACCGGGTCGAGGGCCAGTGTGAGCACCGACGCATGGCGTCCCTCGGCGAGCCGCGCCGAGCGCATTGCATGGCACGCGGTGCAGGCCAGGCCCTGGTCGGCCGAAAGATCGATCCGCGAGGGATCGGTGCGAGCGAGCGCCCCCGGATCGTGACAGCCGAAGCAGATCGGTGTCTCTTGTGCACCCCGCTCGGAGGCGAGCAGCTCCAGACTGCGCCGCATGTGCGGCGGTTGCATGGAACGCGCGTGGCTCGAGCGCGTGTGATCGCTCACCACGTCCGGGTGGCAGCCCGCCGGGCCGCCGCAGCTTCGCGAGATCGCGAGCAGCGCGGGATCGATCGCGAGCGGCAGCGGGTCGCGCTCGTCCACGGGCCGCTCCGCGAGAGGGACCGTGGACAGGTGCAGCGTCATCGGCCGTGGCGCGCGCAGCGCGGCGACGCCGTGCGCCGCACCCGCGATCGTCGCCGCGAACGCGAGAACCACGCCGAGGGCGGCACCTGCTCGCTCCGTTGCCCCGGAGAACCGCGCGCGCAGCCTGCGCTCGGCGAGCGCCCAAGTCCCGATTCCGACCATCGCGAGACCGAACACGCGATGAACCAGGAACGTGAGCGAGGCCCCGGCCGAAGCTCCCCCGAGCGCAGCCACCACCAGCACCGGACCGGTGGCGGCGCACGTGGCCCACAACAGCAGATGGACGATCTCCAGCACCGTCGCCCGCCGCCACACCACGCGCGCGATCCAGCGCCGGAGCCCGAGCCACAGCACCGTTCCGGACACCACCACCGACACGATCAGCACCGCGCCCAGCGACGGCGCGATGTTCCCGGACGGCAAATGCGGCAGCAGAAAGCCGCACAGGATGAGCGTCATGCCCGCGACGGCGGTGAGCGGCGCGAGCTCCGGCAGCTCGCGGCGCAAGTGGCGGAAGAGCCCGCGTAGCGCCGCAGGAACGAACAGCACGGCAAGCAATCCGTGAGCGGCGAGCGCCAGCCGGTAGGCGTGCGCCCAGTCGGGATCGAGCGCGATCCAGAGTCCGGTCGCGAAGACCAGGAGGATGCCGGACACCGTCACGGATCACCCTCGTCGGAGCTGGTCGAGAGGAATGCGTGGTTGGGAGCCGGGGGCCGGCCCGGGCGATCGTTCCGCGTGTGGCGCCGCATGTGGCACTCGAGGCAGCGATCGGTGCCACGGCAGGCTTCGATCATGCGTGGCTGCGCGTGGACCGGGGCTTCGAGCCAGCGACGGGTGACCGCGCCCGAGGCCGCGCCCGAGGCCGCGCCTGGGTCGAGCCGATGGCACGCGACGCACTTCGCTGGATCGTGCAGCGACGGCGCTCCCAGCTCGTCGCGATGCCGGTCGAGCATCGAGATCGAGGAGCGCGGATCGAAAGGCACCGAGGCGAAGAGCCTGGGAGGATCGAAGCGCAGGCTGCCGTTGGCCGAGGCACCTTCGCGCGGAGCCAGGGTGTGGCACAGGAGGCAAGAGATGCCTTCGCGACGCGACTCGGGCGTCGTCAGGTCGTGACCGCCACCGACCGTCCGCGAGAAGAGCGCGATCGGATCGTGACAGCCGGCACAGAGACGCGGCGCCTCGGGGCCCTCGGCGATCGCGACTTCCTCGACTGCCGCCTGATATGCATTTCCAGCACTGCGCCGGTGCGCGGAACGATCCCAGTCGCTGAAGATGAAGAAGTGACACGGCCCGCTGCCGCAGGTGGCCGATTGCCCGAGAAACGCCGGGTGGTACGCGGCGCCGTCCGAGCTCTGCGCCGCGCTGGGCGCGAGGGTCGGCAAGTCTCCGACGCGTACCGAGGCGAGCCCCGAGGCGATGTTGGAGGACCAGTAGGGAATCGGAATCGCCGCGACGGCGCCCGCGGCGAGCGCACCCGCGGCCGCCGCGGCGAGCAACGACCGGGCCTTGTCCGGCGCCACTCCCGGACGTCGCAAGGCGAGGAGCGGCAACCCGATCGCGAGCGCGACCACGTGAACCCCGATCAGCCCGGGCAGGATCACCAGCAACGCCACGATCGCGCCCGACCACGCGGAGAGCTTGAGCAGCAGCCACGCCGCGCGCCCGGTCCAGAGCGCGCGTATCGAGGTGCTCGTCTGCGCCTCGAGCAGGCGCGCATGCCGGGCCATGAACACCGCCAGCATGAGCGTCGCGAAGGGAGCCGCGACGTGATGCCCAGCGCGCACCCACAGGTCGGGCTGGGAAAACCGCGGCAACAGCTCCGCGAGCAGGCTGGTGGCCGCGAGGAAAGCCGTCACGAACGCGGCCAGCCCGGCGAACCACTTCGCGCCCGCGGGGTGGGTCGCCCGGGTGAGGCGGATCAGCCAGTAGAGAAACGCGCCGTAGACCGGCAGATCGAACACCCGGTAAGCCGCGCCGAACGCGAACACCACCAGCAGCAGCGCGCCGTCCGCGAGGCCGAATCCCCAGAGGACATCCGCCAGGCTCCGTACGAGAGACCGTGCGAGTCGCCGGGCGGCGAGACCTCGTTCGGGCATGGGGCGCGGATCGCTTTGGACCGGGAGGCGTCGCGGGCAGGGACGTGGATTCTAGACCGGGCGCGTTGTGACGGCGCCACGAGCGTCGCTATCATGCCCCGGCCATGAGCGAGACCGCCGTGTCCTCCGGGTTGCAGCGCGTCGCCGTACCGGCCTGGGACGGTGTGGGACCCGCGGAGCGCGACCGCCAGGCGGACGCTTCGCGCGCTGCACGGGCGCTCGCGCGGTTCGACGACCGCTTCGCGCCGCTGCCGCGGATGGTGCGGCTGTGGTTCGCGCGCAAGGCGGGCCGGCGCCGGCCGTTCATGGTGAACATCGCGGTGAGCCGCGCGTGCAACCTCGGCTGCGAGGCCTGCGCCTACTACGACGAGAGCCAGACCGAGCACGTGCGCGCGCGCCGCGATCCGACCACCGCCGAGCTCCAGGCGATGATCGACAACGTGAGCCGGCTGGGCACCGCGGTGCTCTCGTTCCTGGGCGGCGAGCCGACGGTGCGCCGCGACATCGTCGACCTGGGTGTGTACGCGCGGCAGCGCGGGCTCTATTCGTTGCTCGTGACCAACGGTACGCGCATGAACGACGCGCTGGTCGAGCGCATTCCCGAGGGCTTCCATCGGGTGGGCGTGTCGCTCGACGGGGACCGGGAATCGAACGACGCCATCCGCGGCGCCGGAAGCTACGACCTGGCCGTGGCGGGCGTGCGCCGCTTCGTGGCGAGCCGTGCGCGCCGCGGCTTCGCGACGCGGATCCATCTCGGCCTCACGCTCCAGCGCGGTCACGCCGAAGGAGCGCTGCGGCTCGCGGAAGAAGGATTACGGCTGGGAG
>CAZYWA010000293.1:0-9703 GCA_964650975.1 uncultured bacterium
CCCATCTCGCGGTAGGGCTGCAGAGAGATGCCGCCTCGCATCGGTCATCCGCGAGGACGCGAACGCGCGGATGGCGGCTTCAAGGGGACTCCTGGCCCCCACCAATGCTGGCTTCCGTCGTCTCACAGCTATCGTCCGTGTCGGGGAAGAGCGGGAGATCCTGAAGAGCGTCCATCACGAGATTCGGACTTTGACCGGGATTCTAAAGGCGGCCTACAACCTCGGGCAATCACGCGGCCCACCCGATCTAGCCTCCTGGCCCAGCAGCCACGATGCTCCATCGAAAGGGGCTCATGATGCCGTCTCGCTATCCACCAAGGCTTTCGCCACCCTTCTCGACTGCCTACTCCTCGGAATACTTGACTGCTCCTACCACGCGCCGCAAACTCCAAACACGACCTTGATCATGCCGCAGGCAGACAGCCCAATCAGATTGGAGAGCCATCCCAATCAATTGGAGAGCCATCCCAATCACTGGGCCCCCGGGCGGCGTCATGCCTGAGCATACAGAAACCAGACAAACCGAACAACTCACAGACCTTCAACGCGCCAGGAGAGACACCCTCTGGGCGCTGTACATGGAGTGGCGAACCCACGCTCGCCATGCGGAAACAATTCGCACCACGGTAAACAGCTACACCCTGATAGCGGCATCCGCTATCACGGCGCTCATTACACTAGATAAGAAGATCGACCGAGCGGACCTTCCGCTCACTCTTCTCCTGATCCTGATTGGGCTTTCCGGATTACTCATTGCGGCCTCTTACACAGATCGCTATCATCGCAACCGCGAACGAGCCGCCGAGGTGCTCCGCTCCCTTAACAACACTTACTTTTTGTCAACCCCGCAGTCCCCATTGCAACTCAAAGGCGTTGCCGATTTACGTCACTATAATAATTCATTTTATCGAATGATACGATCGACAACGAGCGCGCACTGGCTCTGGCTTGCATTTCCAGCTCTCGCCTTGGCACTGGGCACCATCATGTGCATTGACGCTATCTTGAACAGTTGACGACCTTCCGCTGCTGGGCATCGGAGGCTACGCGACTTTTCCCGGCCGAACCTTTCCCCTCTCGGCTGGCGACCGCCTAGAACTCTCCCACTTCAGCAAGGCCGCACCTCCGGCGAGGCTATTAACTTCTACTTCTATATCGGCAAGACGTGCACTACACTTTCTGATCCAATGTCGAGCTGTTAGCGCCGCTGCGGATAATCCGACCAAGAGCAGGCCAATCGATCCCGCCTTCCAGACCGACCAAGAACCTACGTTCAGGCTAGCCAGCCCGAGGCCCACACCCAGGCCAAGCACGGTGAATCTGCTATTTATTCTCCCAATGATCTCTGATCTCAGCGTATCGTACTCTTTCAGAAGGACATCGATTCGATCCTTTGGCTCTATGAGTGTCATACTCACACCCTCATCGTCGATCATCGCGAACCCAGTGGCAGCCGAACATAGTACGCGAGATGCCCTGTCCCTATGAGGAGATATGCAACAAATACGTGAAAGCACATCACAGCACGCTGCCAGATACCAATTGGGAACGGCCACTTTTCTTCCTTCAGCCTATGCGACAGACCGATACAGACCGAACGCCAAATGCGCCGATTCTCGCGAACGAGGATATGATTGATGACGGCTTCAAACTCATAACCGGTGATCCTTTGCCAATCCAAGGTTACGCACATCTCTCTGCGTACGGCTCGCTGACCTGTCAGAAGAGGTAAGTATCGGGAGCACAGTTGATTCACAAATGGTCCACGGTCAAACAAACCACACGACATGTCGGCCGTGCCGGATAGAATCGGCACCAGAATCTGCGTCAGATGTGAAGTAGTAAGCCCAAGCAGGTCCGCGTCGAGAAACAAAAGCACGTCGCTCGTGGTGCTTGAGATACCTATAGCAATTGCACGCGACTTCCCCAGCTTTGGCTCAGACACCACGTGAGCCCCGCAACGACGCGCTTCGTGCGCCGTCAAATCTATTGACGCATTGTCTACCACAACGATCTCATCTACATATCCTGACTGACACACGGTCTCGACCACTCTGCCAATAGTCATGGATTCGTTGTGAGCAACGATGATCGCTGCAACTCTCAAGGGTTGATCTGCAACCCAGCAAGGTTCGATCAGCCCATTGTCCGTCCTCCCCATCCCCGTCACAGGTGCGTCCTCGTGACGAGGATGGAGCCGTCGACTTTCGATACCTGGGAACCGCTCCTTCTCGATCGACGTCCCAGAAGAAGCCGTGGAAGCGGTAGAGCGTGTGTTCATGCCTCGAAGTCCCTTCGGTTAGGCTTTCGCCTCTTCGCCCGAGTCGCGCACGTATCAAACGCCTAGGAACGGCTGCCACTTAGCTTCAGCGAGCACCCCCTTCGTAGGAGCCCGACACCCCTCGATGACTGCTGCCTGCGCCCGGGCACCGTGGCGTCGCGATCAGAGACCGGGCCCTTGGTCGCGACGACGAGACAGTCCTTGAAGGCGCTAGCCTTGACCTCAATGTCGCCGAGCCCGGCTGGTTCGAACTCCATCATCTCCCACCGCCACGCGGATTTCGTCGTGACCGGAAGCGGCAGAGTCGGAGCAGGGAAGGTCCGCCGCCTTCGCTCCGGGCCCCGCGAAGTTCTCGATCACAACGATGACGCGGGCGGGAGTCACGAGCAACCCGAGGCCCTGATCGATACGCCGCAGCCTTCCAGGCTGATGGAGGATCGCTCGCTTGAGGCGAATGGCCCTCGTACCGAGCCGGGTGACCGAGCTGAGCGGCGATCTCGCGACCCATCATCACCTACTCGAATCTGGTTGGTGGCGCCGAATCGGTACGTCCAGAACCGTCCCTCGGGCTGAGCGGGAAGTGCTCCAGACGCGGGGACGCATTGGACGTTCCGTCGATCACCTTTGTCCAACGAGAAGCGTGAGTGCTACCACGACCGGCCACGCTAGGAGGAGACGTCGTCGGCGACGCCTCTGGCTCTTCCTGTCCACCAGGAGGGCACTGTCATCGGGTCCCCAATTCGGTGCGGGAAGACTATCGCGGCATCACGCCGAGGTCACCAGCGAGCAATACCTGGCGTGCGGGAGCACCGCCGCAGGATCTCCCACTCGCGACGCAGTCCAGGTCAATGCACCCGATGCTCGACCTCTGCAATCTCCCTGAGAGACGCCGCCGCCGGCCAGCGCACGCCCTCATCCGGATCGTGCTTGGCGAGCAGTTCGAGCGCCACCCGTACGGCCGGTCGATTCGTCCCGATTTCGCCGAGTAGCGTGCAGCACCAGGCCCGCATCTCGGAGGACTTGCTCAGCAGGCACTCCATCACGAACGGCACGGCCTCGTCAGGCAACGGCGACGCCCCGAGTAGCGCCCATGCCGCCGCGACCCGTACGCGCCTGCCTCTCGTCTTCGAGGCATGCGAGCAGAGGGCGGGCGGCTCGTCGGACCGCGTCGGAGCCGAGTTCGCGAATCGCCTCGGCCGCCTTCCAGCGGAGGTCTGGATTCCGGCTCGCGAGATCGGCTAGGACTACCGAGAAGAGCTTCGCGGTCGCCTCGTTCATGGCGGCGGTGCCCCAGGCCCCCTGTGCGCCTCCGGCGGCAGCACCGACCACTTCAGCAGCTCGAGCCCGGGCGCCCACCGGCCCTGGGCCATCACCAGCACGAGCACGCGCCCGACGCCCGGGCAGTAGAACGTCCGCGTGTCCGCCGCTTCGCCACTCGGGAGCTTGTGCTCACCCTTGGCATCAATCACGCCGCACCCCTTGAACGAACCGGCCCCGACGTCGACGTCCGCGACGCCGGCGAAGCGGTGCTCGAGCGGATCGAACCAGACGCTGTCCGCGGTGAGGTGCCGCGGGATCTCGACGTAGGGTTCAGCGGGACGCATCGGGCCCTTCAAGTCGTCGGTTTCGACGCCTCCTTGGCTGAGCACCCCGCGCGCGGGATCGCGGACAAACATCCAGCGCTCTACGAGCTTGGGGTGACCCGGCTCGCTCAGGTCGTAGCTGTCGCGCTCGTAGGTGATGGGCGCACCGACCAAGGTGTCCGTCGAGTTCGCGATGACGTTCCGCGACTCGCGCCCGGTCGAGTCACGGTAGGTCCAGGCTCGGCCGACGTCGAGCGGATAGAGGTCGAGACCGTTCAGTTCGGCGGCGGCGGCGAGGGGCGTAATGTCGCTGTGGGTGGGCCGGGCGAGAGCGGGAGTGGCGAGTGCGAGCAGCAGCGCCGCGATAACGAGGCCGATCATCACGTCGGCTTCTTGCGCTCGGCCTTGGTCGCGGAGCACCGAAGGACACCTCGCCGCCACTACTTCCACTGGAGCGCATCCATCAACTGTTCTAGGTGAGCGGCGGCCGCCGCGAGTTGCGTCTCGACGCGATCGTGCTGATCGTCGTTGTAGGTTCCGGGCAACTGAACGCGAAGCGTGATCGAGTGAGTTTTCTTGCTCTGCTTGAGGACGTTCTCGAACGCAATGCCTTTGTAGGCTTCACGGGCCGCGTGCACGGACTGAATCGCCCAGATCTCGGGCCAGTGGTGGTAGTCGCCATCGGCCTTGGCGATTGCGTCTGCATGTGCAGCTTTCCACATTTCGCTCGCGAGATCGCCCTCGAGCTTCTCGACCAGCTTCGGAACGGACGAGGCCACCTTCTTCACCAGGTCGGCATCCCAATGCGCGTGCAACTCGGTGCAAGTACCCCCTGCGGCCGGGTCGCGCAGACAGAGGTCGTTTCCACCAACGTCCTCGTAAACGTCCTTTCCTTTCGCCTTCGTTGGATCGGTGACCAGGGTTGCTTTCGCGTGAGCCCCGGTCCCTTTGACTGTGTAGTAGCCCGTCGATGCGTGCAGGGGCTGGTGGATATCTCCCACGAGGTGAACCAAGAATCGCAGCGCCTCGAGCTTCGTGAACCTCGGGTCCTCCGAGGCGGTCTCGAGGATCGTGATGCACCGCTCGATGCCATGCACCACATCATCCGGCCCCGCGCCCGCGGCGGTGGCATCATACGTCTCGATGCCCAACGGCAGGTCCACGAAGTGCCACTCCCTGTTGGTGGGATGGTCGTGATTGAACTCCTTGGCCTCCGGGTCGTTCTTCAGCGCACCTTGGTGCTTGAGGGCGTCACGGACGAGGTCCGGCCAGGTCGCGACAGACTCGAGTTGACCATCGCCGAGGATCTTCGCGACGCCTGCCCGGCCCGTCGTTTTCAGGTTGGCTGCGGCGGTGGCGGCGATCGCCTCATGCCCCTCAGCGCCCCAGCCCCAGGCCGGGGCGATCCTCGCCGCAGAGAGCAGGACCGTGATGGCGCAGAGCCGAGCGTTCGGATGCATGGTCCCCCCAAGTTGGTGGCGGATTCTACCGACGGAGCGGAATAGGGGCCACCGACCGAACCCTGCGCCGGGTCGCTGAGCTGCTGGGTCTCCCTTCGGAGTCCCGACCCCTTGGTTACGCGGGGTGCCGCAGAGCCAAGAGGGCCGCTGCGGTCAATTCCAGGTCGCTCCGACGCGATCGATCGCTTCCAAGCAGCAGCGCTCGGATCGCCTCCAGATCGTCCAGCTTCTGCTCAGCGTCAACAGCCGTTGGGAGCGCCACCAACGCGGTCCGCCATCGGACGATTCGCAACCTCGGTCTGGGACAATCCGGCAGATCATCCATCGTCCGCCTCTACAGCAACGACCTCTCCGCCGTCGACGATCACCACCCAACCATACTCCCGCCCGCAGACGCATCGCGAGCCGCCGCGCACCGTGCCGCGGTCTTCGGGGATCGGCTCGAGCAGGTGCACGACGTGGCGGTTGTCCAGGGCGCCGCAGCCGGTGCACTGGAAGCGAACAGTGGGAATCACGCTCCTTCCGAACGAGCGAACTTGCTCATGACGGACACCACCTCCCGGTGCGTGATTCCAGGAAATGGTAACTCGCCGAAGCCCGTGGGATGCTTGGGCGTCTCCCTCTCTCGCAGCGGTGGCGTCCTGGAACGCCCCGGCTCGATCCATCGTCGTTGCGCCCCGCCTGGTCGTGCCGGAGGCGCGGTTCTTCAAGAGGGCAGACATGGTCGATTCACACCCTGTGGTAAGCGCGGGTTTCTTGGCGCTGGCGCTCGTTCTTCCCGCTCTCAGTGGTTGCCAGGGCTCCGGAGGCGGGCCGGGAGCGTCGACCGCCATCGCTATCGATTTTCCGCCGCCTTCGACCACCGAGCAGAGCGCTGTGAGCGTGCGAGGGCATGCAGATCTCTCCCGCGTCGGCGCGGTGCGGATCAATGGAACATCGGCGTCGAGCACCGACGGCTTCCGCAACTGGACGGCCGACGTGCCGCTTGACGCCGGTAGCAACGCGCTCACGGCCGAGGCACTCGACCCCAGTGGGCGCGTCCTCGCGACTGCCGCGCCAGTTCCGGTTGAGCGCGCCCCGATCCTGAGCGAAGCACTCTGGCCGGCAATCGACGCTGACCAAAACGTTCTCTACGTCGTCGGCGCCGGGATCGACGCGATCGACATGGCGACCGGCGCGCGCTCCGACGTGTCGAGCCCGTCGCGCGGCCGAGGGCCGGCGCTCGTCACGCCTCAGGGCATGGCGCTCGACGTGGAAAGCCATCGTTTGCTGATCACCGACGACGGTCTCGCCGCGATCGTCGCGATCGATCTCGCGAGCGGGGATCGCACTGTTCTTTCCGACGATTCGCATGGCTCGGGACCGAGCATGGGCGGAGGTCGCGGCGGTGGAGGTGGTCTCTGGGGTACGGTCCTCGCCGGTGGGAATGTGATCGTCGCGAATGCGGGCGCGCACGCGCTCTATGCGGTGGACCTGCGCACCGGTGACCGGCGCATCCTCTCCAACGCCACGCACGGCTCGGGTCCAGCACTTCAGTTCTCCCGTGGCTTGGCGCTCGACGCAAAGCGGAACCGCGTCTTGAGCGCGCAGGATCCCTCGGATCCGGTCGCGGCGATCGATCTTGCGACCGGCGACCGGACCGTCCTCGCCGCTACGCTTCTCGGCGAGGCCCAGAGCAGCCCACGTGCGATGACGGTCGATCCGACGAACGACCGGGTGCTTGTCGAGACCCAGGGCTCCGTCGTCGCGATCGACCTGGCCTCGGGCACCCCATCCGTGCTCTCGCCCTTCGGCGCACCTGGCCCAGCGTTCGAGTCGGATCCGCTCGGCGGGGCGCTTGACGCGAAGCACGGACGGCTCCTGGTCACGGATCCGGGCGCGGGGGCCATCGTCGCGGTCGATCTGGTGAGCGGGGCTCGTGCTCAGGTCTTCGGGCTGGGGCGCGGGAAGGGCGACGTGTTGAACGGCCCAGCCGCGATCGTGCAGGAGCCGTCGAGCGGCGGCGCGCTCGTCGGGGATGGCGGCCGCCTCGTCGCGATCGACCCGGCAACCGGAGACCGCCGGGTCGTGTCCGGCCGCACCGACTCTAACGAGACAATCGGCAGTGGTCCGGCGCTCACGGGTGTGACGGGCATCGCGATGGACCCCGCCGGCAGACGGGCGCTCGTCTGCGACGTGAGCGGCTCGGGTTGGTACGCGACGTCCCGCGTCCTCGCCGTGGACCTGACCGACGGTAACCGCGTGCTCGTGTCGGGCGACGGTGTCGGAAGCGGCGACCCGATCCACGACGCGACCGGGCTTGCGCTCGACCCGAGCGGCCGCGGTGTGATCGTCTACGACGGCCACCCGCTTCAGCCTTACGGCAACGCCGGGCTGGTCGCCGTCGACACGACCAGCGGCGATCGCCAGACCGTCGCCACGCTCATGAGCAGCAACGAAGACACGCCCACGCAGCTCGCGGCTTTCGGCGAGCAGCTCTATTTCACGGGTACCGCCTATCTGGGAGTCTCCGTCCAATCGGTGCTCTACATGGTCAACCGGACAACGGGCGCGAGCAGCCTTGTGACGGACGGAGGAACCGGGACGTTCTTCCAGGCGACCGGCAGCCTGCTGCTCGACGGTACAGGGACGAGCGCGTGGATGGGTGCTTACTCGTCTACTGGTCCTTTTTCGCTTGAGCCCGCGATTCTGCGCGTCGATCTGACGACGAGCCCCGCGAGGCGGACGGTGGTCGCGACCGACTCACGGGGCCACGGTCCGAGCCTGCTGAACACCGCGCTTGCCACGACCGGAGACCCGAGCACACTCCACGCACTCATCGGCAAGGCGCTCGTTGCTGTCGACCTCGTCGGCGGCGATCGCGTGTACGTATCGCGGTGAAAAGCCCTGGGGTCGGTGCGCCCGCCGTCTGGTCTCGTGAAGCGCGCGCTCACCGCCGTCGTCGCAACTCGTTCCCGCCCACATGGACGCCTTGAATGATGGTGCGGTCCATCAGAATCGCGAGATCCTCGCCACCGCCGAGAACCGGCTGTCCATCTTCGTACTGCCAGATTTCGACAAGATAGAAGTAACACTCTTCGTCCGATTCATCCTTGCACTTCGCCGGCGTCAACTGGATCGAATGCAGACGGAGGTTCTGAACAGCGCCCGAAGCGATGGCATCCGCAAACGTGTGGCGTCGGGAGAAGGTCAGCGCAATGTCGATGACCCGGGCAGCGGAAACCGGGGGCTCGCCGGTCTCAGGAAGCCAGCGCCGTGCCTGCTGCAGTTTGACGTAGCTGATGCATAGAGCCTTGCGATTACCGGCACCGTCGAGTCGATCGTAGACCTGATACTCGCTCCCGTCGCACGGGAAGGCGTTTGCGAACGCGGGAGTCAAAAGCCCGCCTACGAGGGCCATCGTCACGAGGCGGGGCACTGAGGCAATCCCCGGACGCCCCAAAGCTAAGCTGCGGCCTCGGACCAACGCGTGATCACACGTCGCGCGTCTTGGCTGCCGTCAGCTTCAGTAACGAGTTTGACCATAACGCCGCGATCTTGTCCAATCCGATCGGCTATCGGCCTAGATTGCCGTGAGCACGGGCCTCTTCCAGTTCCTGCTCCCCCGGTGCGAAGCATTTGCAATTTACGAACGTCCCGTGGCCGAAGCAGAGAACCTTCGCTGGCTGGTTCTGCTGGTTTTCGGTGCATGCTTTGGTAGCAACGTCCGAATGCGTTCCTTCAAAGATGTCAGCACTCCCGTCGACAGGTTCACCATGTGCGTCCGCACAAGTAGCCTCACAAGTGAAGATGGACGACGCAGTCCCCTTATCATCGCCACCGCATGATCCAGCGGTCGATATGAAAGTAGCAATGACGAGTAGAGCGAACCAGAGCTGTGACACTTGACGCATACGATGCTCCCGAAGAAGGCGTGACATCGGGAAGGGTCGCTTGAGGCGCTGTGTCCTGATCCTGGTAGAGCGAAACGCAAAACTAGGCTGCGGCCACGGACTACCACGAGGTCAACTCCGTGCGCCCCGAGTGCCGACTGGTGCAGCGTCTAGTTCGAGCCGCCGCAGCGGAGGGCGTGGTCCGAACGTCGGAACTTACCGCTGCCTTGGCACCCTCGCGAACGATGCGCCCGGGCCGCTGGCGGGACCGCTGCTCTAGCTCGTTCCAGCCAAATGGATCGCGAACGCGGACCGTCCTGAACCAACGCGCGAAAGCTACAACGAGCAGCAGCGGACTGAGCACCGCCATAGCGATGGCGGTGAACAGCGGCGGGCCGAGAACGATCATCTCGGCAATCGCGAAGGCCACGTTCTCGCCTACGGATGATCTTTCGTCCGGGTGCTGCTGCCGACTCGATCCGCGCCGAGGTTTGCTTCGTTGCCGCA
>CAZYWA010000294.1:0-9651 GCA_964650975.1 uncultured bacterium
CGCGTGCTCTTGCGCGACGCGCGCCAGCCGGGCGAGCACCTCGCGCAGCACCGCGCCGGTGAAGGGCGCGTACAGGTAGAATACCGTGCCTGTTTCCAGCGCGGCTTCACGCGCGTCGCCTTGCTCGAGCTCGACCTGGACCTCGTCTCGACATGCTTCTCTCCCCGCTCGCCGACGCACCCATCACGACGCTGGCCCGCCCTGCTCCGCGCCGCGCCCCTCGCCGTCCCCGCTCGCGGCGATCGGAACCTCGGTGAGCCCGCCTCCCAGCGCCTTGTAAAGAGCGGTCACCGCCAGCGCCACGTCTCCCTTCGACGTGGCGAGCCGGTCCTGCACTCCCACCAGCGCCTGCTGGCTGTCGAGCACCCGCGTGAAGTCGACCGCGCCCTCCTGGTACTGCAGCGAGGCGAGTTGCACCGCCCGGCGCGCGGCCGCTTCCGACTGCTCGAGATCGGCGACGCGACGGCGGCTCCCGTCGAGACCGGCCATGGCGTTCTCGACTTCCCCCTGCGCGCGCAGCACCACGGATTCGTAGTCCGCCAGCAGCGCCTGGAAACGCGCGTCCTGGACGCGCACGTTGCTCGAGATCCGGCCGTAGTTGAGGATCGCCCAGCGCACGCTGGGACCGCCGAAGTGCTCGAATGCGGCGCCGTCGCCCAGGTCGGCCACGTGCTCGGCCTCGAGACCCAGCTGTCCGGTCAGCGAGAACTGCGGATAAAGATACGCGGTCGCGACCCCGATCTGCGCCGACTGAGCGGCCAGATTGCGCTCCGCGGCACGCACGTCGGGCCGGCGGCGGAGGAGCTCGGCCGGTAGTCCGACCGCGATCCGCTCCGGTGCGCGCGGGATCGGCGCCGGCCCGCCCAGCTCACTCGCCAGGTCCGATGGCGGCAGCCCGAGCAGGATCGAGAGATTGGTTTTCGACTGGCGGATCGACGCTTCGAGCGCCGGGATCAGCGCTCGCGTGTCGGCGAGCAGCGAAGCGCTCTGGCTGGCGTCGAGCGCGGTGACCGCGCCACCTCGGTAGCGAGCGTCGGCGATCTCGTAGCCCTTCGACTGGATCTCGACGTTCTCCTGCGCCACCCGCAGGCGCTCCTCCAGCGTGCGGAGCTGGATGTAATTCGCCGCCACCTCGCCCACCAGCGTCACGAGCACGTCGTCGCGGGTGGCCTGAGCGGCCAGCCAGCCCGCGTCGGCGGCCTCCACCGCGCGCCGGAAGCCGCCCCACAGGTCGATTTCCCACGCGGCGTCGAGACCGACCTGCCAATCGTCGATGGTTCGGTCGGCGCCCGGCACTTGGTTGGCGGCGCGGGCGCTGTAACGGGTCTCGCGATAGGCACCCGTAGCCTCCTGGGTCTGCGGAAAGAGATCGCCGAACGCGATTCCGCGCTGCGCCTGCGCTTCGAGCACTCGCATTCCGGCCGCGCGCAGCGACGGGTTGCGCCGATACGCGGTGTCGACCAGCCGGTGCAGCGTCGGGTCCCCGAACGAGCTCCACCAGGCCCCCGGATCGCTCTCCGGCTCCACCTGGACCGGCTCCGTCCCACCGCTCACCCACCCCGAATTGAGCGGCGGCTCGGGCGGCACGTAATCCGGCCCAACCTCGAGACACCCGGCGGCGAGCAACGTCACGAGCCCGAGCACCGGCTTCGACGCCGGCGCGCCCGGGAGTCGTCGCGATTTCAACCTCGAGGACATGACCCGCGAGTCTAAGCGGCCCGCGACCCGAGTGACGACCGTTTGGTGTGAAAAGTCCACGCCAGGGCACGGCCATGGCAGCCCCGCATTTTTCGGGGCGAGGGACCGGAGCAGCCTCCGGGGAACTACGCGTGGCCCGAGAGAATCCGCAGATCCTCGTGCGAGAGGCCATAGAGGGCCAGCGCGCGGCCTTCGAGCTCCGCTTCCCAGCCGGCCCGGCGCGCGACCGCCTCGTCGATCTCGGCGTGCAACCGGTCGAGCACCGCGAGCAAGAGCTTCGCCTCGGCCTCGGTGCGTGGCACCTGGAACACCCGCTCGATCTCGACCCCGCTGTGGCCGACCAGACGCCGTACCTCGGTCTCGAGCAGCTGCTGCAGGAGCCGCGCGACCTCGGGCGAGCGCGCGGTCAGCACGAACTGATCGCCGATCCGCACCTCGTTCCCCTCGCGCACCAGCGGTCCCGAGATCTCGAGCACCGGCGGAACGCGGTGTGACACCACGGTGCCCGAAGCGTCGCGCAGGGGCACCCGCCGCACCCACGCCTCCTCCGCGATCCGGTCGATCGAGCCCAGGCGCGTGAGCGCCTTCTGGATCGTCTGGTTGGCGCGCTCGATGCCGTCGAGCGCCACCACCCAGGCCGGCTGGTCGGCGCGCGCCGGGAATCGTACCGGCACCGACGCGAGCGTCTCGGCCAGCGGCACCTCCGGCGGAGGTCCGCGATGCATCACCAGGGCACTCGCCCAGCTCGAGTTGAGCAGCGCCACCAGCAGACGCGGATCCTCGCCGCTCTTGATTCGCGGACGCAGCCGGATCACCCCCGCGAGCGGCTCGAGCCCCTCGGAATCCCAGGCGGCGTAGAGGCGCCCTCGATCCCAGCGCACCAGCGCCGCGGCATCGGTGCCGTCCGTGCCGCGCACCGCTTCGCCGGCGCTCGGCGGCACCCACCACTTGTCGGACCAGTTGAGCCAGAAGCGGCCCAGATCGCGGCCCGGACCGATCGCCTTCCGCGCCAGCGGATCGTGCGGCGTGGCGGCGCCGATCACGACCTCGTCCGTGGGACGCCCGCTCTCGATCCCGGCGAGACCGGAGAGCAGCTTGGCGCCGTGGTGAATCCGCGTGACCACGCTTTCCACCACGGGATCGAAGTCGAAGTCCGGATGGCCCGCTTTGCCCCACAAGACCCTGGCGAGCGGGGCCGCGAGCGCCTTGAACGGGCGCGCCGCGAGGCTCTCCAGATTCCGCAGATCGCGCATCACGTGGATGGCGGCGACGCCATCGGCCTGCTCGGGGACGCCGCCATCGCGGCGCTTGACGAGCATGCGCGCTCCCTCGGGCGCTCCCGGCAGCTTTCCCAAGTCGAAGAGGAACGCGCCGCCGGCCGTGGCGGCGAACCGTTCGAGAAGGGTTCGGGGCGGTTCGCGCTCATCGACGAGCAAGATGGTGGCGCGCCGCCCCTGCGGAAGCTCCGACCACCCGGCTTGAACGGAGGCGGTGGGCTCGACCACCACCACGTCCGTTTCGGGCGTGGTCTCACCCATGAGCCCGAGCGTCGAGGGCGACGAGAGACCGAGGAGCGCCAGCTCGAGTCCCAGCTCGGCCAGCGCGGTGCGCCCGGCCGTCCGCACGTGCCACGAGGACGGAAGTGCCGCGCCACCGCGCTGCGCGGCGTGCATCGCCGCGGGCGCCACGGCCGCCGCGCCTCCGGCCACCCACAGCGCGTCGCCGGCACCCTCCGGCAGCACGCGCGGCAGCGCCTGCGCCCAGAAGCCGGCGCCGGCCGCAGCCTCCCCGCGCGCCAAACCGCGCACCACGCCGGGGTCGATCGCGCCGATGCGATAGGGCGAGAGCAGCCGCCGCACCGTGTCGTGGGTCGCGTCGTCGGGAAGGTACCAATCGAACACACCAGGCCCGAAGAGCGACGCATCCTGGCGCCGCAAACGCTCGACCGAGCGCAGCGCCGCGCCGCCGCGCCCGTCGGGGAATGCCACCGTTCCCTCGCGCCGGTCGCGCGCTTCGAGCACCAGCGAGGTCACCGTGCGCAGCGCCGCGACCCGCGCGGTCATGGCCAGGTAGAGCAGGAATCCGTGCTCGGTGGAGCTCACCCAGCGGCGGTAGCCGTCCTTCACCCGGCGCGCCGTCTCTTCTTGCCCGCCCGGCGGCGCGGTCTTGTCGAGCAGGCTCTGGAGCAACGCTCCGTAGCGTGACTTGAGGTCGAAGCTCACCAGCGACGGCACGACCTGCAGGTGCCGTCCCAGCGCCAAACGTGCCTCCTCGTCGGCCGGATCGAGCACCGGCGGCGCCGCCACGGCGCGCAGCCGGTGCTGCACCGGCTCCTCGAGCAGCGCGATCTCGCGCAGCACGTTGCCGCGCGCCCGCGCCTCGTCGGGCGGCCAGGCCGTGAGCTTCACCGGGATCTTGCCGCGCAGCTCCCAGATCTCGAGGTGGTGGCCGTCGGCGAGCATCCCGAGCGGAGTGCGCGCCTGACGCATCAGGCTGTTGTGGAGCACCGGGCGCGCGTGGGTGAGCCCCGAGCTCGAGCGGCCGCGGCAGCCGACGCTGAGCAGCGGCTCGCCGTCGCGATCGCGCACCAGCAAGTCGTTGCCGGCGTCGCCCGCCGGGTGATCGACGATCAGGTTGTCGGGATGGCCGAGCCGGTTGAGCAGCGGCACGACCACGCGGTCGCGCAGATCGGAAGCGGGGATCGCTTCCTGAGAGAGGATCAGGTCGAGATCCCGAAGGAGAGAGTCCTGCTCCGCCATGAGTTGGAGCGGCCGAGATGCTCTCGCGACGGATGAGTCGCCACTTCGCGCGGACGCCGAGCGGATCCTACTCGAACGCTCTCCCGAGCTTCAAATGCCGCTCGCGAGCATGACTCCACCACGCGCCGGAAGCTCGGCACGCGGTGGGCACGTCGCGGCGCGCCCTTCCCCAGACCAAGATCCGAGGCTCGTGAAACGGCGGCACGGCTCTCCATCCGTGAACCGGGCCGCCGTTCGCAGGTTCAGCGCTGCGGCGCTCAGCCCTGCACGGCGGCGACGCGGTTGCCGACGCTCTTCGCGACGCGCGCGGCTTCGCTCCAGAACGTGTCGACCAGCTCCCAGGTGCGCTTCACGGCGACCTCGGGAACGCGCAGCGACTCCTCGACGGTGTCGCTCACCAGCTTGCTGACCGAGCTGCCGCCCTCGCGACCGATGAGCTTGGCGAAGTTCGAGGTGGCGACCTCGACGACTCGCGCCGACTGGGTGAGCGTGTCGCCGACCAGCTTGGCGGTCGGCTTGACCAGATGATCCGCCGCGTCCACGACGTCCTGCGCCAGCGGGCTGAGCTCGGCGGTGCGATTCACGGCGATGCGCTTGCGTGACATGTCGGCCTCCTGGGCCTGGCGGGCGGCGGCCGGTCCATCCGGCAGCGTCACCAGGCGTGTATCACGATGTACGAGCTAGATGTACTACTTCGTGATACACCAGTCAAGACCGAACCGACGAAATTGCGCACATATCGCCGGATCTAGCGAGATTTCTTCGTGTTGTTTCGTGTCACATTGCGTGACACGCGCGGTCTCCGAGGACCGGCGCCAGCTTTGCTCCCGCTCGCTTTGGGTGCCGCCGCGGCGGTCAGCTCGGCGAGCGCCGCGTGCAGGCCGTCGGTGATCTCGTGCGCGTCCGGCACGGCCTCGCGGCCAGTCAGCACGCCGAACGACAGCTCGTCGCCGTAGCTCCACGCGGTGAGGTTGACGCCGATGCCGTCCAGGATCGGTCCCACCGAATACATGTGGCTGAGCTTGGCGCCGCCCACGAAGAGCTTCTCCGACGGCCCACGCACGTTGGACACGATCGCGTTCGCGGCCGGGCGGTGCAGCCGCGCGAGCTTCCAGCTGCTGTAGCTACGGATCGCCCACGACGACACCTTGGGCGGCGCGAACTCCGCCCACTCGACCAGCACCTGGGGCCCGAGCCGCTCGTGGGTCGCCTTGGCCGCTTCGGCGATGTCGTGAATCCGCCGCAGCCGCTCGCGGGGATCGGCGATGTCGGTGCAGAGCGACATGAACACGTTCGAGAGCCGGTTACCGGAGAGCCGCGGCGATCCGCCCGCGCCGCCCGGCTCGGCGATCGAGACCGGCACCGTCGCGATGAGCGAGCGGTCGGCGTGCAGCCCGCGGCCGTCGAGGTAGCGCGCCAGCGCGCCGCCCGCGAGACCCAGCACCACGTCGTTGAGCGTCACACCGAACGCGTCCTTCACCTGCTTCACCGCAGCGAGCGAAAGCGCCGTGCTGGCGAACGAGCGCGCCGGTGTGAGCGGCTCGTTGAAGGGCGTGCGCGGCGTGTCGAACGGCATCGGCGGCCGGGCGCCGGCGCCCCGATAGCCGCGCAGCACCGCGATCCCGCCTCGCACCGTGCGCGCCGCGAGCGGCAGGGCGCCGCCCGCCCGGCGCACCTGATCGCGCAGCGCATCGCGCACCAGGGTCAGGGGCTCGGGAAGCTCTTCTCCGGCGGGATGGTTCGCGGCGGCGGTCTCGCCGTCCGGGTGCTGCGACGACGACGCGGACGGCGCCTCGCGAGTCATCACGTTGGCGAGCATCGCCGCCGAGGCGCCGCCGTCAGCCACCGCGTGGTGGATCTTGAGCACGAACGCCAGCTCGCCGCCCGCGAGCCCCTCGACCATCCAGATCTCCCACAGCGGATGGCCTCGATCGAGCGGGTGGCCGGCGATGTCGGCGATGACCGCGTCGAGCTCGCGAGGTCCGCAAGGCGGCGGCAGCGCGATCCGGTGCAGGTGGTAGTCGAGGTCGAAGTGCGGGTCCTCGATCCACACCGGGTGGTCGAGCCCGAGCGGCACTTCCACGAGCCGCAACCGGAACGCGGGCAGCTTGTCGAGCAACCGGCCGAGCTCGCTGCGCAGCCGGTCGAAGCGGTCGGCCGGCCGCAGGTGCTTGGGTGGCTCGATCACCGCCACCTTGAGGGTGTGCATCAGGACGGTCGGCGACTCCGAGTAGAGAAAGCTCGCGTCGAAGCCGGTCAAGCGTCTCACGTGTTCTCCCGGGGGGCCGTCATCGGAGCGGGACGCGAAAGCCGGCGCCGGTGAGCGCACGGTCCACGAAGCGCGCCACCTGGCCCGACCAGAAGTAGCTCACGTGCCCGCCATCGAACCAGCGGATGGTGCAGCGATCCCACGCTTCCCAAAGCCGATTGGCCTGGGCGGGAGTGGTGATCCCGTCGACCTTGCCCGCGAAGATGAAGCGCCGCTCCGCGGCCGCGCGCGGGGTCAGCGACGCCGGCGCGATCGGTGCGAAGAGCTCACGGGTCTTCCCCCACACCTCCTCCGACCAGTCCTCGCGGGCGCGCATCTCGGGCGGGCTGTGGCTCAGGAAGAGCCCGGGCAGATCGCACACCGGGATTCCCGCGACGGCGAGGTCGAGATCCTCGAGACCGGAGACCAGCGACGCCACGTAAGAACCCACCGAGAGCCCGAACACGCCGATCCGCTCGCCGCCTTGCGCGCGGATCCACTGCAGCAAGCGGCGCGTGTCCCATACCGCCTGGGTGATGCCGTGGAGCGTGTCGATGAGATCGAACGACACCAGCGCCGCGCGATCCATGCCAGGCCCGCGTCGTGGCCCCTGGAGCGGCAGCACCGGGAACATCAGGTTGAGACCCAGTCGATGGTGAAGCACGGCGGCGCGGAATCCGGGGAAATCCATCCACGGGCTGCCGGTGCCGAGCCCGTGCAGGCACACCAGCCACGGGCGCGGCGTGCCGCCGGGGTCGTCGGCGTGGCGCAGCACCCACGCGTGCGCGGTCTGGTTCGATACGTACGAGCGCCAGCGCGCGGCACCGGGATGGCCCGCGTCGGGCTCGAAGCCGCTCTGAAACGAGAGCTGCTCGTAGCGCAGTCCCGGGAACCAGACGCTGCGCTGCTCGAGCCCGTCGATCGCGGGGGGCGCGCGATGAAAGACCGCCGCGCTCCGTGGCGCGGCTCGCGAGCGCATCAGCGCATGGGCGTCGTCGACCTCGCGGCGCACCCGCGCCAGTTGCTCGTCCGAGGGAAACCGATCGGCCGACTTCATGAGGCCGAGCAGCGAGCGGTCGACGGCGGCACCGACGGCTCGCGCCGAGGCGCCGAAGATCGAGCGGTTGCGCTCGCCGTCGCGGGCCGAAAAGGGGTCGTGGCGAGCCGCGTCCGCGGCGCGCGGCTCGCCGCGCACTCGCCGGAACCAGCTCATCCAGCGTTCGAACCAGCCCACCGAAGCACCGACCGTGGTCATGAGGTCCTTCCCGGCGGCGCGGTTTCGAGCCGCCACCGTGGCGATCCAAAATAGAACGTGTTTCAATGGGCCGCCAGTGGCCCGGACCCGCGCACCCCTCTTGCCCCTCGGCGACGCCGTGGAGGCGCTGGTCGACCTGGCCGGCGCCGCGCGCTTCGCCGCGCGCCTGGCGCTCCAGGCGCCGGCGCTGATTCCCTATGCGCCCGCGAGCCCCTCGCTCCTGCTCGAGCGGCGCGCGCGCCGCAACGCCCGCGATCTGGCCCTCGCCTACCGCGACCGCCGCTACACCTGGGCCGAGGTGAACCAGCACGCGAACCGGTACGCCGCGTGGTTCGCGGCGCACGGTGTGAGCGCCCGCGACGTGGTCGCGATCGTGATGGACAACCGGCCCGAGTTCCTGTTCGCGCTCCACGGGCTCTCGAAGCTGGGCGCGATCGGCGCGCTGGTGAATACCCAGCTGGTGGGCGCGGCGCTGGCGCATGCAATCGGCGTCAGCGGCGCCAAGCGGGTGCTGGCGAGCGCCGAGCACGCACCGCACGTCGAGGCGTTGCGTGGGCCTGTCGCCGCGTCGGCTCGACCGGCCAAGCCCGGCGCGGGCTCGAGCCAGCGCGCGAAGAAGAATGCAGCCGTCACCGAGTCCGCGCCGCTCGCCGGAATCACGCTCTGGGTTGAGCGCGCTGCCGACGGCGCCGAGCCGCCCGCGAGCGCCGCCGCGTTCCCTTACATCGACGACGAGATCGCGCGCCAGCCCAAACGCAACCGCTGGTACCGCCACATCCCCACCAACAAGGACGTGTTCTGCTTCATCTACACCTCCGGCACCACCGGGCTGCCCAAGGCCGCGGTGATCAAGAACCAGCGGATGCTGGGCGCCAACCTGGTGTTCGGGCAGCTCATGCATCGCGCGGCACCTGGCGACGTGATCTACGTGCCGCTGCCGCTCTTCCACTCGAACGGCCTCTTTCTGGGCTGGGGCTCGGCGCTCGCCACGGGCGCGGCCGTGGCACTGCGCGCCAAGTTCTCGGTGAGCCAGTTCTGGAGCGACGTGCGCGAGTTCCACGCCACGTCGTTCGTCTACATCGGCGAGCTCTGCCGCTACCTGCTGCAAGCGCCGGTGCGGCCCGAGGAGCGGCAACACGCGATCCGGGTCGCGGTGGGCAACGGGCTCAGGCCCGAGATCTGGCAGCGCTTCCAGGATCGCTTCGGCATCCCCGTGATCCGTGAGTTCTACGGCTCGACCGAGGGCAACGCGCCGACCATGAACTGGCGCGGCAAGCCCGGCATGATCGGCCGGCTGGGGCGGATCCAGGAGGTGATCCGCTGCGACGCCGAGACCGGCCAGGTGGCGCGCAACCCGCGCGGCTTCTGCGACCGGGTCGAGATCGGCGAGTCGGGCCTCCTGGTCGGCAAGATCTCGACGCTCATGACCTTCGACGGCTACGTCGACGCGAAAGCCACCGAACAGAAGATCCTGACCGACGTGTTCGTGCGCGGCGATCGCTACTTCAACAGCGGCGACCTGGTCGAGCTTCACCCGGGCGGCTGGCTCTCGTTCCAGGACCGGCTCGGCGACACGTATCGCTGGAAGGGCGAGAACGTTTCGACGCAGGAGGTAGCGGAGATTCTCCACGATGCTCCAGGCGTCCTCGAAGCGAACGTATTAGGAGTAACTGTGCCGCAAGAAGACGGCC
>CAZYWA010000295.1:0-9647 GCA_964650975.1 uncultured bacterium
ATTCCACGCCGGCGTCCGCGACCGCCACATGGCAGACGCGCTTGGGATCGAAGGTGCCAAAGCTCGACGGCAATCCCACCGTCTGGCCCGACTCGTTGAGCGTGGTGCGGCTCGTGAGCTGATCGATGAACGCGAGCGTCGCGCGCATGTCGAGGTTCTGCGCCGGATCCTGGTACCAGACATCGAAGCGCGAGCCGTCGCCCGACGAGTCGGGCGGCGATTTCATGCAGCGGCCCTGCGGCATGAGCAGCAAGTAGCCGGTGGTGCCCGGTGCCAGCGACGCGGTGGTCGACTGCGCGAGCAAGCGCGTGGCGGGCGGTGTGCGTCCTTCGCCGCCAAAGACGCCGTCGACGCTCGACACTCGCGAAGGGTGCAGGAACACCACCAGCGGCAGCTTCGACGCCTTCGCGGGAGAAGCGGCGCACGCGTACCGGGTGATGGCGCTCGGATCCTGCGGGTCGCGATAGCGCAGCACCACGCCGCCGGGACAGGACGGCGCGACGAAGTCGTCGGGACAATCGACGTTCTGCGGCCGGAACTGCTGTCCCTGCGGACCGAGAATCAGCGTGCCCGGCGGTGAGCCGGTGGCGGCATCGCACGAATCGGCGGCGCGCGCCGCGCTGGCGCACATGACGAGCACCGCGCCCAGCATCGCAAGGCGGCGCAGGACGGCCGCGGCGCGACGCGAGAGGGATCGCGAATCGAGACGGATCATCGAATGAAATCGGATGAAAGATGAAAGCGGACGGGGCCCGCGGCGGAAGCTGCCGAGCGCGCGGGCTAGTGCACGAGAGGTGCCACCCCTCGAACACCAACTCGGGCATGGCTCGGGCGCTCCCCGAATCGCGTTTTCCCGTGCCGTTACGGCTGATTCCGAGCGATCCACGGCATCCATACCCGGCGCTCGCCGTGGCCCGCACTGCTCCCTCACGCGGCAGAAAACGTGACGCTTCGCCCGATCGCCTGGCGTTCTCGGCACGACCGCTCAACTCGGGCGCGGCGATGCCGATGAACGAATCACCGGGCGGTGCACGCGTGCCGTCCGGCAGCGTCCGACCATCGCAGCCACCTGGCCGGCAGAATCTGCCCGCACGCACGGCCCCACGCCGCTCGTGAGGTGCTACTTCACTCGCGAATTCGCGCGAGCGCGCACCGCCACGCGCTCGGCCTCCGCCTTGCAAATCCGCTCCGCCGTTCGGTCGAACCCACGACCGAGTTCCACGGAGGGAACGATGTCAACCGGAGCGGTGCAATCTCAGAGCTCGATCCAGGATCTGGCTCTCAACATCCTGACCCAGTACGACACCAACAAGGACGGTCAGCTCAACGGGACCGAGTTCTCCAACGTGCTGAGCGCTCTGCTCGGGACGACCGCGAGCTCGGGCACCGCTCCGGCGACTTCGTCGGCGCCCGCGTCGTCGACGGGCTCGACGGGCTCGACCGGCTCTTCGTCGTCGGCGCTGGGCGCACTTCCCGCGTCCGAGATGACCGGCTTCAACTTCGACAAGATCATGGATCCCACGCACAACACGCCGAAGTACATCTTCGCGCGGGTCGCGTGGAACACCGATCTCTCGTCGGTGCACGACAGCGCCAGCGCGCAGGCGTGCCTCGAGGGGATGGTGCCGCAGCTGCAGGCGGCCGGTCTCAACGTGACCAGCGTCGACAGCGACAAGATCACCTACAGCGACGGCAGCGGCTCGCACACCATCGACGTGATCCGCGACAAGGGCGGTCCCAACATGGCGTTCCAGTGGCTCGACCAGGCGAGCGTGAATGCCACCGCGTCGAGCTCCCCGAGCACGAGCTCGCCGAGCACCGAGGCCGCGGCGAATTCGTTCGCGCCATCGGCCGCATCGGCCGCGGCGATGCGCACGGCCAGTGCCAACCGCGTCTCGACGCAGGGCGCGGCTGCTTCGTCCGAGGTTGCATCGCGTCACCGCGTGGCCGAGCACGCCTCGCACCGGCCGTCGGTTCAGGGCCACCGGTCGGGCACCCGCGCGCGGAGTTGAGTTGCCTCGGGGGCCTTTCAAGCCCCCCGCCGCGAGGCGGCTCGCTGCGCTCGCCGGGCGCCTCTCGGCGCCGGCCTGAGATCCGGACGAGCAGTCCGGTTGGTGACGTGAATGGAAGCGCCCCGAACCGACTGACGACAGCACGCCTCACGCGCCTGAGCGCGCCGCGCGGTCGAGGTCAGGGCGCGGCGCGGGGCGGGGCGTGGAACTGCCGCGCGTAGGTGCGGAAGAGGCCGATCGGGCCGTCGCCGCGAGCCAGCATCGGGCGATCGACGTGGGTCTTGTGCTTCCAGATCTCGCGATCCTGGAGCACGTCGCCCACCACCTTGCGCAGCAAGTAGCGCTCGAAGATGGCGCGCGCCGGGCCGAGGCGAAGCGCGCGGCCCAGTGGACGCGTGGCGGACGGATGGTCGCGATCGGAAGCGAGCGCGATCGTGAAGTCGAAGCGCCGCTCGTCGACCGGCGCGCACATCAGGAAGATCAGGCAGTGCAGGTCGAGCTCGCGGACCGTGAGATCGGTCACCGAGAAGCCGAGACCGTGGATCTGGGTGTCGAAGACGCTCGACACGGTGCCGAAGCGGCGTCCGAACGGGCTCGCGCGATCGAACCCGAACCGTGAGTGGAGCACGCGGCCGTCGGCGCGGATCTCGGGATCGCGCAGGTTCGTGTAGCCGTGCACCGCGGCGAAATGGCCGAGGTCGACGCCGTTCTCCGCCGCATCCTCGACGTGCCCTTCGAGCGCCAGCGTCACGGCGCGCGGGTACGTGAAGCGGCTCACGTCGGGCTCCGGCAGCTCCCAGTCGGGCGCGCACCTCTCCGCGGTCCAGAACACGAACGCCTGACCGACCCGCTCGCGGCACGGCCACACCTCGAGCGACGCCCGCGGCGGCGGACCGTCGGCGTACTCGGTGGCGACGCAGCGGCCGTGGGCGGCGTAGCGAAAGCCGTGGAACGGGCAGCGCAGCGTGTCCCCCACCACGCGCCCGCCGTGGCCCAGATGGGCTCCCAGATGAGGGCAGTAGGGCCCGACGGCCGCCAGCTCTCCCGACCGTGACCGGAAGAGCACCAGCTCGCGCCCCGCGAGCTTGCGGATCACCACTGCGCCGGCGGGCACCTCGCTCGCGGCCGCGACCCGGTACCATCCTTCGGGAAACGGGGGTCGCGGCGCGCAAAGCTCGGTGACGATCGGTGCATTCATGAGCGCCGCGATGTTGACACACGCTAACGACTGTACGCCACCGCGCTTGGGTCTCGGCCGCGCACTGGAGGGTGGCGGTCCCTCCGGTCTCTTCGATCGCGTTTCTTCGCGGCGCGCACGCGGATTTGATATGCCGGTCTCATGCGGCGCTGGCGAGCTCTCGGTCTGGCGATCCTGGTCGCCCTCGTTGGCGCGTGCAGCACTGGGCCCAGGGGCGCCCTGCCCGGCCAACCGGCGCCGATCGCGGCGATCTCGAGCGCTATCCCGCGCGGCCAGCTCGTCGACCGGGTCGCGGCGCACACCGATCCGCATCGCACGTACGCGCTCTACTTGCCCGCTTCCTGCACCGCCGAGCACCGCTGCCCGACGCTCTTCATCCTCGATCCTCGCGGTCGTGGCAGCGAAGCAGCGGGCGTGTTTCGCGAGGGTGCCGAGAAATACGGCTGGATCCTGGCGAGCTCGAACGACACCTCGAGCGACGGTCCGTGGCAGCCGAACGTGCTCGCGATGAAGGCGATGCTCGCCGACGCCGACGGGCAGCTCCCGGCCGACCCCCGCCGCCTCTACATCGCCGGCTTCTCCGGCACCGCGCGCGGCGCCTGGGCGCTCGCCCTGGGGCTCGCGCCCGCGGTCGCGGGAGTGATCGTGGCGAGCGGTGGCGCACCCGTGGAATCGCCTCCCGACGCATCGCTGCCGTTCGCGGTCTTCGGCACCACGGGCCTCCACGACTTCAACTTCCGCGAGATGCAGACTCTCGCCACGGATCTCGACGCGCTCGGAGTCGCGCACCGATTCGAGACCTTCGAGGGCGATCACTCGTGGCCGCCGCCGGCGCTCGCCACCGAAGCGCTCGGCTGGATGGAGCTGCAAGCGATGCGCGGCGGCCGCCGCGCGCTCGACCGCGACCTGGCCAACTCGATGCTCGCCCGCTGGCTGGCCGAGGCGAAGGGCCTCGAGAGCGACGGAAAGTGGCTCGAAGCGCTGCACCGAAACGAGCAGATCGTGCGCGACTTCGATCGCTGGCGCGCGGTGCCGGAGGCACGCGACGCGGTGGCTCGCTTGCGCGCCGATCCACGCACCGCGGCGGCTCTCGCCGAGCGCGACCGCGTCGCCGCATGGGAGGCGGCGGAGCGCCAAGAGGTGGAGCGTCTGGTCGAATTGCTGCGATCGTCGAGCCCCAATCGTCTAGGGGAGGCGCGCGGACAGATCGAGCCCGCGATCGAGCGATGGCGAGCGAACGCGATCGACACCACGCGCCCGCTCGACGCGCAAGCCGCGGCCCGCGTCCTCGAGCACCTGGCGAGCTTCCTGGGCTTCTACCTGCCCCGCGAGCTCCGCCAGCGGCGCGATTTCGATCGCGCCACCACCGCGCTCGAGCTCGCCCTTCAGATCCACGACGACCGCCCGGCGCTCTGGTACAACCTGGCGTGCGCCCGAGCGCGCGCCGGCGCTTCGGAAACGGCGCTCGAGGCGCTCGAACGCGCCCTCTCGCTCGGCTTCGAGGATCGCGACCTGCTCGGATCCGATCCCGATCTCGACGGGTTGCGCTCTTCCCTTCGATTCCAGAAGCTCGCTGCCTCCCTCTCACACTGAGCCCCGCCGATGGCCGACCAGCACCGATTCACGGCCCTCGTGATCGGTGGCGGAATCATGGGGCTCGCGGCGCTCGAGGCGCTGACGCGCCTCACCCGCGAGTCGGTGGGGTTGCTCGAGCGCTTCGACGTCGGTCTCCCGCACGGCAGCTCGCACGGCTCGTCGCGGGTCGCGCGCAGCACCTATTCCGAGGCGGTCTACGCGCGGCTCATGCGCCGCGCGGCCACCGAGGACTGGCCGCGAATCGAGCGCGAATCGGGGGAGAAGCTGCTGCTCCCCAGCGCCGGCTGCTTCTTCGGTCCCGCCGGCGGACCGGTCGACGGCTACCTGCGCGCGGTGCGCGACGCGGGCTTCGGCGAGGACCTGATCGAGCAGCTCGATCCGAGCGAGGCACGCCGCCGCTATCCGTCGATGCGCTTCGACGATTGCCGGTACGTGCTCGACGACCACACCTGCGCCGTGACCGCGGCGTCGCGCACGCTCGCGGTGCTGGCTCGCCTCGCGACCGAGCGCGGCGCCGTGATCCGCAAGGACACCGCGGTCACCGCGATCGACACCGACGGGCTTCGCGCGCGCGTGATCACCGCCGACACGGTCTACTGGGTCGATCACGTGATCGTGACCGCGGGTGCCTGGGCAGAGCGCCTCGTGCCGGCGCTCGCGGCGCGGCTCACCCCACTCCGCCAGACGGTGGCCTACCTGCACCCGGCCGGAGAGCGCGACGCGTTCCGTCTCGGGCACACGCCGCTCTGGGTGGAGATCGGCACCGGCGCCGACCGCACCCACTACGCCCTTCCCGACCTCGCGACCGGTTGCCTCAAGATCGCGCTGCACCGCATCTCCGGAACGGCGGACGATCCCGACGCCGATCCCGGCCGCGATCCCGCCGAGATCGAGCGGTTGCGTCAGGTGGCGTCGCGGCACATGACCATCCCGATCGGCGACACCGAGCGCACCGAAACGTGTCTCTACACCTGCACGAGCAACGAGGATTTCATCCTGGACCATGCGCCGGGCGATTCGCGCGTGGTGGTCGGCGCGGGATTCTCGGGCCATGGCTTCAAGTTCGCGCCGCTCGTCGGCCGGATCCTGGCCGAGCTGGCGATCAGCGGGCGATGCTCGGTCGACGAGTGGAACGCCGAGCGCGCCCGCTTCGCGATCCAACCGTCCGCATCCGCTCGATCGGAGAAGACAACGTGAGCGATTCACCGCACGTCATCGTGACCGGAGCTTCCTCGGGGATCGGCGCGGGACTGGCCCGCGAGTTCGCGCGCGCTGGAGCCCGCCTGACGCTGGTCGCACGGCGCGGCGCGCCGATGCGGGAGCTGCTGCAGGCGACCGGCGCCACGGGCCACGTGATCGAGGCCGATCTCTCCCAGCCCGAAGGAGTGGACACCTGGCTGCGCGAGGCGTGCTCGGTACTGGGCGAGCCCGACGTGCTCATCAACAACGCCGGCGCGCAGGTGGTGGGCGCGACCGCGAAGGGAGACGTCGAAGAGGGCGAGCGGACGCTCAGGCTCAACGTGTTCACTCCGCTCCGGTTGGTGCGCGCGGTGCTCCCGGGAATGCTCGCCAGGCGTCGCGGCACGATCGTGAACGTCGCGTCGCTCGCGGCGCTCGCACCCACCCTCGGCATGACCTACTACAACGCCGCCAAGGCTGGGCTCGGCGCCGCGTCCGAGGCGTTGCGCGGCGAGCTGCGCGGAAGCGGCGTCGACGTGGTGACCGTCTACCCGGGGATCATCCCCACCGACATGGGAAAAGCCGGCATGGCGGCCTACAAGCCGACGCTCTTGCTGAGCCTGCAGCCGGTCGGGAACGTCGAGGAGCTGGCGCGACGGGTGCGCGGCGCGGTCGAGCGGAAGCAGGCGCGGGTGATCTATCCCGGCGGCGCCAACGTGCTCACCCGCTGGCTGCCTCCGGTCACGCGCTGGGCCATGGACCACTTCACTCCGCCGCTGGCAGGTGGGTGAAGAGCTCGCGAGGCGCGCTCTTCACCCGCCTGCCAGCTCATGTTCCCTCGGGGGGCTTTTCAAGCCCCCCGCCCCGGAAAAAGTGCTATTTTTTCGGGGCCCCACCCCCGAGCCGGCTCGCTACGCTCGCCGCGCGCCTGCGGCGCGTGCCTTTCTTCGCCGCGCCGTAACGTGTTGAGGCAGGGCGCCGCGCTCACGGGAAGTCGACGAACAGGCGGGAAGAGCGCGCTTCGAGAAGCGTGGGAGGGCTGCGGTCCCTCGCAGCCGCAGCGTCCCATCGCGATCCGACGCTGCGGACGCGACGGAGCGCGTCCCTCCGATCGCTTCGCTCACGGAAAATCGACGAACCAGTAGGCACCCGAGGCGCGGCGGCCGGAGCGCATGGCGGCGCGCGCCGACGGCTCGTTTCCTTCCAGCACCGTGCCGAAGAGCACGGCGTCGTCAGGGCCCGCGAGCAGCTCCACCATCCGACGATGCACGTGAGCCGCGATGCCGCGACCCCGGAACGTCTCGGCGAGCGCGGCCTCCAGCACGCAGAATCCGTCGAAGCAGAGATCGCTCGCCGCCTGGTAAGCGAAGAGCCCCGCCCAGGAGCCGTCGACCTTCACCTCGGCGAGCGCGCCGTTGCGCGCGGCCGCGTCGAGCTCCTCGCGGGTCTGGAGCCAGATCTGGTTGGGCCGGTGAATGGGCGAGCGCTCGCGCATTCGCTCGTACACCTCGCGATAGCGGTCGAACGATTCCGGCGAAACGCGTTCCACCGGTTCGACGGCGAGCCCGGGCGGCGGCGTGGCTAGCTCGACGCTGCGCAGCTGGCCGAGCGTCGCCGCGAGATAGCGCACGTCGCAGCGGACCGGGCGCAGGCTGAGCTCGCGAAGCCGCTCGTCGGTCTCGGCGAAGACGCGGATCGCCCGCGGCGCGATGTGGCCGTACGCCTCGCTGAGCGCCTTGTCGACGATCTGCCAGCCGTTCCGGTCGACGATCGGGATGGTGGCGTGATCGAGCTGCACGAAGGGCCAGGTCACGTCGCCGCCGTAGAAGCGCAGCGAGGTCACCAGCCACTGGGTGACGCCGATGGGGAGCAGCTTGAACGCGTAATCCTCGAGCTCGGCCGTGGGGTACGGGCAGGCACGCTGAAAGCCGCGGGCGAAGTCGGGGTTCGCCACTCGATCGAGGTCCTCGCGAACCTGGCGCTCCGCCGCGCGCCGCAGGTGTGCGGCGTCGAGGTCGTGACGCAGCCAGCGCGGTGCCTGCTCGAGGCTTCGCTCGACACAGCGATCCACGAGGTGTTCGCTCACCGACCAGCTCGCGCTCATGTTCGCCGGCCTCTCGTCGAACTGAATTCGTTGAACGTGCTCCGCGGCGATGCCACGGTAGCGGGCCGAGGACGCCGCCCATGAACGTCGAGCCTTCGAACGCGGAACCGATGCACGTCGAGCGTGTCACCCTGGAAGGCCGCTTCGCGCGCCTGGTGCCAATGGACGCGAGCCACCTCGAGGCCTTCTACGAGATCGGTCTCGGTCACGACATCTTCCGCTGGTACCCGTTCTCCGTCGACACCGAGGAAGAGATGCGCGACTACGTTCACGCGTGCCTCGGCTACCGCGACGCGGGTACCTGGCTGCCCTTCACCACCATCGACAAGGCGACCGGGAGGATCGCCGGCTCCACATCGTACCTGGCGATCGACCGCGAGCACCGGCGGCTCGAGGTGGGCGCGACGTGGCTGGGCGTGCCCTGGCAGCGCACCGCGCTCAACACCGAGGCCAAGTATCTCCAGCTCCGTCATTGCTTCGAGGTGCTCGGCTGCCGGCGGGTGGAATTCAAGACCGACTCGCTCAACGCCAGATCGCGCGCCGCGCTGCTCCGGATCGGCGCCATCGAGGAAGGTACCTTCCGCAATCACATGATCTGCCCCGGCGGCCGCCAGCGCCACAGCGTTTATTTCAGCGTCATCGACTCCGAGTGGCCGCGGGTGAAAGAGCACCTCGAGGCATTACTGGCGCGCTAGCCGCGATCGATTCGCGGGGCGGCGGGAGCCGTGCCCTCCCGACCGCGGTCGAGCAGGCCGGCGGTGGGAGGGACCGGCTCCCGCCGGTCCGCGAACCTCGCGATCGATCGCAGCCCTGCCTGCTAGAATCGTCGCTCGTCATGCGCCCCAATCCGATCCTCTTCGCGATCCCGCTCTTCCTCGCGACCATGGCCGCGGAAGCCCTGTGGCTGCGCCGCGGCGGCCGCGGCCGGGCCTACGAAGCGCGCGACACGGCCGCCAGCTTGTCGATGGGGCTCGGCTATCTGGCGATCCAGGCGTTCTGGAAGACCGTCGATTTCGGCGTCTATTCCGCCTTCTACCGGATCCGCCTGCTCGACATCGGCACCGGCCTCTGGGCCTGGATCGCGGTGATCGTGGGCTGGGATTTCTGCTACTACGGCTACCACCGCGCGAGCCACGTGGTGCGGCTCTTCTGGGCCACTCACGTGAACCACCATTCGAGCCAGCGCTACAACCTCTCGACCGCGCTGCGCCAGAACTGGACGCCGTTCCTGGGCGGCCTCTTCTACGTCCCGCTGGCGCTCATCTGCTTCCGTCCCGAGATGATCCTGCTCGCCGGCGCGTGGAACCTGCTCTACCAGTACTGGATCCACACCGAGACCATCGATCGCATGCCCGCCTGGTTCGAGGCGGTCTTCAACACGCCTTCGCACCACCGGGTCCACCACGGCACCAATCCGCGGTACCTCGATCGCAACTACGCCGGGATCTGGATCGTGTGGGACAAGCTCTTCGGCACCTTCGAGCCGGAGGTGGAGCCGGTGGTCTACGGCCTCACCAAGAACATCCGCACCTTCAACCCGGTGACGATCGCGTTTCAC
>CAZYWA010000296.1:0-9632 GCA_964650975.1 uncultured bacterium
CCCACGAAAACCGCGCTTTTCGTGGGGCGGGGGGCTTGGAAAGCCCCCCGGATCACTCAGCTCGGCGGCAGCGCGTTCGCGACGGTGACGAGCTCGTTTCCGTCACCCGAGATACTCACCCACGCGTAGAGGACGCGCGCCTCGGAGGTCCGGAATTTGTACGCGAGCCCGTTTTGCCCGTTCACGAACACGGACTCCTGGTAAACGGCGCTCGGATGCATGCTCAGCACGACCGAGCGGACGGTCTGGAGCTCGTCCTGCATTCGAGGGACTCCTGCTCGCGGTGCGCGACGAATGGCGTGTTCGCGTCATACCACGCTCAGGGATCGGCTGCCCTCGGGGAATCCCTGATTCCTTGCCGCCTCGGAAGGGGGGCGGCTCGAACCGTGGACCCGTTTCTACAACGTGACCCGGAGAGGCTGGACGAGCCGCTGTAACTCGGGGAAAGAGCCCGGCACATGACCTGCATTTTGGTCGCGCTTGAACCGGCCGGCACTCAGCTCGTCTCGGTTCCTCCGGGGGAAACATTCGGGAGGCGATTGGTGTCCCATTCACGTCGAGTGGAAGGCATGCGTCGGGCGATCGAGGCTCTTCATTCGGGACCGGCGGAGTACCACGGTCTCGTCGAGTGCTCCCTCGATGGCATCCTGGGCGGTGTCGTCTATTCCTTCGCCGCGCCACACGGGCTGGTCTACGCGTGGACCTCGGTCGCGGACGGAAGGGAATCGCTGGTGATCTCGTCGACGCCGCCGGGGCGGTGATGCCGGGCGAAAAGAAGCGGATGACCGCCACACGACCGGAGCGGCTGGCACGGAACGCCACGGTGGTGGCGGCCTGCGTCGGCGTCATCAGTCGGACCGCGCAGTACGCGTCCCAGCCGTCCTACTGGTGCGACGAGTCGTCGGTCCTCCTCAACGTCGCGCACAAGAGCGTCCGCGGGCTGGTCTCGTCGCGGCTCGACGCGAGCGCGCTGACGCAGGCGGCACCGCCCTTCTTCCTGCTCGGGGTGAAGGCCCTGGTGATCACCCTCGGGACATCCGAGCTGGTCACGCGCGCCGCGCCGCTCGGCTGTAGCATCGCGGCGCTGGCCGCGTTCGTCTGGCTGTGCCGGCGAGTCCTGCCCGCGTGGGGTGCGGCCTTCGCGGTGACGTTGTTCGCGCTCTCTCCACCGCTGGTCTTCCAGGCGGCCAACCTCAAGCCCTACAGCGGCGACGTCCTCGCCGCTTGCTTGCTGCTGCTGGCGGCGTTCGTGGTCCGGCCAGAGGCGCGGCCCTGCGAGCGATTCCGGCTGGTGGCGTGGCTCGCGATCCCGCTGGTGTGGATCTCGTATCCGCTGGTGCTGGTGTTCGCCGGCATCAGCCTGGCGTTCCTGCCGGCCATGAGCCGGGAACCCCGTGGCGACGCCCTCCGGTACGTCGCCTGGCAGGTACCGGTGGCCGCGTCCTTCGGGCTGGTGTTCTGGCTCAGCGCCCGGGTGCAGCGCGACCCGTACCTCGATCTCTTCTGGAAGAAGTGGCTGGCGAATCGGGGAGCGCCGAGCACGTGGCCGGGATTCTTTCTCGGTCAAACGTGGGAGCTGCTGCGTTTCATCGGCGAGCCCCTGGGGGCGCTCCTGGCGCTCTTCTTGTTGCTGGGGCTCTTCGGTCCGAAACCGAGCGCCGCGCGCGAGGTGTGGCTCGCGTGCGTCGCATCGCTCGCGGCCGCCTGGCTGGCGGCGCTGGTGGGCGCGTATCCGTTCGGCGGACACCGGCTCGCGCTCTACCTGTCGCCGGCCCTCTTCGTGCTCGTCGGCATGGGGCTGGGCGCAGCGCAGAGTCGCTGCCCGGCCTGGCTCGCGCGGTGTGCGCTGGCCTTCGCCGCGATCGTGGCCACGGCGGGCGCCGGACGAGCCGCGTCGAACCTGGTGCGGCCGGATCACGACAGCGACGCGAGACAGGCGATCGACTTCATCCGCGCGCACCGGCAACCGGGCGAGACCGTGTTCGTGTGCGGCTTCGGCAGCTACGACTTCGAATGGTACTGGCCGGATCGCGACCCCGCGGTTCGTCTTCACGCCGACCCGCTGGCCCCTCCTCCGGACGAACGGTTCTGGTACGTCCTGACCTTCGTGCCGCCGTGGGGACAAACCGATCGGGAAGGGTTGCTGCATCCGTACGGAACGGTCACGGATGGAGGATTCTCCTTCCACGGCCGCGGCATCGACGTCGTGCATCTGCGGCGCACCCGCCAGGACGCGAGCTGCGAACCGCCCCACGACGACGGCCAAGCGTGTGAAGGCCCCGCCGTGGGCGCGGGCTGACGATCAGCGCGCCGGCTCGGCGGCACGGATCAGATTCCAGATCACGAAGTCGTGGCCCTGCGAGCAAGCCGGAAACGGGTCGCCCTTGGTCAAGGTGATCTGCTCTCGGTGCGCGCACTCGCTCTCGTAAACTCCGGATTGCGCGCAAATTGCGCCGGTCGTGTTCATGGGAGCTCCGCTCTCGCGCTGGTGCAGTCCCGGTGACTGGTACAGCCGCGGTGACTGGTGGCTACACGCTACAGCGCGACCCAACCGCTCTCAAGGTTGAAACCGTGGTGGCGCGCTTTTGAGCGCGCATTCGTCCCGTGGGAATCTCGTGCCGGCGCCGAGAGGCACCCGGCGAGCGTAGCGAGCCGACTTGGGGGTGGGGCCCCGAAAAGATCGCACTTTTTTCGGGGCGGGGGGCTTGAAAAGCCCCCCGAGGAAATCAGCGCAGCGCCAGGGCGGCGGAGCGCAGCAGGTCGAGGATGTCGAAGACGCGCGCGACGTAGTGCTCGCGCACCCGGTACTCGCCGCGATCTTGCCCGTGGAGCTCGCGGCCGAGGGCGGTCACGAACCGGTCGAGCCGCCGTCGGTGGAAGCCGGTGCTCGCGAGCAGCGGATCGAGCACGATCCACGAGAGCGCGGCGAGCACGCCGACGGTGGCGAGCATCGCGCCGGTGGTGGCGACCACCAGTCCGGCCGAGGCCGACGCCGGGAAGACCGCGTAGTACCAGGATCCGAGCGTCGAGCCGAGCGAGAAGTTGGCGATCGCGAGCTGCTGGGCGATCGCGGCGGCGGTGGCGCTGCCCACCGACATCACGCCGGGCGTGGCCTTCTGGAACGCGGCGTACCCGGTGGCCATGCTGATCACGCTTCCCGCCAGATCCGACACTCCGAGCCGGGTCTTGCTGTACTCGGCGAGGTTTCGTTCCAGGGCCGCGCGCAGCTCGGGGCGGTGGGCATGGCTTCGGATCTCGGCCAGGTAGGACTCGCAGCGCTCGGCGATCTCGGGCTCGGCCAGGATCGCCTCGAGCAGCGCGTCCCGTGACGACTCGCGATTCCCTTGGCGGTAGGGGAGCTCGAGAAGCTCGGTGTGGATCCGCCACTCGAGCTCGCGCTGGAGCTCGGTCGGGATGCCGAGCGGCACGCGGCGCAGCCGGCGCCCGGCGCGCTTGGCCCCGGCCTTCTCCAGCACCGCGCCGGTCACGTGGCTCAGCACCGCGGGCGGCGCCCACAGCATGTTGAGCGGGTGCTTGTAGAAGTCGCGGGCGAAGGTCTTGCGATGAATCGCGAACGTGCCGCGGAGCGAGAAGAGGCGCTCCACGAGCTCCGGAACCTTGCAGCGCCGCTCCGCGATGTAGCGATCGATCCCGCGCTCGACCGCGCTCAGGATCGCCGGGTCCAGTGCTCGATTCTCGTCCAAGGGCCGCCTCCGCCGCGCTACCGGCCGTTCAGCCTACCTGGGCCGGCTCGGGCGACGGACGGCCGGTGGCTGTGCGAGGGCGCTCGAGCCCGCGCCCATCGGAGGCACTCGCCGGGTGTGAGCCCCCATCGCGCGGGCGAATGCAGGCGAGGCAAGGGCACGATCGAGTCTCGATCGTGGCCGAGCCGTGCCCGAGCACGGCCACCGGACGGCCGGCGCCCGAGCCGGAAACCGGCAAACGGCGACACCGCCCGAGCCCGCGGCCCCGAGACACCGGGCGGCGGGCGCGCTAGAGTCCAGGAGATCGCGTGCGGAGGAAACCGATGGCCATCTCGCAGGACTTGCTCGACATCCTCGCCTGTCCCAAGTGCAAGGGCGAAGTGAAGCTCAATCCGGCGCAGGACGGGCTCGTTTGCAACACGTGCAAGCTGGTGTACGAGATCAAGGACGACATCCCCATCATGCTGATCGACGAGGCCAAGCCCCTCGCCGACGGCGCCAAGTCGCTCGCCGACAGCGCCTGAATCTCGCGGCGCGCCCAGGTGGCGCGCGACGGTCCGCCGTGAACGCCGCGCTCGCCATCGTGGGAAGCGTTCGAGACGAACGCGTCGAGGTCGCGTTGCGCGAAGCCGAGCGCGCCGGCCACCCGGTGGCCGGCTGCTTCGACACCGACCCGTTCGCCGATAACCTCTCGTCTGCCGCGTGCCGCGAGGCGTGGCGCGGCTTCGCGGAGCGCGCTCCCGCGCCGTGGCTCCTGGCGCTCGCTCCGGGCGAGCACGCGCCTGCCGCGCTGTGGCGCGAGATCGGGGCGCTTCCCGAGACGTCGGTGCCGCCGGCGTGCTACCGCGCGAGCGTCTCGATGGCCTTCCTGGGACGCACCATCCGCGGCGGCGCCTACGGCTCGCGGACGGAGGTGCGGCTCGTGCATCGCGAGCACGCGGCGCCCACGGTCCGGGGCGTCGAGCTCGGCCCGGTGCGGGGAGGTGTTCGCGACCTCGCCTGCGGACTGCGCTTCCAGCCGTTCGCGAATCTCGAGGACGGGCTGGCGTCGATCGACCGCGCCACCAGCGTCGACGCGATGGAGATCGCCGCCCGCGGCCGCCGCGCGCACGCGGCCGATTTCCTGTTCCGCCCGCCGCTGGTGCTGATGCGCGAGCTGATCGCGCGCGGCGGCATCCGCGACGGCCTGCCCGGGTTCGTGCTCGCGACGCTGGTCGCGGCGCGCGAGCTGATCCTGCACGCCAAGCTCTGGGAGCAGGGATTGCCCGAATCGGTGCGCCAAACCCCGTCGAGCCCGGACCGCCGCTGAATCACCGGCCGATCGATCGCGATGCCACGCTCGATCGAGATTCCGCGCTGCGGCGGCGAGGGACCGCCGCCCTCCGGAAACGGGCTGCTCGGGATCGACCTGCCGGAGGGACGCGGTCCCTCGCGTCCGTGTTGCTGCGGGGGCTTTCCAGGCCCCCTCCCCGAAAAAAGTGCGATTTTTTCGGGGCCCCACCCCAAATTCGGCGCGACAACGCGCCGACATGCGTCTCGCTGCGAACGGAACCGAACGGACCCGTCGGAGGGACGCGGTCCCTCGCGTCCGTGTCGGACGCGTCCTGAATGACGGCGGAGGATCGTGCCGACCTGGCTGGCGTCTTCCGGCGCGGAGCGCTCGTGGTGCGATACGAGCCCGCGGTCTGGCCGTCGATCGAGAAGCTGATCGACACGACGCCCGGTTCCGCCTCGACCGCGAGCGCCGCAGCGGCCGGCGCCTCGCTCACGCGGGTCCACGCGAGCCGGGGGGCGACCGTGTTCCGCTCCGCGCCGGATGCGGAGGTGGCGTTTTACTGGAAGGAATTCCGCTCCCGGGGTGCGTGGGATCCCATCAAATCCTGGTTTCGCGCGAGCCGTGCCGAGCGCGCGCACGCCGGTGCCGGACGCTTGCGCGCCATCGGGCTCGAGGCGCCCCGCACGCTGGCGCTGGGAGTGGAACGGCGCTTGGGCCGTGGCGTGCGATCGTTCCTGGTGACGGAGCCGGTCACCGGTCTCGTGAGCCTCGAGGACTGGGCGCGCGCGGGCTCGCTCGGGTGGCGCGAGCGGCGCACGATGGTCGCCGCGGTGGCGAGCGCCCTGGCGCGTCTCCACGGCGCGGGGCTGGTGCACGGCGATCTCAGGCCCAGCAACGTGCTCTGCGCTCGCGACGCCGCGAGGATCGTGCTGCTCGACAACGAGCGCACTCGGCGCTCGCGTTCGCGGCGCGAGCGGTTGCGCAATCTCGTGCAGCTCGCGGTCGATCAGCTCGGGCCTCCTCATCGCACCGACCGGGTGCGCTTCGCGCGCGCCTACGCGCGGGCTCTCGGGCTCGATGCCGCCCGGGCGCGGGCGCTGGTGCGCGAGATCGACGCCGCCGTCCGCGCCCGCCGCCGGCGCCGGGCGTCGCGCGGGCTCGACCCGCTCACCGGCGAAGCCAAGGCGCGCGGCTGACATCGCGATGCGCGTCGCCTACCTGGTGCGCACCACGAGCCTGGGCGGCGCCGAGATCCAGGCGGTGCGCGCGGCGCGGGCGCTCGGCCGCGCGGGAGCGGCCGTCGAGATCTGGGCACCGGCCGGTTCGTGGGTGGCGGAGCTGGCGCGGCGCGCGGGGCTCGCCGTTCGCGAGAGGGCGTCCGGGCTCATCCCTCCCTCGCGGCTCGACGGCGTCGATGTGCTTCACGTGCACACCGCGGCCGACGTTCCGTGGGCGGCGTTCGCGGCGCAGGCCGCGCGCGTGCCGCTGGTCGTGACCCGGCACCTCGCGGCTCACGGGCGCCGCCGTCGCGATCCGTATCACGCATGGCTGGCGGCGCGCGCGCGCTTCGTCGCGGCGTCGGGCTTCGTGCGGCGGAGTCTCGGCGAATCGTACGGCCTGGCACCCGAGCGGATCGCACTCGTCCCTTATGGCTACGCGGCAGCCGAGAGTGAGCCCGAGCCGCCGCGAACCGCCGAGCCTCGTCCCGCGGCCTGGCTGGGTGTGCCGGCCGGCGCCCGCGTCATCGGCATGCTGAGCCGTTTATCGTGGGGCAAACATCTATCCGACGCGCTCGGCGTGCTGGCCCGGGTGCGGGAACGTGGCATCGAGGCGAGCCTGGTCGTGGCCGGCGAGGAGACCGACCGCGGCGCGCGGCGCGCGCTGCTCGAGGAAGCCGAGCGCCGGTCCCTCGAGTCTCACGTGCGGCTGCTCGGCCACCGCGCCGATCGCTCGGCGCTGCTTCGGTCGTTCGATCTCTTGCTGCACACCGCTCACGCCGAGTCGTTCGGCCTTTCGATCCTGGAAGCGATGGCGCACGGCTGCCCGGTGGTGGCCGCGGCTGGAGGTGGCGTGCCGGAGCTGGTGCGCGCCGGCGTCACGGCCCAGGTGGCCGCCCCGGGCGACGTGGCGGCGCTCGCGGCTGGCGCCGAGGCGCTGCTCGCCGATCGCGAGCTGGCGCAAAGCATGGCGAGCGAAGCGGCCGCGGATGTCGCGCGCCGCTTTCCTCCCGCCGCGGAGGCGGCGGCGCTCGCGTCCCTCTATCGCGAATCGCTGGGCTGACTCGCGCGCGGAGCCCAGCGCGCGAGGATCGAGACCACCCGGCCGTCGGGCCGATCGTCGAGCCGTGTCACGTCGAGCTCCTCGAGCTCTCCCGCCAGCCGCTCGCCCGGGTAGAGGCGCGTGGCGCTCTGGGTGGTGGCGTCGATCAGGAACAGGTACCGGCAGCCCAGGTGCTCGAGCTCGGAGCGGAACGCGGCGTCGTCGACGGTGGAGGGCGGCGCGTAGACCGCACGCCGGTGGCCGAGCAGCCCGACCAGCGACGGCTTCACCGAGAGCACGCAATCGTTCGCGGGAACCAGACTCTCGACGCGCGCCAGGCCGTCCTCGAGGCGCGCGGCGAAGCGCAGCGTTTTGACCGCCGTCCCGGTGTCCTGGTCGAACCACATCGGCGAGCGGCGCAGCTCGCCGAGCTCGGGGCCCGCGCCTTCGTGAAAGCGAGCGGCGGTGAGCGCCAGCTGTGGCACCAGCACCGCGAGCCCCATTCCCGAGATCAGCGCCCACGCCGCTCGCCGCGCCGGCTCGCCGGCCCACCGCGCGAGCCCGTCGCGCAGGGCGAGCGCCGCGTGCACCAGCACCAGCGGCAGGATCACCCCCAGGAATCGCGCCATTTCCCCGGGAAAAGGCCAGATGACGATGAGCGCCAGGTAGCCCAGGAGATAGATCGCGTCGAGCTCGAAGCGCCACGCGCGCCTCACGGTGCCGACCGCCGCCGCCGCGGTGAGGAGGCTCACCACGGTTTCCACCAAGGGCTCCGGCCGGTCGGCGAAGAGGCTCTGCCAGTCGCCCCACAGCACCGCGACCTGGCTTGCGAGTCGTGCGATCAAGGTGCCGAGATCCGCGCCTCGGTAGCGATCGGCGAGGATGTGCCCGTAGGCCGAGTTCCCGCCGAGCTTCATCCACGCGACGGTGGGCAGCACCGCCAGCGCGATCGCCCACGGCCAGCGGCGCGGCCGTCTCGCCGCCATCACCAGCACGAACGCGATCCCCATCGCGAGGCCGGCGCTGCGGGTGAGCGTGGCTCCGCCCACCGCGAGCGCCGCGCCGGCCCAAGGCCCCCGGCCGCGTCGCTCGACGATCGACTGGGTGAGCGCGATCGCGGTCAGCGTCAGGAGCAGGTAGAGCGGCTCGCTCAGGATCTCGAGCGCCATCAGGTAGGTGCCGCGCACCCACGCGAACGCGAGCGTCAGCGCGGCGCTCGCGAACGTCGAGAGCCCGAGCGAGCGGCACCACGCGAAGAGCACGGCGAACGCGCCGAGCAGCATCCCGACCGTGGCCGCATGGGCGGACGGGAGGCTCCGCGAGACGCCGGTCGCCGCCAGCACCAGTGGATAAAGAGGTGGGTAATAGCTCTGGTGCGCGTATCCCGCCGCACCTGGGGACGCGTGCCCAAGAGGCGACAGGTCCTGCGCGATCAACAGATACGTCGCGTTGTCGCCGCCGAAGCTCAGGAGCCGCGAGCTGATGCCCCACGCCAGATAGGCCGCGCCGAGCAGCACGAAGCCCAAGGCGAGGGGAAGCCGCGAGGAGCGCCCGGCGCCAGCAAGGGGTTGCTCGGCCATGCGTTGGCTGCGCGGGAGGAGAGAGCGCCGAGCCGCGCATGTCTATAGCACGACCGCTTCGCTCGAGCGGTTCGGTGCGCTGACGTTCCTCGTGCCCGAGCGCCGGTCCTCGAGCGAGGTCCGCGGCGGGGTCGTGTCCCGGGTCGTGCGCAACGGCCGGCGCCGCGGAGCGTCGCCCTCCATGGTGCGGCTCGGGCCGTCCCGCGCCGCGCGAGGAGCTTGCGGTATCCTTGCCGACCTTCGGGGTAAGCCCGGGTGCGGCTGCGGCCACGCTCGACGCCGCGGACCCCCGCGACAGGCCACGACCGTGCTCGGCATCCCGCTCGATCCGCGACGTGGCCGTTCGTCGCGCCGGCGTCTGGCGGCGCTGGCGCTGGCTCTCGCGGGAGCCTCCGCGTGCCGCGGTCAACCGGCGCCGCCGATGCGCATCGGCCTCGATCCGTGGCCCGGCTACGCGCCGCTCTTGCTCGCGCAACGGCTCGGCGCCCTCGACGAGGAGACCTTCCGGCTGGTCGAGTTCTCGGCGACGTCCGAATCGAGCCGTGCCTTCCGGAACCACGCGATCGAGGCGGCCTGCCTCACGCTCGACGACGTGCTGCGCGCCAGCCGCGACGGGGCCGAGCCGGTGGTGCTGGTGGTTCTCGACGAGTCGAAGGGCGCCGATGCCTTGCTGGCGCGCCCGGGAATCGGCGACGTGGGAGCGCTGCGCGGCAAGCGCATCGCGGTGGACGTGGGATCGGTGAGCACCCTGCTGCTGGCGCACGCGCTGGAACGAGCGGGCCTCGGCGTGGCGGACGTGACCCTGGTCTCGAT
>CAZYWA010000297.1:0-9621 GCA_964650975.1 uncultured bacterium
CCGACGCCGTTCGACACGGCGCAGTTCACGGCGCTGGCGAACCTCGCGGCACCGTCGCACCGTTTCCGCCGGCTATCGGGATGCGGTGGAGGACGTGGCGGCTCGCTCGGGTCGAGACGCTGCGGCGGTGTGCGCTTCCTGTCACGATCCGATCGCGCTCTTCTCGGGCGCCTTCGGCTCGGCCACCGAGCTCACCACGCCCGAGTCGCATCGAGAAGGACTCTCGTGCTTGGTGTGCCACGCGAGCTCGGTCGACGCGTCGCATCCCGCCAATGGCGCCGCGGTGTGGCGGTTTCCGGAGCTCTTCGCGACCGTCGCGTGGGAAGCGCGCTCGTCGATCGCGCTCATCCCCGAGCACCGCGCCGAGCTTCACCGGCGCGGCGACCTGGAGCGGGCGTGCGTGGCCTGCCACCGGATCGACCAAGCGGCAGTCGCCGCCGCGCCCGGCGCGAACCGAATCGCGCTCGACGAATGGCTCACGAATCCGGTGCATCAGCAGCCGCGCCGAATCGAGGCGTGCCGGGGTGAAGCCGGGTGCATCGAGTGTCACATGCCGCGCACCACGCGCAACGCGCGACCCGGCCAGCCGCTCACGCCCGATCACTCGTTCCGACCCGAGGCAGCGAGCACGGCGCCGGTAGCGGTCTCGGGTTCGGCTCGCGCGCGAGGCACCGCGCGCGCTCCAGACGGGATCGTCGCGATCTCGGTTGGAGGGCCACCGGTCCCTCGGTGGCCAGCCCATGAATGGGTTGACCACCTCGCGTCGAAAACGCCGGGAGCTCGATGAAGCTCTGGGCGGGGATCGCGGCGCTGCTCGCCACGGGTCTGTGGATGGCGCTCGGGCGCGAGTGGTCGCCGCTTTTCCGGGCCGGTCTGGTCGCGCACGTGGTGATCGGCCTGCTGGTGGTGCCGACGGTCTTGCGCGGCCTCTACCGGCGGCTCTCCGGATCGCTGCCCAAGCTCCGTCCACCGGCGGCGATCGCGACGCTGGTGCTGGTCACGGTGAGCTTCATCCTGCCGTATCTCCGCATTCCCATCGGCCTCCCGCCGCAAGCGTCGGCGGTGATCTGGGGGGTGCTGCTGGTGTGCGGCGTCGTGGTGTGGTCGGGGCTCAAGGGCTGGTTCGCGGAGCTCGAGTGGAGTCGAGCGCGGGTGCTCGAGGTGCTTCACGCGCTCTTGTGGGCGCTCTGCGCGGCGACCGGTCCGCTGATCGTGGCGCTGGGCGGCGGGCGGCGGCTGACGTTGCTCTTCGGCGTCCATTCCGCCGGTGGGCTCACCATGGTGGTGCTGGGAACGCTCGCGCTGCTGCGAGTCCTGTTCGGGCGCTGGCGCGCCGCGGGATCGCGCCCTGGTCCGATGGCGGCCGCCGTCCTCGGTTCGGCGGCGGTCGCCGGCGGGATCGTGTGGTGGCGGATCGCGCCGCCCGCGAGCGTCGCGCTGCATCTCTCGGCGATTCCCTGGTCGATCCGGGATCCGAGCGAGCGCGACGCACTGCCGTTGCCGGTCGATCCCGCGATGCTCTCGATCGCGTCGAGCTGCGGTGACGGCTCCGGGTGCCACGCGGAGGTACTGGCCGATCACCGCCGCTCGCCGCACGATCGCTCGATGCGCACTCGCCACATGGAGCGGAGCCTCGAGCTGCTCGACTCCGAGGCTGGCCCCGGCAATCGCACCACCTGTGCCGGCTGTCACCAGCCGCGGCTCCTGGCCGAGACACGCGGCGAGGCGGCTCGATCGCAAGAGGGTCTTTCGTGCGTGGTCTGCCACGCGGCACGCGCCGTCGAGCTTGCCGGCGATCCGCGGAAGTCCACGATCGCGCTGGCGCTCGATTCTCGCGCGCTCTCGGGATTCGCCGCGGCGGAAGGGAAGAGCGGCTCGCTCGATCGCTGGACGCGGCTCTTCGTCAATCTCAACCCCGGTGCTCACGGACGCTCGTTCAAGCCGGCGCTCCTGGGACGGGACGAGCTTTGCCTCGCGTGCCACCGGTTGCAGATCGAGCCGTCGAAGCACGGACCACGCTGTCTCACCTGCCACATGCCGCCCCGCGATGCGCTGGCGCTCGGTCCGGAAAGCGGCGACGGCGCGAGCGCTTCCGCACCGCCCGCGCTCGCGAGCCCCGAGGATCCGCCCTGGGCGCGCGATCCACGCGACCCGGGAGCCGATCGCGCCGCACCCGAAGGCGGTGCGACGCAGCCGCGCAGCCATTTCTTCCCCGGCACCGACGCGATGCTGCCCACGTTGCTCGGCGATCGTGGCGCGGCGCACCTGGTGCGCGCGTGGGCTTCGAGCGATCTCTTGATGGAGGATTTTCCGGCGACCGAGTACGCGGCGATCCCCAGCGACGCGCCGCCGATGGGCGAGGAGCGGCTCGCCGGATTCCGTTACCTCGATCTGCGCGCGGTTCCGGGCGCACCGCCGCGGCGCGGCGAGCCCTGGCGGCTCCGTCTGGTGACGACCAGCCGGTTCATCGATCACGCATTTCCGGCGGGGCCGATGGACCTGCTCGAGATGTGGCTCGAGGTCGAGGTGCGCGACGAAAGCGGGCGCCTGGTGTTCGAGAGCGGCGCCTTGGGGGCCGACCACCGGGTCGAGCCGGGCGCGCATCGCATGGGTGGATACGCGGTCGACGCGAACGGCGCCCACGTCGAGCATTACCAGGTGTGGAACACGGCGCGCGAGGTGGTCGAGCGTCACCTCGTCGCGGGCGAGTCGACCGACGACGTTTTCGACGTGCCGATCCCGGCCGACGCCGGCTCGCTGCTCACGGTGCGAGCGCGATGGCTCTACCGGGAGCTCGCCCAGGATTACGTCGAGTGGGCTTACGGCGCCGGCGCCGCGCCGGTGCCGTCGATCGAGCTCGCGCGCGCGTTCGCGCAGGCTCGGGTCGAGTCACCCTGAGCGCTTCCGGCCCGCCCGCGCCGTGATCATCGGCAAGTCGAGGTAGGTGCGGATGCCCGGAGCGGCGCGGCACACGGCGGGGATCGCGTTCACGCAGTGGACGGCGGTCGCCATCATGCCGTCGCGGGTGCGCTGGCGCCCGGTGTAGCTCGCGGGAAAGTCGATGTTCACGTCGAAGGTCGGATCCCCTTCGATGTGGATGTTCCAGCCGTCGAGGCGATCGCCGCCCCACGGCGGATCGAGCCGTGTCGACGGCAGGTCGTCCATGACCCAGATCTGACGGGTGATGATGGTAGGACCACCGGTGACCTCACCGGTGTAGGTGAAGCGCTGGGCCGCGACGGTGCCCTTCGCGATCACGCCCGCCGCGGTCTCGATCGGCTCGGTCGCGAGCGCCACCTCGTGCTCGAAGTCATAGCGCGCGACGGCGACTCCCAGCCCCGCGGCCACCATGTCGATCGACTCGTAGAAGCACCGCTTCAGGATCTCGAGCATGAAGCCGTTTCGCGCTTCCTCCTCGGTCTTCCCGAACAGCATCACCTCGAAGATCATGCCGGGCGTGTCGTAGTGGCGGCAGTCGCCGTACTCGGTCATCACCAGCCGGTCGATGCGATTGCACCAGCCGGAGAACGTGAGCGGAAAACGCTCGCTCACGCCGCCGGGGTTGCTGCCCGAGCTGTGCAGCGAGACCTGGCCGCACTGGCACGCGGCCTCGAGCAGCGCCGTGGCTTCCGGGAACTGCACGAACGGGAAGTGATAGCCGCAGGTGGTGACCACGTTCTTGCCCGCTTCGAGGATCTGGCACATCTCGTCGACCTGCCATGGCAGGGGGCAGTACATGACGCAGTCGGCGTCGAGTGCCAGGAGTGCCTCGGTATCGCACGTGGCGCGGACACCGAGCGGTGCGATCCCGGCGATCTCGCCCGCGTCACGACCTGCCTTGGCTGGATCGTGGACCCACACGCCCACCAGCTCGAGCTCCGGATGGCGCGCGATGCTCTGGATCGCGAGCTTGCCCACGTTGCCGGTCGCCCACTGGATCACGCGGTAGCGCATGGAGTCGGTCCTCGTCGGTCGGGCTGTTCCCTGCTGATTTGGCGGGTGCTCACGCCTGTGAGAGCATGCGCCGCCCGATCGGGTGCGATCGCGTGCCACACCCGAGGTCGATCATGAGCGATTCCAGTCCCGAGCCGAAACCGCGCGATCTCGATTCCGAGAGCGTGCGCGAGTTCGGCGGCGCCAAAGGCGTGGTGGCGATCATGATCGCATCGCACGCGGTGCTCTACTACCTGTGGATCGCGTGGCGCTTCAACGACGGCGCGGTGCCGCATCCCAGCGGGCTCGGCGACCTCATTCCGTTCCTGGGCCACATGGGGCGCGAGGTGGTGGTGTTCGCGGCGCCGACCGCTCACGCGGCGAAGCTCTATTTCGGATTCCTCGCGATGCAGGCGCTCTTCGCCGTGACGCTCCCCGGAATCCGCATGCGCGGTCTGCCGATCCGCCACGAGGGCGGCCGCCAGCTCGAGTACGTCTGCAACGGCACCTGGGCCTGGTACCTCACGCTGATCGTGGTCGCGGTGCTGCACTTCTCCGGGATGCTGAAGCTCACGGTGATCGGGAACGAGTTCGGGCCGCTCATGACGGTCGCGATCCTGGCCGGCGACGCCATCTCGCTCGCGACTTACGCAGGCGCCTTCGTGACCCGCAACACGCACCGCATGTCCGGCAGCCACGCCTACGATTTCTTCATGGGTGCGTGGCTCAATCCGCGGCTCGGCCGGCTCGATCTCAAGATGTGGGCCGAGATCCGCGTCGCGTGGATCGGGCTCTTTCTGCTCACTCTGGCGGCGGCCGCGAGCCAGTACCAGTGGTTCGGCCACGTGAGCACCCCGATGCTCTTCATGGTGCTGGCCCACGGCCTCTACGCCAACGCGTGCATGAAGGGCGAGGAGTGCATCCCCACCACCTGGGACATCTTCTACGAGAAGTGGGGGTGGATGCTGATCTTCTGGAACTTCGCGGGCGTGCCGTTCGTGTACTGCTTCAGCTCCTGGTACATCGCGACCCATCCGCCGTTCGAGCACTCGTGGCCGTACACCCTGCTGTGCTTCGCGCTGCTCATCGGCTCCTACTACGTGTGGGACACGGCGCAGAGCCAGCGCAACCGGTTTCGCATGCAGCGTCGCGGCACCTTCGTGAAGCGCCGTGCCTTTCCGCAGCTTCCCTGGGGGACGCTCGAGAATCCGCGGTATCTCGAGACCGCGAGCGGCAGCGAGCTCTTGGTCGACGGTTGGTGGCGCCACGCGCGCAAGATCCACTACACCGCCGACATCGGCATGGCGCTCTCGTGGGGTCTCATCACCGGATTCCGGAACTTCCTGCCGTACTTCTACGTGACCTTCTTCGTGATCATGATCGCGCACCGGGCGCGGCGCGACGTGCTGCGCTGCCGCAAGAAGTACGGCGCCGACTGGGACCGCTACACGCGCGAGGTTCCGTGGCTCTTCGTCCCGTTCGTGCTGTGAGCTCCGGTCAGGGCGGTGCCGCGACGGCGGCCACGTCGCTGTCGCACGCCGCCGCCTGAGGGGCGGCGGCCACCAGCGCCGCGACGGCGCGCGCCATCCATTCCTGCGTCGCGGGCCACGCCATGCGGTCGGTGAGGTCGAGCGGACGCGCAACCGCGGCGACCGCCGTCGTGGTATTCGGTACCGGACGCACCACCAGGCTCGATCCGGTGTCGCGCTCGATCGTCTGCGCCAGCTCCAGGCACGAGCTGAAGTCGACGCTAGGCCCCGCCCCCGGTGCGGGACGAGTGAGCACCAGCCCCACCCGTGCGTGATTGGCGTGCCGATCGAGCGCCAGCTCGATCGGCGGCTCGATTGCCGGGCTGGTGGCCCGGATGACCGGCTCCGAGCCGACCGCGAAGCGAATCGTGTGCGGAGCGTAACGGGCGAGGGCGCGGCGCAGCTCTTGCCAGAACTCGACACGCAACCGCGGCAGGCCCGTGACCTTGGAGTCGTGGAGGGTGAGCAACTCGTCGAGCGTGCCGCTGTCCTCGAGCCCGTCGAGGATCGCGTCCGCGATCACGCCGTGGACCAACGCGGTGGGGTGCGAATCGTGGACGCCGATGATGAGCCTCCGGTCGCGCTCGTCGGTGATGCCCATGGTGCGCATCAGGCGGTGGACGAATTTCTGGGTGTCGACCACCGGAAAGCCGAGCGAGCGGCCTAGCTCGCGGACCTGGCTGTAGACGCCGGGGTGCCCCATCACCAGGACTCGGAAGCCGTGCTCGTCGCTCAGGTCGCGGAGCCGGGTCATGGCCGCCACGTAGGCGTCCCAGCCCACCATGTCGCGGTACTCGGGAGGCACCCGCGCCGGGTCGCCCTCGAAGCCGATGTCCGCGCGGGGGGCGTCGGCGAGCGCGAAATCGGCGTCGTTCTGGCGGCCGTGGATCAGGTCGCGGACGAAGTCGCCGAGCAGCGACTGGCCGAGGTCGAGCGGCCGCGAGCGAGTGCGGATGAAGTTCGGCAGGTCGAAATCGCCGCCCACGAAGTTCATCACCACGATGTCGGGTTGATACGCGAGCCCCTTGTGCTCGAGGGTCTCGACCTCCATCACGCCGTTGTAGCCGGGCACGGCGGTGTTGATGCTCTCCCAGCGGAATTCCGGGTGCTTCTGCGAGAGGCGCTCGGCGAGCGCGTCCATGAAGGTCTCGCCGTCGTTCACCCCGAAACCGAACATGATCGAGTCGCCGAGGCCCAGGATCCGGAGCGTCCTGGGTGGCTTCTCGACCGGGATCTCCGGGCTCCGGAAGCCTGCGGAGTTGGTCGTCACGGTGCGCAGGAAGTGGACCGACATGTCGGGAATGAGCTCGTAGATGATCTTGCGATCGGGGCTGAGCTGGATCATGTCCTCGACGCGCACCGTCTTCCCTTCAGGCGGCGGTTTCCGCGATTCGAGGCGCGCCAGCGATCGATCGAGGCGCAGGTCCTCGTGGTAGGCCCTGAGCCTCAGTCCCATCTCGAGCTGTGCCGCCACGATGGCGAGTCCGAGGGCGGCGATCGCCAGCAGACGCACCGCCCCACGCGCCGGCGCGCCGCGCCAACGCCTGTCGGGTTTCCCCGCGAAAACCGATGCCTCGCTCATGTCGGCGGCTCGTCTAACACCCGGCGACTTTCTCGACCAGCGTCGCTGTGGGATCATGTCGCGCTTCGATGAGCCCGTCCCAGCCCCGACCTCGCCGCCCCGCCACGCGCGGACGGCCTCGCAAGTTCCGTGAACCGGCGCGCCCGGTCACCGTGACGCTTCCCGAGCGGACCCTCAAGGTCCTCGGCCGGGTGCATCACGACCGCGCGCGGGCGATCGTCGCCGTGTCGGACGCCTTTGGCGGCGGCCAGCCCGAGACGAGCAACGGGGTCGAGATCGTGGCGGTGACCGACAGCCAGGCCGTCATCGTGATCCCTCCGTGCCCGCCGCTCGATGGCATTTCCCGCTTGCGCACGATCGAGATCGCGCCCTCTCGTCTGCTGCTCACCATCGAGCCCGGCACGCCGACGGAGATGCTCGAGGTGGAGATCGCCGACCTCCTCGACGCGCCCCAGTGCACGGCGAGCGACGGCGTCGTGCTGCGCGAGCTGCTGCGGATCCTGCGGCTCGGCCGCCGCGAGCGCGCCATCTCGAAGGCCGAGATCCTGTTCGTGTCGCCTCTCGAGTAGCCCACTCATTGGGCGACGATCGAGTCCCAGGCACGGTCCTCGAGCATCGAGCGAAGCCAGTCGCCGGCGGATTCGCCGTCGACCGCCACCTCCCCCAGGCCGGCATGGATCAGCGTGTGGCCGCGTCCCGGATAGAGGAAGCGCTCGTAGTGCCCTGGATGGCGGTCGGCGAGCCACGCGGTCTCGGAGGTGAGCGCGGCCTCGAAGTCGGCCGGCGGGAGCCGAAGGAACACCTGTCCGATCACCAGGTCCTCGAGCGACGAGAGCGCGGCGACTCGCAGCTTGCGATCTCGCGAGAGCTCCCAGTCGATGAGCCGCGTGACGTGGCCGTTGGCGGTGCAGTCGACGCAGCTCGCGGGGATGAAGCGCGAGATGTTGAACTCGTCGAGCAGCCCGTTCACGAACGACGGGTCGTTGGGCTTGGCGAGGCCGACGCCGGCGTCGTTGATCACGTCGATCGGCGCCTGCGGCCAGCGCGAGCGCACCAGGAAGGGCGCGATGATCGTCGAGTAGCCGCCGCCGCTGGCTCCCGCCACCACGATGCGTCGCGGATGCGGAAACTCGCGCAGCGCCATGTCGAGACCGGCCGACATGTTGCGCAGGCCGCGGTAATGCCGGTCGATGGTGCCGTCGCCGTCGTCGTCTAAGGGGAGTGCGACGACCAGCTGGCGAGCGAGCCCGACTGGAAGCCGTCCTCGAACACCAGCTGGGTGCGCAGGTTGCGGAACAGCCGCAGATTCCCGTCGTTGTTGCCGATCAAGAGGTCGAGGTCGCCGTCGCCGTCGATGTCGGCGAAGGCGCTCGCTCCGTAAGCTCCGAGATTCGCGAGCCCGAACGGGTTCGCCACCGGCGACGCGAAGACCGGGCTCTCGTGGGTGCCGGTGTTCCGGAACAGGTAGGCCGTGCCGTCGCCGAGCCCGCTCCAGAAGACGCCGTCCAGATCGCCGTCGCCGTCGATGTCCACGAACGACGGGATCGCGTAGTAGGGGAGGCTCGCGAGCTCGAACTTTCCCGCGGTCGGAACGGTGAAGGCCGCGCTCAACGCGGTCCCGGTGTTGCGGAAGAAGTAGGTGTCGCCGGTCTCGGCGCCGACGAACACGTCGAGGTCGCCGTCTCCGTCGATGTCGACGAGCGAAGGCACCGCGTAGCCCGCGACACCCGCGAGCCCGAACGGATCGGTGCTCGCCGCGGCGAAGGCCGGGCTGGTCGCGGTCCCGGTGTTGCGGAGGAAGTGGAGGTGGCCGCCCTGATCGCCGACGAAGGCGTCGAGATCGCCGTCGCCGTCGATGTCCGCGAAACGGGGCGAGGCGCCAAGCCCGATGTCCACGAGACCGAACGGATCCGCGGAGGCTGGGGCGAACGTCGGACTGACCGCGGATCCGGTGTTGCGGAAGAAGAGCGTCGTGCCGTTCTGGGCGCCGACGAAGAGGTCGAAGTCGCCGTCCGCGTCGATGTCGACCAGCGCCGGAGACGCGAGCGAGCCGACGTCGCTGGTGCCGAACGGGTCGCTCGAGGGAGCACCGAACACCGGCGCGGGCAGGGCCGCACGGGTGTTCTTGAAATAGTCGAGGGCGCCGGTGCTGTCGCCGATGAGCGCGTCGAGGTCTCCGTCTGCGTCGAGGTCGGCCAGGACCGGTGCCGCCGCGGAGCCGACGTCGGCGAGACCAAACGGGTTGATGCTCGCGGCGGCGAAGGCGGGGCTGGTCGCGGTGCCGGTGTTGCGGAAGAAGCTGGTGTTGCCGGCCGCGTCGCCGACCAAGGCATCGAGATCGCCGTCGCCGTCGAGGTCGGCGAAGCGCGGCACGGCGTCGGCCGAGACCGCCGTCAGCCCGAACGGGCTGGCCGAGGCGGGCGCGAACGCCGGGCTCCTGGCGCTACCGGTGTTCCGGAACAGCGTGAGGCCGCCGGCGTGGTCGCCGATCAGCAGGTCGAGATCGCCATCGCCGTCGAGGTCCGCGAGCACGGGCGCGGCATTGGACGTGACGTCGCCGACACCGAACGGGTGGGG
>CAZYWA010000298.1:0-9595 GCA_964650975.1 uncultured bacterium
CGAGCTTGATGTAGGTGGTCCCGGCGAGTGCCACGGCCGCCAGCACGACGTAGCGCACGTCGCCAGTGGTGAGCGCCGTGTACGACAGGAAGAGCGCATGGCCGGAGATCGGCAGCACGGTCACCACCGGCAGGCTGCGAGTCGCGGAGAGCGCGAAGGCCAACCCATCGATCGCGACCCGGACGCCCGAGACCCACTCCATCGATCCCAGCCGGGCGAGCACCCAGAGCGGCGCGATCCCGGTCATGGGAGCGATGTAGTAGACCGCGTAGGGCAGCGACAGGAAGTCGGGATAGACCCGCGTGCCGCCGAGCGCGGCCGCGAGCGGAGACCAGAACGCCGTGAGCAGCGGCAGCACCGCCGCGAAGAGCGCCAGGCATACCCGGAGCGCGGCTCGATGGGTGTCCACCCAGTCGAGCCAGGCACTCGTCCAGCTCCTTCGCCCGGAGCTTCCTCCGGCGTTCACGGACGCAACTCCCGCCGCATCCGCCGACCATAGCATCCGAGCGTCCGGGGCCAGCTCAGAAGTGACCGGCGATGTCGAAGATCGGCAGATACATCGCGATGATCAGACCGCCGACCGTGATTCCCAGGAACAGCATCAGCGCCGGCTCGAGGAGCGAGGTGAGGGATTTGACCGCCACGTCGACCTCGTCCTCGTAGAAGTCGGCGATCTTCTGCAGCATCGAATCCATCGATCCGGTGGCCTCGCCGACCGCGATCATCTGCACCACCATCTCCGGAAACACCTCCGTCTCCGCCAGCGGCTCCGCGATCGAGCGCCCTTCGCTGATGCTCACGCGCGTGCGCAGGATCGCCGATTCGAGGGTGCGGTTGCCGGCGGTGCGCGCGGTGATCGCGAGCGATTCCAGGATCGGCACGCCGCTCCCAATCATGGTGCCGAGGGTGCGCGTGAAGCGCGCCACACCCGCCTTGCCGATGATCGAGCCCAGGAGCGGCAGCTCGAGCACCAGACGGTCGACCAGGGCGCGCCCCGTCTCGGTCCGGTAGAAGCCGCGGAGCAGCCAGCCGGCGGCCACGAGCGCGCACACGATCAGCACGCAGTAGTGCTGAAAGAAGTGGCTGATCGCGATCACCACCTGTGTCGGCAGCGGCAGGTGTCCGCCGGCGCCGTCGAAGAGCTTCTCGAAGGTCGGAATGACGAACTCGAGGATCACGCCGGTCACGATTCCCGCCACCAGCACGATCGCCGCCGGGTAGACGAGCGCGCCGCGGACCTGGCGGCGCAGCTTCTGGCCCTTCTCGATGAAGGTGGCGAGGCGGTTCAGGATCGTGTCCAGGATCCCGCCGATCTCACCGGCCTCGACCAGGCTCACGAACAGGTCGTCGAAGATCCGCGGGTGCTTGGCCAGGCTCTCGGCGAAGGTGAGGCCCGACTCGATGTTGGTCTTCACCTGGGCAAGCACCGCGCGAAACTGCGGTGCGCCGCGCTGACGCGACAGAATCTCCAGGCTCTGGACCAGCGGCAGCCCCGCGTCGATCATCGTGGCGAGCTGGCGGGCGAACACCACCACGTCGCGCGGCTTCACGGTGGCCGGGAAGAGCTGCACCTCGAGACCGGCGAGCCGCTCGCGGAACGGAACGCGCGGAGCGGGAGGTCTTCGGGCGGGAAGCGCCGCGGACGCGCCGCTCGCACGTGCGGTGGCCGTGGACCCAGTTCGATGACCTGTTTGCCGATGCTCGAGCCTCGTCATGGCGTCCCCCTCGGTGGAATCGGGCCCGCCTGGGCCCCTGGTGACAATTTGCAAATAGAAAACTATGACGAATTTGAATTTACATCAACTCCGATGTGGCGGCCGGCCGTCGGCCCGGCCCCGCGAGGAGGACACCGATGAACGACGGCTACCGGATCTTCGGTGGAGAGCTCTCGCCCTACTCGATCAAGGTGCGCGCCTACTTCCGCTACAAGCGGCTGCCGCACCAGTGGATCGTGCGCAACCTGCAGAACATGGACGAGTACAACCGCCGCGCCCGGGTGCCGATCATCCCGCTGGTGATCACGCCGGACGATCGCTCGATCCAGGACTCGACGCCGATCCTCGAGGAGCTCGAAGCGCTCCATCCATCGCCGTCGATCCAGCCCGCCGATCCCGAGCTCGCGTTTCTGTCGGCGCTGATCGAGGAGTTCGGGGACGAGTGGGCGGTGAAACCGATGTTCCATTACCGCTGGACCTACCCCGCAGATCAGCACTCGGCGGCGCTGCGCATCGCCCGCGACATGGGCCCCGGCCAGACCGACGACGAGCTGGCCCCCTTCGCGGAAGCGGTTCGCGCGCGGATGGTCGGGCGGTTGCCGGTGGTGGGATCCTGCGCCGCGACGCTCGACACGATCGAAGGCTCGTTCCGCGAGCTCATCCAGATCCTCGAGACGCACCTCGCGTCGCGTCCATACCTCTTCGGCGCGCGCCCGGCACTCGCCGACTTCGGCCTCGGACCGGAGCTTCACCAGTGCGCGTCCGATCCAACGGCCGGCGCCCTGTTGCGCGCTCACGCACCGCGGGTCGTCGCGTGGGGCGAACGCATGCTCGATCCGCGCGGCACCGGCGATTTCGAAACGTGGAATGCGCTCGCCCCGACGCTCGAGCCGCTGCTCGAACGCCAGGTGGCGCGCTTCTATTTCCCGTGGAGCGCCGCCAACGCACGAGCCGTGGAAGCCGGGCTCCCGTCGTTCACCGTGAATTTCGAGGGCCGTGCCTGGACCGAATCGGCGGCCAGGTATCCCGTCAAGTCGCTCGCCGCACTGAGGCTGCGCTACGCGAAGGTGAGCGACCGGAGCGCCCTCGATCCGATCCTCGAGAGGACCGGGTGTCTCGCGTGGTTGGTCGCATGAAGGCCGCCTGGAGAGCGCGGGCTCGACCGGTACCGTGGCTCCATACCCATCCGTAGAATCATGTAGCTCGGGCCTGTAAGATCACCGAGCCACGCCGCGACGGAACGCCGCCCCCGACACGAGGAACTGCTCCATGGCCCGATCTCGCGACGACGCGCATCCAGAGCCCGAGCCGCGCGCGTTCGTGCGCACGCTGGTCGCGTTTCGCTCCGGCGACGAATTCGGCGTGGGGGAAGCGCACGACGTGAGCGCCACCGGAATCTTCGTGCGCAGCGACCACGTGCTGCCGGTCGGCGCGGTGGTGGATCTCAAGATCCGCGTGGAATCCGGCGAAACCCAGGAAGTGGTGCAGGTGCACGGCGAGGTCGTTCGCTCTTCGAGCGGCGCTCCGGTCGAACCCGAGGGCAAGGGCTTCGCCGTTCGGTTCGAGCGCGGATCGCCCTCGGCGGGTCGGTTCCGCGAGATCGTCTCGGCCAGCACGGTCCGCACGCACTTCGGCAGCGGCGACGGGCAGCGCTACGTCGAGGGCGGCAAGGCCGCGCGCCGCTACGACATCGTGCGTCTGATCGGTTCGGGAGCCACGTGCGACGTCTTCAAGGCGCACGACCACGAGCTGGATCATACGGTCGCCATCAAGGTGCTCAAGGCGCACTTCGCCACGGACGCCGAGCTGGTGGAGCGGCTGCACCGCGAGGAAGAGCTGGTGCGCCGCATCGGCAGCGACTGCGTGGCGCGCGTGCACGGGAATGGCATCATCGACGGGCTCCCATTCATCCACATGGAGTACGTCGAGGGACAGTCGCTGGCACGGCTGCTGTTCGAGCGCGGCCAGCTCTCCGAGGACGAGCTGGTGACGATCGCGCTCGACGTCACCGAGGGGCTCGCGGCGGCGCACCGGGTCGGCGTGGTGCACCGCGACCTCAAGCCGGCGAACTTGATCGTCACCCCCGACGGGCACGCCAAGGTGCTCGACTTCGGGATCGCCAGGGCCCGGGTGCAGAGCCACCTCACCCAGGTGGGCTCGTTCATCGGCACTCCCACCTACGCCGCGCCCGAGCAGCTGGTCGGCGCCACCGCCTCGCCGCGCACCGACGTCTACGCGATGGGCTGCGTGCTTTACCGCGCGCTCACCGGGCGCGATCTCCAGGACGCCAGCGACATGGCATCGATCATCGATCAGGCGCTCAGGACCCGTCGCTGCACGGTGAAGGAGCTTCGTCGCGACGTGACCCACACCCTCGATGGAATCGTGACCCGCTGCCTGGCCCGGGATCCCGCCGACCGGTTCGGGGACGGCCAGGCGCTGCACGACGCGTTGCTCCGGCTCCGGGCCGCTCCCTCGCCGCAACCGCGGGTCGCACGACGGCGCCGCGCGCTGCTGGGAGAGCCCGATGAGACCGCGGCGCGGCGGATCGAATCGATCCTCGTCGAGCAAGGCTTCGAGGTACGGCGCATCGACGACGGATTCCAGCTGGTCGAGATCGCGCTCGCCGTGCCGCCGGACCTGGTGGTGCTGAGCGCCACGCTGCCGAGCGTCGACGGGTTCGAGGCCATCGAGATCCTGCGTTCCTCGCCGGGCACCCGCCACGTCCCCTTGGTGCTCACCTCCACGTCGGAGAGCGACGGCCGCACCGTCTCGTTCCTCGAGACCGCGAAATTCGCGCGCAAACCGATCGTGTCCCAGGAGCTGGTGCTCGCGCTCAACGATGCGTGTTCCCCGTCGGCGGCTTGCGTCACCTAGCGCTTTGCCTCACCGCTCACCTCGGTCGCTTGTATGACCGAGGGGTGGATGGTACTTTTTCCCGTTGATTCGCGCGCATTCGCGCGCGTTTCCCCGAACATGTCGAAGAAGTCCGCGAAGTCGCGCAAGCCGCGCACGGCGTCCTCGTGCGCCGAGCCTCCCGATGGACGCCGCGTGCGGCTGATCCAGCTGGGGTGCGCGAAGAACCGCGTCGACGGCGAGTGGATCCTGGGCACGCTGGGCGACCGCGGCTACCAGGTGGTGGGCGAGGACGCCGACGCCGACACCGTGATCGTCAACACCTGCTCGTTCCTGCAGGCGTCGGTCGAGGAGTCGATCGAGACCATCCTCGAAGCCGCGCGTCTCAAGGAAGAAGGCAAGATCCGCCGCCTGGTGGTCGCCGGTTGTCTGCCCCAGCGCTACGGCGAGCAGCTCGCGAAAGAGATGCCCGAGGTGGATCATTTCCTGGGCCCGGCGGGCATCGATCAGATCGCCGACCTGCTGGCCCGCGAGGACGCGCCGCGCACGCTGGCGCTCACTCCGGAAGCGTTCCGCGGCGCGGCGACCACGTCTCGCATTCGCACCACGCCCGCACACACCGCGTACCTCAAGATCGCGGAGGGCTGCGGACGAAGCTGCGCCTTCTGCACCATTCCCTCGATCCGTGGACCACAGACGAGCCGGACCGTCACGGAGCTGGTGGCCGAGGCGCGCCAGCTGGCGGCCACCGGAGTCCGCGAGCTGGTGCTGGTCGCGCACGACCTGACCTCGTACGGACGCGACCTGCGAGCGGACGACTCGGGCCCCGATCTCGCGGCCCTCCTCGAGGCTCTGGGCGCCATCTCCGGAATCCGCTGGATTCGCCTGCTCTACGCGTACCCGACGGCCGTCAGCGACCGGGTGATCGAGCTGCTCGATTCCGGCGCGCCGTTCGTCCGCTACCTCGACATCCCGATCCAGCATGCGAACGACGCGATCCTGCGCTCGATGCGCCGCGCCTACGGACGCGACGGATTGCTGCGCACGCTCGACCGGCTACGCGAGCGCGTGCGCGATCTCACACTCCGTACCACGGTGATCGTCGGCTATCCGGGCGAGACCCGCGCTGCCTTCGACGAGCTCCTGGCGCTGCTCGAGCACTACCGGTTCCGCTGGGTCGGTGCGTTCACGTTCTCGCCCGAGGACGGCACCCACGCGGCCACCTTGCCAGGACGTGTCGACGAGCTCTCGTCCCGCGCTCGGTTCGACGAGCTGATGGCTCGTCAGGCGGAGATCACCGAGTCGATCCAGCGAGCCGAGATCGGCACCGAGCAATGGGTGCTGATCGAGGGCGAGCACCCCGAGAGCGAGCTGCTCGGCGTGGGACGCACCGAGGCCATGGCGCCCGAGGTCGACGGCTCGGTGATCCTCACCGACGGCAACGCGACCGCCGGCGACTGGGCGCGGGTGCGGATCGAGGATGCCCAGGGCTGGGACCTGGTGGGCGCGATCGTCGAGGAGCGGCGGCCCGAGATCGACGCCGCTCGCCCGGCCGTATGACCGGCGGCACACCAGCGCGATGAGCGACTTCCAGGGCAAGGTGGCGATCGTGACCGGCGCCACCCGGGGCATCGGGCGCGCGATCGCCGTCGCCCTGGGTGCGCGCGGCGCGAGCGTCGCATTCAACTTCGCGAGCCGTGCGGATCTCGCCGCCGAGGTCGCCGCCGCGATCGAGAAGGCGGGCGGCAAGGCGAAGGCCTACCCCGTCGACGTGACCGATGCCTCAGGTGTCGCTGGAATGGTGGAGGACGCGCGCGCGACGTTCGGCGGCGTCGACTTCCTGGTGAACAACGCCGGTGTCACGCGCGACAAGCTGATCCTCCGCATGAGCACCGAGGACTGGCAGCGCGTCATCGACGTGAACCTGACCGGTGCCTTCCACTTCGCCAAGGAGGCGGCGGCGGTGATGGTGAAGGCGCGGCGGGGCGCGATCCTCAACATCACCAGCGTGAGCGGGCTCGCCGGACTTCCCGGGCAGGTGAACTACTCCGCGTCGAAGGCCGGCATCGTGGGCCTCACCAAGTCGCTGGCGCGCGAGCTGGGCCGCCGGAACGTCCGTGTCAACGCCCTGGCGCTGGGCTACATCGAGACCGACATGACGTCCGCGCTCGCCGAGGAATACAAGCACAGCATCGCGGAGAAGATCGCGCTCGGCCGGCTCGGGCAGCCGGCCGACGTCGCCGACGTCGCGGTCTTCCTGCTCTCGGACGCTGCCCGTTACGTCACCGGCGAGGTGATCCGCGTCGACGGCGGCCTGGCGCTCTGACCCGGCGCCCGGACGAGGTCACCACGCGCGGCGTCAGCTGGCGCGGAAGTCGGCCTTGCGCTTCTCGACGAAAGCACGGACGCCCTCCGCGAACTCGGGGCCGGCCGCGCACTCCGCGATCGCGACCGCTTCGCGAGCGAGCTGATCGGCGAGCGGCCGGTCGAGCGACTCGTTGAGCAGCGCCTTGGTGCGTCCGAAGGCGGCCGTGGGCCCACGCGCCAAGCGGCGCGCGAGCTTCGCCGTGGCCTCGTCCAGCTCGCCCTCGGGCACCACGCGATTCACCAGCCCGAGCCGAAGCGCCTCCGCCGGCTCGATGCGCTCGCCGAGGATCGCGATCTCCATCGCCTTGCGCACGCCCACCAGGCGCGGCAAGGCGTAGGTGCCGCCGCCGTCGGGGGAGGCGCCGATGTTGCCGTATCCCATCATGAAGAAGGCGCTCTCGGATGCGATCGCCAGATCGCACGCCATCATCAGCGACATGCCGAACCCCACGCAGGCGCCGCGCACGCTCGCCACCACCGGCTTGGGCATGCGGCGCAGGCTGAAGATCGCCGGGTGCAGGCGGTGCACGATGCTCTCGAAGAGCGCCCGGCGCTCGCCCGCCGAGAGCGACAAGCGCTCGTGGAAGCCCTTCACGTCGCCTCCCGCCAGGAAGTGGTCGCCGGCGCCCTGGATCACCACCGCGCGGACCGTGGGATCGAGCTCCAACCGCGGGAAGAGCTCGTTCATCCCTTCGACCATCTCGGGCGAAAGCGCGTTGAGCCGCTCGGGCCGGTTGGGAGTCACGCGCGCGACGCCGTCGCTGAGGCTACAGAGCAGGTGACCGTTCAAATCGGATTCCATGGCAGGTCTCGCTGGCTGGCGGTGATCGAGGCCGCCGCAGCCTAGCGCCGGCGAGCCCTCCTCCACAGCCCGCTCACGCGGTTCGAGCGCAGTGCAGTAAGCTCGGCGCTGACGGAGGCCAACCGTGCTGGCGACGATTCTCGGATTCGTGGTGGTGGGGGGAGTGATCGCCGGCGTGGCGTTCGTGACCCGCAGTTTCGTGGCGACGCTGCTCGCCTCGCTGGCGCTCTCGGTGCTGGTGCTGACGTCGCTCTTCGTCCAGGTGGCCAGCGACGTGGGATCGATCCTCGACTACCTCTCCGATCCCAAGGTTCCGGTGCTCGCGGTGATCTCGGACGGCGAGCGGACGGTGGCGGCGTTCCGGGTGAAGCCGCAGAGCATCCACGAACGTCAGCAGCTGATGAAGGAGCTCCAGAGCACCGACCCGCAGATCCACGACAGGGCCCTGGCCGAGGTCAAGCGCCGGTTCTGGCCCGACATGAGAGACGACTACCGAGGTCCTCTCCCCGCGTCCGTGGTGCGAGCGATGGTCACCGACGTCGTCGAGAGTGTCGACGGCCCGAAGCTCGCCGAGCTCGTGTCGGCGACTCAGCAGGGCGACTGGACGCCCGCCTCGAAGGGCTTCTTTCGGGTGGTGCGGCTGGACGTGACCGGCGCCAGGCGGATCCTCGCGAGCCAGCCGACGGTGCAAATCCCGCTTCACGTCGGGGACGCCCGATACCAGGCTCGGTTCAAGACGCCGTTCATCCTGGACTGCATCGATGCCAGCGACTGTCGCGCGCGCCTGGCGGCGGCGGTGCACGATCCGACGCTGGCGCTCGCCCAGGTCGACGACAACCCCGACGTTCTCCGCGCGCTCGACATGAGCGACGAGAAGCAGAAAACCTTCGACCAGATGGTCGAATACCTGCCACCGGGCGGCTTCGCCAACGGCATCGCGGCGGCCCTGGCGTTCTACATGGCCGGGCAAGCCGCGAGCGCCGCGGGACCGGCCGCGATCCAGTCGGCGCTGGATCCCCAGCCGATCGAGATGTTTCCCAAGACGCCGCTCGCTCGGCTGCTCGACCGCGCGGCGTCGCTCGCGGTCCGGGGACCTCAGGCGGCGCTGGTGCGGCGCGGCATCGCGAAGCTGACCGTCCCGGACGGGTGACGGACGCGCGGTAGCCGGGGTGCTTCCTCGCCGCGCTCAGCGCGCGAGGGCTTTGTGGCGCAGGTAGTGATCGGCCAGCACCAGCAGTACCGCCGCCTCGACCACCGGCACGGCGCGCGGCAGCACGCACGGATCGTGGCGGCCGCGCGCTTCCAGCGTCCGCTTCCGCCCCCGGACGTCGACGGTCTGCTGCGGCTTGCGGATGGTCGCCGTCGGTTTGAACGCGACCCGGCACACGATGGGCTCGCCGTTCGAGATCCCGCCCTGGATACCGCCCGACCTGTTGGTCCTGGTTCGCACCCGGCCGTTTCGCACGGTGAAGGCGTCGTTGTGCTCGCTCCCCTTCATGCCGAGCGACGCGAACCCGCTGCCCACCTCGAAGCCCTTCGACGCGGGTAGCGACAGCAACGCCTTCGCGAGCTCGGCCTCGAGCTTGTCGAAGACCGGCTCTCCCCAGCCCGCCGGTACACCCCGTGCGACCACTTCCACCAACCCACCGATCGAATCCCCTTCGCGGCGCACCTCGTCGATTCGCTCGATCATCCGCGCCGCGGCCTCGGGATCCGGACAGCGCACCGGTGTCCGCTCCACGTGCGCGAGCTTCACCTTGAGCGGATCGACCAGCGACGGGATCGCGCCCACCTGCTTCACGTAGGCCAGCACCTCGACGCCCACGTCGAGTGCCAAGAGCTTCCGCGCGACCGC
>CAZYWA010000299.1:0-9566 GCA_964650975.1 uncultured bacterium
ACACTTCGTGAAGGACAACGGCGCCGGCTTCGACATGCGCTACGTCGAGAAGCTCTTCCAGGCGTTCGAGCGGTTGCACGATCAGCGTGACTTCGAGGGCACCGGTATCGGGCTCGCCACCGTGGCGCGGGTGGTGCAACGGCATGGCGGACGGGTGTGGGCCGAGGGCACGGTCGGCGAGGGAGCCACGATCTATTTCACCCTGGGCGCTCCCGGTTCGAGAGGGGAGTCATGAGAGACGGATTCATCCTGCTGGTCGAGGACAACCAGGACGACGAGCTGCTGACCATCCGCGCGCTGCAGAAGCAGCGGATCCGGAACCAGGTGCTGGTGGCGCGCGACGGCGCCGAGGCCCTCGAGCTCTTGTTCTGCGAGGGCCGCTACGCCGATCGAGATCCGAAGCTCATGCCCCAGGTGGTACTCCTCGATCTCAAGCTGCCCAAGATCGACGGCCTGACCGTGCTCGAGAAGATCCGCTCGAGCGAACGCACGCGGCGCCTGCCGGTGGTGGTCCTGACCTCGTCGAAGGAGCAGGAGGACGTGGTCCGGAGCTACGACCTGGGAGCCAACAGCTACGTTCGGAAGCCGGTCGACTTCGCCCAGTTCGCCGACGCGGCGCAGCAGCTCGGCCTCTACTGGCTGCTGCTCAACGAACCGCCTCCGTGACTCCGGAGGCGAGCCGCCGCGCTTCCGGCGAATCCGGCGTGGCGTCCGCTCGTGGCTCGGAGCGGATCTCGGTGTGGCGGATCCGTCCACCCGCAAGACCCGCGAAGCCCATCGCGGCGGCATTGGCGACGGCCAGGATCAAGACCGCCAGGATGACCTGGCGCGAGAGCGGCGTTGCGCGCCTGACTTCCAGACCAACAGCGATCACGCCGGCCAGAGCGGCCAACGCCGCGAACCCGATCGCCACGTCGGCGCGGTGCTCGTGGGTCTCGATGTCGTCCTTCTGCACTCCAGGGATGCGCTGCACGATCTCCGCTGCGCCGTCACCGCTCCACGAGGCGAGCCCGGCGCCGGCGAGACCCATCACCAGCAACGCGGCGCCCGCCAGCGTGAGACCGCGGTAAGTCCGGAGCCCGAGGGCCAGCGCCAGGATCGGGACCGCGAGCAGCGACGCCATGATCGGCACGTGATTCACCAGCAGATGGGCGTGCGCCGCGTTCACCGCCGTTCCTCCACGTTCCGACCATGCGCGCTCCGCACGGTTCCGTCGATCCAGCATTGGTTCGATGGACACTGCGGGTGTGAAGCAACCGTTTCGGCGGGCGCCGTCGACCCGTGATTCCGGGCGGGGCGGGGGCTCGGAAAGCCCCCGGACGACAAAACTCGATGGACGGCTCTTGTCCTCGGGGACGGGTCTGCGGTAGGGAACAGCGCCTCATCGTGCGAATCGACCAGGGAGAGCATCCGTCATGCGAGAAGTGATTCCGCTTCGCGAGCGCCGCATCGACATCGCGATCTTGATCTTCTGCCTCATGAACTTGCCGTTCATCGTGTATTTCGTGGATTTCGAGCAGATCGCGATCCCCGACTACCAGGCGTTCCTGGCGAGCCACATCTACCCGGCATGGCCGCCGCCGTGGGCGGTGAACATGGTCCACTGGTGGGGCAACAAGTTCGACCCGCTGCTGCTCGCGCGGCCGCCGTTCTGGAAGGTCACGATCTGGGTGGACGCGCTCTATTTCGGGCCGTTCTACGCGTTCGCGATCTACGCCTACGCGCGCGGCAAGGAGTGGATCCGCGTCCCGAGCATCATCTACGGCAGCTTCTTGACCGTGATCATCCTGTGCATCATGTCCGAGGAGTACTGGGGCCAGTACCACACCAAGAACGTCTACGTGATGACGCTCGCGAACCTGCCGTGGGCGGTCTTCCCGGTGCTGATCCTGCTCCGCAACCTGGCCCCGCATCCGTTCACCCGCGAGGTGCGGAGCGCGCCGCTGCCGCTCACGGCGCCCGCGCCGACACCCGCCGTCGCTCCCTCGTCGCCCGCGCCGTGAGCGGCGAGAACGCGGATTTCCGGGCGAAATACGGCCCCTGGGCGCTGGTCGCGGGCGCCTCGGAGGGAATCGGCGCCGAGTTCGCGCGCCAGCTCGCGGCGCGCGGCCTCGACCTGGTGCTGGTGGCGCGGCGACGCGAGCCGCTCGATGCGCTGGCCGGCGAGATCGCGGCGCGGCACGGCGTGCGGGTGCGCGTCGAGTCGGCCGATCTGGCCGACGTGAACGCGATCGCCGAGGTGGGCCGGATCGGCGCCGAGCTCGAAGTGGGCATGCTGATCTACAACGCGGCGCTGTCCTTGGTGGGCCGCTACTTCGAGTCGAAGCTCGAGGCACGGCTGCGCGAGCTCGACGTGAACTGCCGCGGGCCACTGGTGCTGATCGACGCGCTGGTGCCGCGCATGCTCAAGCGGCGGCGAGGCGGCGTGATCCTGATGACCTCGCTCAGCGGTCTGCAGGGCACGCCCTACATCGCCAACTACGCGGCCACCAAGGCATGGAACGCGGTGCTCGGCGAGAGCTTGTGGGGCGAGCTCGGGCCCCAGGGCGTCGACGTCCTCTCCTGCCTCGCCGGCGCCACCAAGACTCCCGGCTACCTCAGCAACACCGCCGGACGCAGCACCAAGGCGCCGGTCGGCGAGGCGAGCGAGGTGGTGCGCGTGGCGCTCGCGGCACTCGGCAAACGCCCGAGCGTGATTCCCGGCGTCGCCAATCGCGCGGCGGCGTTCCTGATGACTCGATTGCTGCCGCGCCCCACCGCCGTCCGGGTGATGGGCAAGGCGACGCTGGAGCTTCTCGGTCCCCCGGGCGTAGGATGAACCGGGGAGGTGGAAATGAACGCTCCGCGGACCGAGACGGTGAAGGGTCGAGACCAGCGGCGCGCGCGCCGCTCGCCGGTGCGTTTCCCCGCCACCTACCGGCTGGTGCGCGAGGACGGTGAAGGAGCCACCCGCAGCATCGACTCGGAGGCGCTGGATCTCTCGCTCCTGGGCGTGATGCTCCAGACCGACCTGATCGAGGTCGAGGGGTTGTCGCTCCTGCCGGCGATGGATCCCGATCCGCTGACCCGCATCGACATGCACCTCGAGCTGGGCGCCACCCATCCCACCGTCAGCGCGACCGGGCGCGTGGTCTGGGTGCGGCGCTCGAGCACCGGCACCCGCCGCAAGTACACCGCCGGCGTGGTGTTCTCGTACCTGAGCGTCGATTCGCAGCAGGTGCTGCGCTCCTATCTCGAGACGCAGTAGTTTCCTCGGGGGGCTTTTCGGGTCCCCGCCCCCGAGGCGGCTCACTGCGTTCGCCGGGCGCCTCTCGGCGACGGTTCACGCGGAGCGGCGGTCTCGTCGTTCCTCGCGGCGTGCGCGATGCTGCGGCGGGGCATCGCATGTTGCCGATCGTCTGGTACGACGACGTCGAGGAAATCGAGCCGGGACGGCTCGGGACCTCCGCTTGCCCAGGGACGTACCGCGGCATCGGCTCCGATCTGCAGAGTCTCCGCGAGGCGAGCGTCGACTCGGTCTTCTGCTTGCTCGAGGACCACGATTTCCGCGCGTGGGGAGTGTCGGGCCTGCTCCAGGCCTACGCCCGCGCCGGACTCGCGGTGAGCCGCCATCCGATCCGCGACCACGGCGTGCCGAGCCTGAGCGAGATGAGCGCTGCGGTCGACGCGCTCGATCGCGCGCTGCGCGACGGACGCACGGCGCTGGTCCACTGCGCCGCGGGGATCGGCCGCACCGGAACCCTCGCCGCTTGCTTGCTGGTGCGCCGCGGACGCCCTCCACGGAACGCGATCCGCACCGTTCGCGAGCATCGGCCCGGATCGCTCGAGAACGACGAGCAGGAGACCTTCGTCCACGACTTCGCCGCGATCGAGGCCGCGGGCCGGTGAGCGAGTCGCCGAACGAACAGCCGGGCGAGTGGCCGGGCGACGCTGCTGCGGTCGAGCCCGCGGCCGATCGTCCGCTGTGGGGCCTGGCGCTGCCCATCCAGATCCTGGTGCTGATGGTGACCGGCCAGGCGGTGGTGGTCGAGCTCCTGGTGTGGAGCGGCGCGATCCCGCCGATCCAGAGCGGAGGCCCGGACCTCGACTCCTCGCCGTCGAGCTCGTTGCTCGGTATCCCGGTGGCCGCGACTTACGCGGCGCTGCTGCTCCTGGTTCGCGCCGTGGCGCGCCGCCGCTTCCAGGCTCCAGTGCGCGCACTGCCCGGCTTCGCGCCAGCCACCTGGCCGGCGCGCTGGCTCGGCCTCGCGACCGGTGTCGGGCTCTACCTGGTCAACCTCGCCTTCAGCGCGGTGGTCGACGTGGGTGTCGAAAAGACCGAGATCGGCCAGTCGATCCAGAGCATGACCGACCTGGCGCTCTTGGTGATCCCGGTCTGCGTGCTGGCGCCGGTCTTCGAGGAAGTGCTGTTCCGCGGGCTTTTCTTTCACCCGCTCGAGAAGCACGGCCGGGCCGTCGCGATCTGGATCACCGCCGTCGCGTTCGGCACCATCCACCTCCTGCCTTACTGGAAGGCACCGCTCGCGGTGCTGCCGGTCTTCCTGGTGGGGCTCGCGAACGGCTGGCTGCGCGCGCGCAGCGGCTCGATCGAACCGTGCATCGCGAGCCACGCCGCGTTCAATCTGCTGGGCCTGGTGTCGTGGGCGATCGAGGTCGGCTCGCGGAGCTGACGCGCTCGCTGTCGAGCTGCTCCATGGCCGCCGCCATGTAGCGATCGCCCGCGGCGGCGTCCTTGGGAACGGCGCGCTCGATGAGCGCCAGGTCGCCGGCGCCGAGCTCGAGCGTCAGCGCACCGAGCGCCTCGCTCAGCCGGTCGCGGCGGCGCGCCCCGATCAACGGCACGATGTCCGCACCGCGCGACATCACCCAGCCGATCGCCACTTGCGCCACGGTGGCTCCCTTCGCCGCCGCGACCGCGCGCAGCGCCTCCACCAGCGCCAGGTTGCGGTCCACGTTGTCACCACCGAAACGCGGCATGTGGTTGCGAATGTCGGCGGGGCTGGCGGCGCGCTGCTTCGACCAGTGGCCGCTGATGAGGCCGCGCGAGAGCACGCCGTACGCGGTGATCGCGACTCCCAGCTCGCGGCACGCCGGCAGGATCTCACTCTCGACGCCGCGCGACACCAGCGAGTACTCGATCTGCAGGTCCGCGACGGGATGCACCGCATGCGCGCGGCGCAGCGTCGCCGCGCTCGCCTCCGAGAGGCCCACGTGGCGCACGCGACCCGCCTTCACCTCGTCGGCGATGGCGCCCACGGTCTCCTCGATGGGCACGGCGGGGTCGACCCGCGCCGGCCGGTAGATGTCGACGTGATCGGTGCCGAGCCGGCGCAGCGTGTAGGCGAGGAAGTTCTTGACCGCGATCGGCCGTCCGTCGATGCCGTTCCAGCCGCCCACCGCGTCGCGCAGCGCGCCGAACTTGACGCTCAAGAGCACCCGGTCGCGCTTCCCGCCGCGCAGCGCTTCGCGGATCAGGAGCTCGTTCTGACCCATGCCGTAGAAGTCGCCGGTGTCGAGCAGCGTGATCCCGGCGTCGAGCGCCGCGTGGATCGTGGCGATGCTCTCGGCCTCGTCCGCGGGGCCGTAGAGATCGGACATCCCCATGCAGCCGAGACCGAGCTCGGAGACCTGCGGGCCGGCCGAGCCGAGACGTCGCGTGAGCATCAAGTCCTCCTCGCCGCGGGCACCGAGCGGGCGGCTCGACAACTCTAACCGAGCCCGGACTCGCCCTGCCCTGCCTTACCGCCCGAGAGCGACGGCCGCAGGCCGTTTTCACCTGAAACGCGGAAAAATCAACGGAACCCTCGCGATTTGAAATCGCCGTGTGACGTATTCTGATGGCGATTCATATCGAATTTTGAAATCCATCCATTGCATCTCGTGAAATCGAGATGTTTCACCTCGATCGGTCCTTTCGGACCCGCACAAGCGTCGCCGCGCAAGCCACGTCGCGGCTTCGGCGGACGTCTCCCTGAATCGTCCGCGTCCGACTCGAACTGGATGGTGCGTGCGGTCAGCGGGCGGGAGCTTGAAAAGCGCCCCGAAAAAATAGGTGGAGGGAGGAGACGGCGGCGGCGAAGCGACCGTCCCCTCCCTCCGGGGGCGAGACGAGTTGAGGGGCGAGAAAGGCGGAGCTAGTCGCGTCCTCTCAGCAGACGATTTCCTCGACGACCGGAATGCGTCCGGTGGCGAGTACCGCCAGGCACGCCGCGAACAGCGTGCCAGCGGCCATCACGTCGCGGCCCGGGCAAAGAACCGGAGGCGTCTGCTTCACGAGCGCGGGCTTCGGCGGGCGAATGTAGAGCTCACGGCTCGCCTCGAGCGGCTCGAGCTCTTGCAGCAGCAACTGCTCGAGCTCTTGGTCGTCGATCCGGTCGTTTTCGCTCATCACACCATCACCTGACCTTTCTCCGTCGGTCACCCCCTGCTGGTTCAACCAACGGTATGAGCAAGGTGCATGCCTGAATGTCTCGGCGCTGCGCACCGAGCGAATTTCGAATGATTTCGAGCCTCGCGAACGGGCCCTCGGAACGGATCGGGCGCTTTGCCGTGGTTCCGAGGGACGAGCCTTGGCGCCCGGGCGTCAAACCAACCGAGGCCGGGCGAAGGTGACGGGCGGAATGGGGTGCTTCCGCTTCCCGGGCGCCGGGGCGAGGCGGATCCGGGAAGCGGAAGCGAAACGGAAGAGAAGGAGAGGAGCAGCTCCAGGAAGTGCGAGTTCGTGAAACGGCCACGGGATCCTCAGGTCTGCTTGCTCGGCGACCGCGCCCAGGGCGGCGTGTTCATCGGGTCGTCGTCGTCGCCGTAAAAGCCGTTCAGCTGATCGAGCGACACGGAGTCGAACCCGGGCCGCGAATCGTCGTAGATCATCCGGTCGCGGTCGTAGAGACGGCCGCTGGTCGAGAGTCCCGGGCGCTCGGGGCTCGGCGAAGACGAGCTGGCGCTCAGCCACGATCGCGAGCGATCGGGCTCGGGCTTGCGCTCCGGTCGCGCGACCGGAGCGCGCACCGCGTCGGGCTCGGTGGCGAAGCTGCGGGAATCTCCCTGCACCGGGCGGATGGGCCGCGCGGGCGGCGCCTTGGGGACCTCGGGCTCGCGCTCGCGAGCGACCGTGGCGGTGGCCGGCTCCGGCCGCAGCGCGGGACGTAGCGCGGTGATGACGGTGGTGGTCGTGGAGCGGGAGTCGCGCGCGTCGCGCACCGGCGCGTCGTCGAGCTCCTCGCGGCCGCAGCCGGTGGCGAGCACCGTGACGCGGATCGCCCCGCCCAGCGACGGATCGATCACCTGACCCCAGATCACGGTCGCGTCCTCGTGCGCCGATTCCTGGATGATGCTGCACGCCTCGGTGACCTCCGAGAGCTTGACCGCTCGATCGGCGGTGACGTTGACCAGCACCCCGCGCGCGCCGTTCATGTCGACGTCCTCGAGCAGCGGATTCTCGATGGCCGCGCGAGCGGCACGCGCCGCGCGCTCCGGTCCGTCGGCGATACCGCTGCCCATGAGCGCCATGCCCTTCTCGCTCATGATGGTGCGCACGTCCTGGAAGTCGACGTTGATGTAGCCGACCTCGGTGATCACGTCGGCGATGCCCTTCACCGCCTGGTAGAGCACGTCGTCGGCCATGCGGAACGCATCCATCAGCTCGAGATCGGCGCCCGCCAGCGTCACCAGCCGCTGGTTGGGGATGGTGATGACCGTGTCGACGCAGCGCTTGAGCTCGCGCAGCCCGGCCTCGGCGATCTTGCGGCGCTTCGGTCCCTCGAAGAGGAACGGCTTGGTCACCACGCCCACGGTGAGCGCACCGACGTCGCGCGCGCACTGGGCCACGATCGGCGCCGCGCCGGTGCCCGTTCCGCCGCCCAGACCGGCGGTGATGAACACCATGTCGCTGCCCTCGAGCGCCTCGCGGATCTGCTCGCAATCCTCCTCGGCGGCGGCACGGCCCACCTCGGGATTGGCGCCGGCGCCCATGTTCTTGGTGAGCCGGCCGCCCACCGGTACGCGGCGCGGCGCGTTCGAGAGCTTGAGCGCCTGGGCGTCGGTGTTGACCGCGATGAACTCCACGCCGCAGAGCCCCTGGGCGATCATGTTGTTGATCGCGTTGCCGCCGCCGCCACCCACGCCGACGACCTTGATCACGGCCTGGGGACGTCCATCCTCTTCCTTGGCCAGCTCGAACTCCATGGGCATCTGTCCTCTCCTGTGTTGGCGGTTCGTGCGCGTTGTCTCTTCGCCCCGGGTCGCGTCGCCGCGCCCGCTCCTCTCGTCGTTTCTGTTCATACGAACACCTCCTGGAACCATTCCTTCATGCGCATCGTCACCCGCGAGAAGATGTTCTCGTCGCGGATGCGGAACTTCGACTCGTGGCCGTTGCGCGCGCCGGCCAGCACCAGCCCGACACCGGTCGCGTACTTGGGGCTCGACACCACCTCGCCGAGCCCGCCGACCTCGCGGGGCGCGCCGCGCCGCACCGGCAGATCGAAGATCCGTTCCGCCAGCTCGGGCAGGCCCACCAGATTGGCGCTGCCGCCGGTGAGCACGATCCCCGACGCGATCGCGTCCTCGAGCCCGGCCTTCTTGATCTCCTTGTCGACCAGCTGCAGCGTCTCGTCGACGCGCATCTCGATGATCTCGGCCAGCGCGTGGCGCGAGATCACCCGCGGGCGCCGTCCACCCAGGCTCGGCACCTCGATCACCTCGTCCTCGTCCACCATCGACGCGAGCGAGCAGCCGTAGTTGAGCTTGAGCCGCTCGGCCTCGCCGACCGGCGTGCGCAGGCCGAGGGCGATGTCGCCGGTGATCTGGTTGCCGGCGAGCTGCAGCACCGAGCTGTGCTTGATGGCGCCCTCGGAGAAGATCGCCAGGTCGGAGGTGCCGCCACCGATGTCGATGAGCGCAACTCCCAGCTCCTTCTCGTCCTTGGTGAGCACCGCCTCGGCGCTCGCGAGCGGCTGGAGGATGATGTCGTGCACGTTGAGACCGGCCTTGTTGGCGCACTTGACCAGGTTCTGCGCCGCGGAGACGGCGCCGGTCACGATGTGCACCCACGCCTCGAGGACGCTGCCGCTCATCCCGATCGGATCGCGGATTCCCTCTTCTCCGTCGATCACGAACTCCTGCGGGATGGTGTGGATCACCTCGCGGTCGATGGGGATCGCGACGGTGGTCGCGGCCTCGATCACTCGCTGCACGTCGATGGGCCGCACCTCGCCGGTCTTGAGCGGGATCGCGCCGTGGCAGTTGATGGCCTTCACGTGTCCGCCCGCGATGCCCACGTAGGCACCGTCGATGTCGCAGCACGCGGTGCTCTCCGCGTCCTCGATCGCCTTCCGGATCGAGACCACGGTCGACTCGATGTCCACCACCACGCCCTTGCGAAGCCCTCCGCAGGGCGCGACACCGACGCCGATCACCTCGACGCCGTCCGGCCGCCGCTCGGCCACGATCGCGCAGATCTTGGTGGTGCCGATGTCCAGCCCCACGATCACGTTTTCCCGTCTCGACATGAGTCCCCTCAACCCGCGGACGTTTTCTCGGGGGGCTGTTCCAGCCCCCCGCCCCGCAAA
>CAZYWA010000300.1:0-9529 GCA_964650975.1 uncultured bacterium
GCGCGGCAAGCCGGCGCTCGAGGATTCCTCGGTACGCCAGGAGCTGGGGCGCTGCTACTCGGAAGTGCAGATCATGCGCTGGACCAGCTACCGCAGCCTGACCAAGATCGTGCGCGACGGAATCCCTGGCCCGGAAGGCTCGTTCAGCAAGCTCTTCTGGACCGACCTGAGCCAGCGCATGAGCGAGCTGGCGGTGAACCTCGCGGGACCTGCCGGCTTGATTCCGCACGGTGCCGACGGCGCCGTGGACGGCGGCCGCTGGATCTACAGCTTCCTGCGCGCCCGGGCCAACACCATCGAAGCCGGCACCAGCGAGATCCAGCGCAACATCGTCGGCGAGCGCGTGCTCGGATTGCCCAAGGGCTGACTAAACGGAGCCAAGCGATGAATTTCGATCTTTCCGACGATCAGAAGCTGCTCAAGGAAACGGCGCGCACGTTTCTCGACCGCGAGTGCGGCAGCACCGCGGTTCGGAAGCTGCTGGACGATCCGCGCGGCATGAGCGAGGCGCTGTGGTCGAAGATCGTCGAGCTCGGCTGGCCCGGGCTCGCGGTCCCCGAGGAATTCGGCGGGCTCGGTCTCGGCTTCCTCGATCTCGCGGTGGTGCTCGAGGAAGCCGGCCGCGCGCTCCTGCCGGGACCGTTCTTCAGCTCGGCGGTGCTGGGAGCCATGACCCTCGCCGACGCCGGCAGCGACGCGCAGAAGAAGCGCTGGCTGCCCGAGATCGCCGCGGGCCGGGCGCTCGGGACGCTCGCGGTCGTGGAAGAGGGCGGTGCCTGGACGCCGGAATCCGTCGCCACCAAGGCGCAGAAGACGAAGGGCGGCTTCACGCTCTCGGGACGGAAGAGCGCGGTGCTCGACGCGCACGTCGCCGACTTCCTGCTGGTCGCCGCGCGCCTCGACGAGAACGTGGTGCTGTTCCTGGTCGAGAAGGGCGCCAAGGGGCTCGTGATCGAGCCGATGAAGACCGTCGACGGAACCCGCCGCATCGCGAACGTGACGCTCGACGGCGTGAAGGTGGACGCCGACACCGTCGTCGGCTCCGCCACCGACGGCTGGCCCACGATCGCGCGCGCGCTCGACCGCGCCGCGGCGGGCCAGGCGGCCGAGATGGTGGGCGGCTCCACCAAGGTGCTCGAGATGAGCGTCGAGTACGCCCGCATCCGCGTCCAGTTCGGGCGTCCGATCGGCTCGTTCCAGGCCATCAAGCACAAGTGCGCCGACATGATGGTGCTCGCCGAGAGCGCGCGATCGGCCGCGTATTACGCCGCCTGGGCGCTCGAAACCGGTGCCCCCGACGCGCGCGCCGCGGCGAGCATCGCCAAAGCCTACGCCTCCGAGGCCTTCCGCAAGTGCGCCGGCGATGGCATCCAGATCCACGGCGGCATCGGCTTCACCTGGGAGCACGACATGCATCTCTTCTTCAAGCGCGCCAAGCTGGGCGAGATGCTGTTCGGCGATCCCATCTTCCACCGCGACCGCCTGGTCGCGCAGGTGGTGTGAGCCTCCCATGAGCATCGCCACGATGTTTCGCCCGCGCACCCGCGGGCAGATCGAGTGGATCACCAAGGTTCATCGCTGGGTCTACACCAAGAGCGGCGGCCGGCTCGGCGCCAACCTGGCCGGCATCCCGATCGTGCTGCTCACCACCACCGGCCGCAAGACCGGCGAGGCGCGCACCACGCCGCTTCTCTCGATGCGCGACGGCGACACCTTCGTGGTGGTCGCGTCGAACGGCGGCGCCGACAAGCCGCCCGCGTGGTGGCTCAACCTGCAAGCCAAGCCCACCGCCGAACTGCGTTACGGCCGCGAGACCCACCGCGTGACCGGCGCGCAAGCGACCGCCGACGAGAGCGTCCGCCTCTGGCCCAAGCTCGACGCGATGTACCCGGGCTACGTCGCGTACCGCGAAGGCACCACGCGCGAGATCCCGATCGTGCTGTTGCGTCCCACGGTCTGAGCGCCCGATCGAGCGCTCGCGCGCGAGGGACCGCGCGCCCTCCAGGGCTTCCCGGACCGACCCGTGGAGGCCCACCGGTCCCTCGGTGGGCAGCCCTCGATCGGGCTCGAACCCATCGCGGTTACCCTCGACGCCGTGAACGTCACTGCCGCTCGCGTCGCCGAGATCCTCACCCGCACCAGCGGGTTCCTGCGCGACGTCTGCTCGCATTCGTTGCAGCCCTACCGCGGTTGCAGCTTCGGCCATGCGCTCTGCGGCGTCGCCTGCTACGTCCAGCACAACGGTATCCTCACGCGCGGCGCGCCGTGGGGCAGCTTCCTCGAAGTTCGCGAGAACGCGGCGGAGGCCTATCGCGCGACGGCGCCTCGCGAGCGCAACTGGGCGCGCAAATCTCGCGGCCGTTTCGGCATCTTTCTGTCGAGCTCGACGGAGCCCTTTCTGCCGCAAGAAAGGAAATTCGGCGTGACCCGCGCGGTCCTCGACGCCATGCGCGACGAGCCGCCCGATTTCCTGATCCTGCAGACGCACTCTCACCAGGTCGCCGATCACGCCGCGCTCCTCATGCAGCTCGCCGCGCGCACCGAGCTGCGCGTTCACCTCTCCATCGAGACCGATCGCGAACGCCTCGAAGGACTGCCGCCGCACGCCAGCTCGATCGCCGACCGCTTCGCCGCCTTGGAAACGCTCGCGACCGCCGGCATTCGCACGGTAGTCACCGTCTCACCGCTCCTGCCGATCGCCGATCCCGACGCGTTCTTCGCACGCATCGCCCGGCACGCGAGCGCCGTGGTGATCGACCACTTCATCGAAGGCGACGGCACTCCCGACGGCCACCGCACTCTCGCCACCGCGCTGCCCGCGGCGATGGAAGCGATCGAGCCGATCTCGGCGTCACTCGCCTACCGCGAGCAGATCGTCCGCCTCGCCGAACGCCACCTGCCGGGCCGGGTCGGCGTGTCGAGGGAAGGGTTCGCTGGCCGCTATCGCCCGGCGTAAGCCTTCGGTCACTCGACGTTCGGGATCTTCACGATGCTGCCGTTTGCCTTCGGGTCCTCGGGATCCTTCACGACGGTCACGTACAAGTCTTTCCCACCTTCGCCGAACGCGACGTTGGTCGTGCCGAAGCCGGCGGCGATCGGAAATACGTGGAGAAGCTTACCGGCCGGTGAGATCTTCAGCACCTTCCCGCCGAACCACTGAGCGACGTAGAGGTTGCCCTTGTCGTCGATCTTCATGCTGTCCGGCCCGAGCCACCAGTGGTCGATCCTGTTCTTCGTCAGAAGATTCAGCAGCGCGAAATTCGATCGGTGGCTCAACGAGCCGTCGGCCTCGATGGTGAACTTGAGGATGCAGTTCCCGACGGTTTCGTCGACGTAGAGGGCTTTCTGGTCCGGCGAGACGCCGACGCCGTTCGCGTAGTTCAAGTCATCCGCCACGACGGTCCATTTCTGGGCGTCCGGCGCGAGATAGAGAATCTTCCCGATCACCTCGGTCGGTGCGCCCTCGTAGGGACCGAATACGGTGGCGTAGATGCCGCCGTTCGCCGCGATCACGACGTCGTTGATCCCCCCGACGAACTTGTTCCCGTTGGCGTCGGTGTCCCAGCGACGCAGCTCCTTCCCGGTCATGTCGGTCTCGATGATGGCGCCGGGGTCGTTGGTGCACGCGATGATGAACGTACGCCGTTTGGTGAACGCCAGCCCGTTGTGGCCGCAGCCGGGCGCGTGGTTCAGGACCGTGCTCGTCTTGCCATCCCACTTCGACAGCGCGTTCGAGATCCAGCCGACGTAGTAGAGATTGCCGTCGATGAACAAGGGACCTTCCGGGCCCTGCACATCGCGGACGATCGTCGTCTCCCCGGCGCCGGCAGCCGACGATGCCAGCAGCGCTCCGAGGGCGAGGCAGATGATGCGCAGAGCCTTCATGTCGATTCCTCTCCGCGATGAGTGCGCGCGTGCGCGGATCCTATCACCCACGGCCCGCTCGCCACCGGACGAAAGTAGGCAAGAAACGCCCACTGGGCCGCTCGGCATCGCGCTTGCGTAACGCGGCCCACGCCTCCGCATTCGAAGGAATTTCATGAGTCTTCTCGAGACACTTCCTCGTAAATCCGTCATCGGATTGGCACTCGCCGCGTGGCTCGGCGTCCTGGTCGCGGGTTTCGCGGCGCTGGCGCGGTTCGACGGGACGCCCGGTGACCCGGGCTCTCCGCCCGCGCGGTGGCCCGCGACCCGCGTGAGCCCGGCCGATGCACCGATGGCCACGCTGGTGGTTGTGGTGCACCCGCGCTGTCCGTGCACGCGCGCGACCGTCGCCGAGCTCGCGCGGCTCATGGCGCGAGGGCAGGGCGCCGTGGAAGCGCGGGTGTTGCTGCTCGCGCCGAGCAGCGAGGAGCCGGCCTGGGCGGACACCGAGTTCGCGAGCGACCTGGCGCGAATCCCCGGTGTCACCGTGGTGCGCGACGCCGACGGCCAGGAATCGAAGCGCTTCGGGCTCGAGACCTCGGGCCACACGCTGCTTTACGACGCCTCCGGCGCGCTGCGGTTCAGCGGCGGCATCACGCCAGCTCGCGGTCACCAGGGAGACAGCGCGGGACAGAGCGACATTCTCGCCGTGCTCGCTGGGCAAAACCTCACCGGCGCGTCGAGCTCCGTATTCGGCTGCGCGCTGGCGGCGCACCGGGCGAGCGACGCGGATCCCAACCCGAACTTCCGTACTCCCACCACCGCCATCCCCCACTGAACGGAACCGCCGATGTCTCCGATGACCTCCTCGCCCGACGAAAACATCGATCCCGCGTTCGAGGACGCGGTGGAGCGGCGCGCCGCGGACCTTCTCGCGCAGGCGCGCCGCACCATCGCCTGCCACACCGACCGGCTCTTCGCGGGCTTGCTCGCGGTCGAATGCCTGGTGGGAATCGTGGTCGCGCTGTGGGTCTCGCCGCGTACCTGGGCGGGACTCTCGAGCCGCGTTCATCCCCACGTGTGGGCGGCACTGGTGCTGGGACCGGCTGTCGTGGGGTTTCCGATCGCGCTCGCGTTCCTCCGCTGCGGCTCGCAGCTCACGCGCCACGTGGTGGGTATCGCGCAGATGCTCATGGGCGGTTTGCTCATCCAGTTCACCGGCGGCCGGATCGAGACCCATTTCATCGTGTTCGGCTCGCTTGCGTTCCTGTCCTTCTACCGGGACTGGCCGGTGCTCGTGTCCTCGTCGGTGGTGGTGGCGCTCGACCATCTGCTGCGCGGCCTCCTCTGGCCCGAGTCGGTCTACGGCGTTCTCACGCCCACGTTGTGGCGCTCGTTCGAGCACGCGGGCTGGGTGCTGTTCATCGACTTCTTCCTGATCTCCGCGGCCCGGCGCGCCGTGGCCGAGATGGCCGAGACCGCGCGCCGCCGCGCGCAGCTCGAGAGCGCCCACCAGTGGGTCGAGCGGCAGGTCGTGACGCGTACCGCCGAGCTGCAAGCGTCGACCGAGGACCTCGGCCGGGCGCTCTCAATCCTCAAGGCCACTCTCGACTCCACCACGGACGGCATCCTGGTGGTGAGCGGCGACGGAGAAGTCCTGGCCAGGAACCGGCGCTTCGCCGAGATGTGGCGGATTCCCCAGTCGATCCTCGAGAGCCAGGACGATTCCCGCACCCTCGAGCACGTGATCGGTCAGCTCAAGGACTCCGAGAAGTTCCTGGCGCGAGTGCGCGCCCTCTACGCCGACTCCGACGCCGAAAGCTTCGATCTGCTCGAGTTCAAGGACGGGCGGACCTTCGAGCGCTATTCGCAGGCTCATCGCGCCGCCGGCGCCAGCGCGGGGCGGGTGTGGAGCTTCCGCGACGTCACCGAGCGGCGCCGCATCGAAGAGGAGCTGCGCCAGTCGCAGAAGCTCGAGGCCATCGGACAGCTCGCTGGCGGCGTCGCGCACGACTTCAACAACCTGCTCACCGCGATCTCCGGCTATGGCGAGCTCCTGGGCCGGCAGATCGTGGACCAGCCCGGTCCGTGCGAAGCGCTCGAGGAGATCCAGTCGGCCGCCAAGCGCGCGGCGGGACTGACGCGGCAGCTCCTGGCCTTCAGCCGCCGCCAGATGCTGGCCCCGCTCGAGATCAACCTGTCCACCGTCGTCACCGGCATGGAGAAGATGCTGCGGCGACTGCTGGGCGGGCACATCGACGTGCGCGTCGTGTGCGCTCCCGATCTGGGAACGATCCGCGCCGACCTGAGCCAGATCGAGCAGGTGATCCTGAATCTGGCGGTGAACGCGCGTGATGCGATGACCGCCGGAGGCACGCTTTCCATCGAGGCGATCAATTCGCCTGCCGACGATCCCGCGGTCCGCCCGCACGCCGAATGGTCCCCGACGGGCCACGTCATCCTGCGCGTCACCGACACCGGCTGCGGCATGAGCGAGGACGTCCAGAAGCGCATCTTCGATCCGTTCTTCACCACCAAGCAGCCGGGCCAAGGCACCGGGCTCGGCCTCTCCACCGTGCACGGGATCGTCGCGCAGAGCGGCGGAGCGATCTGGGTGGAGAGCACATCGGGCCGTGGCAGCGTGTTCACGGTCGCCCTGCCGCGGATCGAGGGCCACCGCGTCGAGCTGGCGCAGCTCGAGCGCAACATCCGCTCCGGCCAGGGCGGCACCGAGACCGTGCTGGTGGCCGAGGACGACCCCGCCGTCCGCAGGCTGGTGTCCGCCACGTTGCAGTCCTGCGGCTACACCGTGCTCGAGGCGGCCGACGGACAGAAAGCGCTCGAGGCGTGGCGCGCCCACTCCGGCAGCATCGATCTCCTGCTGACCGACGTGGTCATGCCGAACATGGGTGGCTTCGAGCTGGTGAGCGCCGTCAAGCGATGCACCCCGTCGGTGCGCGTCCTCTACATGTCCGGGCACACCGGCGTCAGCGCCCTGCCGCCCACCAACGCCTGCGCCACGGCCTTCGTCGCCAAGCCGTTCACCGCGCGCGACTTGATGGCCAAGGTGCGCGAAGTGCTCGACGCTCCGGAAGGAGCGCTCGGCTCGAGCGGTGAAGCGGACGAGGTCGAGCTGGCGAACGCTGCGGCCTGAGCTCGGCTGCTCTCGCCGGCCGTAGAGCCCGTCAGGGCTCGCAAGCGTCGCGGGCGAGTCCGATGTAGTGGAACGAATTCATGAGCTGAATCTGCTCAGGGCAGTGGGTCTTCGTGGGGTTTTTCGCCTTCTGGTGGGTGCCGGTCACCGTCGTACCTTCGTCGCTTTCGGAGACGAACCGGAAGGTAGCCTTGGCGTGTTCGCCATTCAGCTTGATGCGGAGCTGGTAATCCGCTTTGCCGTCGGTTTTGTCGCTGAGAGTTCCTTCGAGGACGTTTCCACTCTGCTTCAAGGTCCCCTTCGCCTGGTTGACTTCCCAGGTGGGACCGCGTGTGACGGAGATGAGCTCCCATTCCTGGCCGGCTTCCGCCGGAGTCGCCAGCAGAACGGAGCAGAGGACCACGAGGCTTGTCGCGGCGACCCCCAACGACCAGCACTCGGCCGCAAGGCCGAGCCGCGCCGAGCATGCTCGTCCGCGCCTGAAGACACCGCCATGCACAGCCTCGAGCGTTCCAGTCATGGATCCTCCTCGTTCCGTTCGTCCCATACCTCCCGAACCAGGTCAAGCACGGTGTCCTTCAGCGCGGATGTGTCGCGAAGACCGAGTCTGGAGATTTACCCGCGACCCAGAAGTTCTCGCGACGGCCGACGTTCCAGGGGGGCGCGCGGGGGAGCCCCGTCCTGATATATGAAGACCGAGGCTCCCGCCACGCTCGGCCGCCGGGAGTCCTGGACCGAACCCGCCGCACCGATGATGGATCCCAGGCACCGCAAGCGTGCCGTCGCCGCGGCGGCGCGGGTCATCGCGTGTGGACTGTGGGTGCTGGTCGCCACCCACGCGAGCGCCGACCCGGCCTACGACGAAGCCAAGGTCAAGGCGGCGTTCGTCGAGCGATTCATCCACTTCGTCGACTGGCCGGAGGCGCGGCTCGCCGATTCCTCGCGGCCGTTCGTGATCGGCATCTTGGGGCGCGACCCGATCCAGCCGCATCTCGAAGAGTTGCTGGCCAGCAAGCAACTGAAGGATCGCGCGGTGCAGATCCGCCTGATCGAGCGCGTGGAGGACCTGGGGGAATGCCACGTGCTGTGGATCTCGAGCAGCGAGGCCGGCCACGTGGCGGACGTGCTGGCGCGGATCGACGGCCAGGCGGTGCTCACGATGAGCGACACCGAGGGACTGGCGGCTCGCGGCGTCGACATCAACTTGAGCCGCGCGGGCGATCACCTGGGCTTCGAGGTGAATCGCGTCGCCGCCGAGCACAGCGGGTTGCAACTCAGCGCCAAGCTTCTGGACCTAGCACGGATCGTCTCCGGTCCCTGACCTTCCATGTCCTCTTCCACGCCCTCGGACCCGGCCGTCGAGCGACCTGCGCGCTCGATCACCACCACGCTCACGGCGGTGATCGTGGTCGCGGTGCTCGGGGTTCTGGCGCTCGACATCGGGATCCAGGCAGCCGTGGACGTGCGCCGCTTCCATCGCGAGCTCATGGAGCAAACGACGCTCACGGCGCGCATCGCGGGCGAGTACAGCGCTGCCGAGCTGGCGTTCGGCGCACGCAAGGAGTCGGCGGCGACGCTCGCGAAGCTGCGGCAGGACCCGAGCGTCGTGAGCGCCGGGCTCTACGACCGTGACGGCCGCCTGTTCTCGTCGTACACGCGCGCGTCCGCTGCGACCGACGGAAAGAGCGAAGCCGGCGAGGCGGGAGGCGATCTCCCCGCCCACATCGAGTCTTCCGGGAGCGCCACCACCAGCGTGGTCGCGAGCGGTTTCGTGGAGGCGCGCGAGCCGGTGACCCAGGACGGCGAGCGCTTCGGCACGGTGGTGCTCCGAGTCTCCACCGCCGCGCTCGACGCGCGCATCCGCAGCCATGCGCTCACCATGGCGGCGATCGGTGCCGTGCTGGCGATCTTCGCCGTGGGAGTGGCGAGGCTCCTCCAGCGCGTGATCTCGCGGCCCATCCTGGACCTCGCGACCTTCGTGGAGCGCTTCTCGGCGGCCCCCGACTATGCGGCGCGTGTCGACGCGGCCGGCAGTCGCGAGGTCAAGGTGCTGGCGACCGGCCTCAACACGATGCTGGCGGGCCTCGAGCGCGACAAGGAAGAGCTCGAGGATCGCGTCGCGGCGCGCACGGTCGAGCTGGTGCGCGCCAACGCCGACCTCGAGCAGGCGCGCCGCGCCGCGGAGGCCGCGGCGCAAGCGAAGTCCGAGTTCCTGGCCAACATGAGCCACGAGATCCGGACACCGCTCAACGCGGTGATCGGCATGACCAGCCTGCTGAGCGCCACCGAGCTCACGCTCGAGCAAGCCGATTTCGTCACCACGATCCGCACCGGCGGCGACCACCTGCTCACGGTCATCAACGACATCCTCGACTTCTCGAAGATCGACGCGGGACGCATGGAGCTCGAGGAGCAGCCGTTCGCGGTGCACCTGGTGATCGAGGAGACCCTCGACCTGGTGGCCACGCGCGCGCGGGAGAAAGGGCTCGACCTTTCCTACGAAATGGCGCC
>CAZYWA010000301.1:0-9526 GCA_964650975.1 uncultured bacterium
TCGAGAACCACCGCGGTGCTGGGCTCGTCGATCGCGAGCAGCGCCGCGTCGGCGCGTCCCGGATGGAGGAGCCAGCGGCGCATCTCGGGCGAGAGCGACTGCGAGTCGAGCGCTCGATCGCCGGAGACCTCGTCGATCTCGTGCACCGGAAACCGATAGCCGAGCTCGGTGAACCGCGGCACGCCGCTCTCGACCGGCCACGTGGACGCGCAAGCCGCGCACGCCAGCCCGCCCGGCGAGGGCTCGAGCACTCCGCGGCAGCGCGGGCAACGCCAGGCCGGACTCGGCGGCGCGCTCACGGCTCGCCGCGCGCCATCGCATCCGCGCGCGGCACGTGAAACACACCGAGCGCGATCACCAGCGTCGCGAGATAGGGCCCCGCCACGTAGCCCCACGCGGGAAGCGTGATGCCGTAGATCGTGAGGCCCGCGAACGCGGAGAGCGCACCGAGCGCAAAAGCCTCGAGGAATGGATCCCGCGCGTTCCGGAACGAGCGCCAGCCGAGCCGCACCGCCTCCAGGCTCAGCAGGCAGTAGAGCGCCAGCCCCAGGATGCCGAGCTCGATGCCGACCTGCAGGAACCAGCTCTCGACACCGAATCCAGTGCCGATGCCGATGAACTTGAGGAATGCCCGCCCAACCTTGCCGATCCCGATGCCGAGCGGGTGCGCCATCATGTACTTGGCGCCGTCCCAGAGCTCGCGGAAGTGGTTGCGGGAGCTGGGCTCACCGAGCGCCAGCGTCACCTTGATGAAGTCGAGCCCGCCGGTCACCACCAGGAGCCCGGCGGCACCGATCAGACCGAGCAGCGCGAAGAGCACGGTCTCCCTGCGCCGGATCATCGCCACCAGCACGATGATCACGCCCGCCGCGGCGCCGATCCACGCCGAGCGCGTGAACGTGAAGTAGAGGCCGGCGGCCAGCGCCACGACCGCCAGCTTGAGCGGATGCGCGATCTTTCCCCGCGGGTAGTAGACCGCGACCGGAATCGCCCACAGGAGCAGCACCAGGAGATAGGTGCTGAGCGACAGCGGATCGCCGATGATCGAGATCGCGCGGAACATGCCGATCGTCTCGCGCTTGAAGTTCCACGGGATGAAGGCGCCCCACGGGCTCTGGCGGCCGAAGCCGAGGCCGGTCAAGTCGTCCTCGCCCAGGAAATACACCTGGTAGACCCCGAAGAGCGCCACCGCCGCTCCCAGCCACACCGACACCAGGAAGGTGCGCTTCAAGTCGTCGCGATCGAGGTGCGCGAAGCGCAGCAGCAGGAGGGGTACCAGGTACGCGTAATCGACCTTGACACCCCACAGCGCCTGCAAATGGAAGTGCTGCGCCGCGAAGTAGGCGAGCTGGAGCACCAGGTACGCCAGCAAGAAGAAGTCGAGGATCGGCGTCGAGGTGAGCGCCACCTTCAGGTTCCCGCGCCGGCGCCCGAGCAGGATCAGCCCGAAGAAGAGCTCCTCCCAGCGCGTGCCGAGCGTCGCCCACCCGTAGCTCACGATGCCGCGGTTCACCAGGTTGAGCCGCAGCCACTCCCAGAACGGCAACAGCAGCGCGTACACCACGAGCCCGTGCCCGGGCTTCACCAGCACCAGCCCGAACGTGAACACGTAGAGGGACGCCATCGCGGTCGCGAACAGCGTGACCGCGGGATCGAGGTGCGGAATGATCAGCGCGGCCGCGACCGCGACCACGGTGGTGCTCGCCGCCACCACGAGATCGGTGCGCTTGAACAGCGGGCGCGCGCGCAGGGCAGCATCCATCGTCGCAAACCGGGCTTCGAAAGCCGTCGAATCAATCCCAAAACCCGCCGCGCCGCAAGCGGGCGGGGTCACCGAGCGGTGGCCGCGTCGCGGTAGACGTCCCAGGTGAGTCTCGCGGTTCGCTCCCACGAGAAGCAGGCGGCGCGCGCGATGCCGCGAGCGCTCAGGCCTCCGCGCAGCTCCGGTCGATCGAGCACCTCGGCGGTCCGAGCGGCGAAGGCGGACGGATCACCCGCCTCCACGTAGAGCGCGGCGTCTCCTCCCACTTCCGGCAACGAGCCGGCGCGCGCCGCAATGCACGGCGTGCCGCAGGCCATCGCCTCGAGCAGCGGCAGGCCAAAGCCCTCGTAGGTGCTGGGAAACAGGAATGCGCTGGCGCCGGTGTAGAGCGCCGCGAGATCGGCCGGTGAGACGTAGCCGGTGCGCACCACCTGCGACAGCACACCGGCGCGCGTGCCGAGCTGGGCGAGCGCCGATTCCCCCGGTCCGCCGCCGCCCACCAGCACCAGCGTGAGGTCGCGGCCGGCGCGGCGCAGCTCGGCAAACGCCTGGAGCAGCGTGCCCAGATCCTTGCGTGGCTCGAGCCGGTCGTAGCCTCCGACGTGGAGCAGAAAGTCTCCACGGACACCCAGCCGGCCGCGAACCTCGTCGACTCGATCCGGCTCGACGCGGCCAAGGCCGGGCTGCGCGGCCTCCGGGATCACCACCACCCGGTCGGGGGCGATGGGCAGATGGCGCAGAATCTCGTCGCGCGAGAACTCGGAGACCGCGATGACGCGCGCGGCGCGGCGCACGAACCGGTAGAGAAAATGGTGCTCGAGCCCGGTGCGGACGATGCCGCGCGGCGCCGAAAGCGGCGCCATGTCGTGCACGGTGACCACCAGCGGACACGGATACCACCACGCGAGATCGTAAGGAGAAGGCGCATGGAGCACCGCGACGCGCGCGGCCCGCGCCTCCCAGGGCGTCATCACCTGATTGAGGGCGTCGGCGAGAAGCCGTTCCTCGCGCCACCGCCTGCGCATCGTGAAGACGCGGCCCTCGGCCCCGGCGACGCCCGCCGGAGCCGGCGAGGCATAGCGAAAACGCGTCACGTCGGCCGCCAGGCCGGCGGCCTCGAACCCGCTCAGCAAGCCGCGGATGTACGTGGCGATGCCACGGCCCGCGCCCGACTCCTGCAGAATCCGGATGTCGAGGCCGACCTGCATGGGATGCGGTCTCTGTCTCGGTGCTCGGAGGACTGCGGTCCCTCCGAAGCGAACCACCGGAAGCTACCCGACGACGCAAAGTGTTGCATCCATCGACGACGTACGTACAATCGGTCGCCCCTGCATTCTTGCGATCTCTCCCGGTCCCATTCCCATGAGCCTCTCCAATCCGACGGGACCGGTCCTGGTGCTCTACTCGGTCGACGTCGAGCGCTCGCTCGGCCCCGACCCCGAAGCCGTGCGCGCGGTACTCGAATCGGTGAACGCGATCGGCAACGCGCTCGCTCGAAAGGGGGTCGAGGTGCTCACCCGCGCCGTCGAGGACGCGCCGTCGATCCTGCAGGTGCTCGACGAAGTCCGTCCCCGCGGAGTCTTCAATCTCATCGAGTCGCTGCTCGGGCGCGCGGTGCTGGAATCCGCCGCCGCGTGGATGCTCGAGCACGCGGCCGTGCCCTACACCGGCGCCGCGGCCTTCACCCTCGGCCTTTGCCAGAGGAAGGCGCTCACCAAGCGGCTGCTCGACGCTTGCGGCCTGCCCACCGCGCGCGGCCACTCGATCCGCCTCGACACCGAGCGCGACGCCGCGCGCGCGATGCTCGCCGAGCTGCGCTATCCGTGCATCGTGAAGCCCGGCTGCGACGACGGCAGCGTGGGCCTCGACAACTCGTCGATCGTGCCCAGCGCCGACGCCGCCTGGAACCGCGCCCGCGATCTCCTCTCCAAGGTCGAGGGCGATGCGCTAGTCGAGGAGTTCGTGGCGGGCGCCGAGCTCAACGTTGCGATCTACGGCGAGGGCGACGACGCCTACGCCCTGCCGCTCTCGATGATCGACTTCAAGCTGCCGCCCGGTTACGCGCCGATCGTCACCTACGCCGGAAAATGGGTGCCCGAGAGCGTCGAGTACCAGGGCACGCAGGTGATCTGCCCGGCCCCCATTCCCGAGGACGTGGCCGAGCAAGTGCGCCGCGTGGCGCTCGCCGCGTTTCGCGCCGTGGGGCTGCGCGACTACGGCCGCGTCGACATGCGCCTCACCGAGGCCAACGAGCCGCGCATCCTGGAAGTGAATCCCAATCCCGACCTCGATCCCGAGGCAGGCTACGCTCGCTCGGCCCGCCAGCACGGCTGGGACTACGATGAGCTCATCCACCGCATCGTCCGCTCGGCCGAAGCTCGCTGGAGTCGCGACGCGAGCGATCCGCCCCGCTGATCGCGCTCCGATCGGCTCGATCCTCGAGCGCACCGGCGTCTTCACGCCGGACGAGATCACGGTCGCGCTGTCGCTGATCGACGAAGGTTTCGAGGATCCGAACGGCGCCGATCCCTACCGGTTCGTGGTCGCCGAGTCGCCGGACGACGGACGGGTGCTCGGCTACGTCTGTTACGGCTCGACCCCGCTCACGAACGGCACCTACGATCTCTACTGGATCGCCGTCGATCCCGAGATCCATGGCGGCGGAGTCGGCCGCTCGCTGGTCACGGCCGCCACCGACGCGATCGCCGCCGCCGGCGGCCGGCTGCTCTTGATCGAGACATCCTCCCGCACCGACTACTCGAAAACCCGTGAGTTTTACGAGCGCCTGGGCTTCGTCGCCGAAGCGCGAGTGCGCGACTTCTACTCGCCGGGCGACGACCGCGTGATCTACTCGAAACGGCTGTGAAGCTCCGGCCCTCGTCGCGCGGGGCTCGTCGTCGCCTGCGCGCCGGGGACGTCGCTCGCCAGATCGCCGCGTGCGGCGTTTCAGATTCGCGCCGTGGATTGGCGCGACCCAGCTTGGAGCCCGCCGGTCTCCGGCGGCCGACCTCTCAACGGGTGAGCGCGGCGCCGAGAACGCCGCGGTAGACGATCTGCAGATCGGCCACGTGCCGGTCGAGGGTGAAGCGCTCGTGAACACGCGCTCGCCCCGCGGCGCCGAGCGCCCGCGCCCGCTCGGGATCCGCGAGCAAGCCGATCACCTCCGCGGCGAGGTCCGCGGGATCGCCGGGCTCGCACAGCACTCCCGTGACTCCCGGCACCACGATCTCGCCGATCCCACCGACGCCGTAGGCGATCACCGGCTTGGCGGCCGCCATCGCCTCCACCACCACGCGGCCGAAGGGCTCGCGGTGCGACGGCACCACCACCACGTCGAGCGCGTGCATCACGCTCGGCACGTCGCCCTGCTGACCGGCGAGAACGACGCGATCGCCGAGCGCCCGCTCGCCGATCTCGCGCTCGAGCTGCGCGCGGTACTCGCTCCACACACCGTGCAGATCGCTGCCCACGATCACGAACCGCGCGTCCGAACGGGCGAGCGCCACGTGCGCCGCCGCGCGCGCGAAGTCGACCTGCCCTTTCCGCGGCTCGATGCTGCCCACGACTCCCACGAGCGGTGTCGACTCGGTCGCGCCCCACGCGGCCCTCAGCGCGGCCGCTCCGGCGGCGCTCGCGAACGGCGCCGGATCGATCCCGTTCCACAGCACCGGCACACGCAGCGGATGCTGGCCCGCCGCCACCAGCTCGTGCATGACCGACGACGAGATCGCGATCAGCCGCTCCATCTCGCGCGCCGCGATGCGGAAGCGCACGCTGCGGAAGAGATCGAGGTCCTCGTCGCGCACGTGGCAGATCGCGGGGATCTTGGTGACCCGCGCCACCGCGGCCGCCCGCGTGAGTCGCCACACCGTGCCCGCGTGGAGCAGCCGGACGTCGCGCTCGCGAGCCAGCTTCGTGAGCCGCGCCACAACCGCGAGCCACTCGCGAGCGCCCAGCCGCTCGCGGCGCGGCGTGCCGTCGAAAAACACCTCGATGCCAGCGGCGCGCGCCTCGGTGGCGAGCGGTCCCTCGCCCGGAAGCGCCAGGATCGGCGTGAAAAGTGCCCGATCGAGCCGCGCCGTCGCGTCGAGCAGGCTGCGCTCCGCGCCTCCCAGCTGCGACGTGTACGCGAGGAGCAGGATCGGCGCCGGCCAGGTCGCCGTCTTGCTCATCTCGCGACCGGCTTTCGCGCCAGCACCACGTAGCCCTTCGCGAGCCGCGACGATCGGTCCCACAGGAACCGGGTCACCGGCCCCGACCTGCGGCCGGCCACGCGCAACACCACCGCTCGAATGGCCAGAAACGTTCGCTGCGACGCCACCGACGACCAGTGAGTCGCGGCACCGCCCACGCGCTCGACCGCTCGCGATCCGATAGCCCTTCCGGCGCGCAGCACCAGCTCGCCCGGCAGCGTGCAGAGATTGCGCGCCACCAGGTCCACCACCACCGCGCCCACCCCGCCCACCGCCGCCACGCGCTCGATCGCGAAGCCGCTCTCGCGCATCAGAAACGTGAGCCCGTCCTCGGTGAAGCGCCAGCGATCCTCGGGCGCGTCGTGGATTCGATAGCAAAAGGGCGCCGTGACCACCAGGCTCGCACCCGGCCTCGCGACCCGCCACGCCTCGCTCAGCACGTCCGCCGGAGCGCGCACGTGCTCCAGTACCTCCGCGATCACGATCCCGTCGAAGCTCGCCGCTCGGAAGGGTAGCTGCGCCGCGTCGCCGCGAACCCGCGCGGCGTCCGCCGATGGATTGCGGTCGAACCCGACGTATCCGTCGGCCATGAGCTCGAGCGGCCCGCGCAGCGGCCCGTCACCGCAACCGAGATCGAGCACCCGGCCCGAGAGCCGCGCGCGAAACGGCCACAACGCTTCGAGCAGGAGCTCGCCGGCGATCACCGAATCGGAACCACGCGAGTCGAAGCGAGTGCGGCCGGTGATCGGATCGCGCACCAACCGGCCCGCGCGGATCGGCGCTTCGGCCGCGGGCGGAGCCGAGGCGAGCGGCTGGAAGTGCCCGAGCAACCGGCGGTACACCCACGCCGGGAACTCGACGCCACGCCGATCCGCGCGGCCCAGCATCCCGATCGCCGCCCACACCGCGCGATGCCCAGGTCCGCGCCAGCGCGGCCGGGTTGGCCGCGCCACCTTCGCCGCGAGCGGCGGAGCCAGACGCATCGCTCGATACGCCGAAGGCAGCGCCCGCTCGCGCCAGGCGGCGTAGCGCTCGAGCGACGAGCCGCTGCCCGTCAGCGCCGTCGCCGATGCGGCCGCGTCGAAACCGATCCGCTCGCCGCGGAGATGGAGCCGATGGCCGAGCTCCACGTCTTCCCAGGCGGCCATCGGAAAGCCCTCGTCGAACCCGCCCGCGGCCAGGAACGTCTCGCGAGCGAGGCTCGCGTTCGACGCGAAGAAGCGCTCCGGCGCGACGCCCGCGGCCTCCCGGCCTTCGCTCGCGATCGTCGTGACGTTGAAGTGAACGCCCTCGCGCCACACGAACCGGTCGAACGGGGTGTCGCCGCCGCCGGGCGGCGGTCCGATCGGCCCGAGCACGATGCCGGTGGCGCGCGCGTGCCGGACCAGCCAATCGGGAGCCGGCTCGAGATCGTCGGCGAAGAGCACCAGCCGCTCGCCCAGCGCCGCGCGCGCAGCGAGGTTTCGCGCTCGCGCCGGACCGCGCCGGCCCTGCCGGATGACGCGCACCGGCCCGCCGAACACGCGAGCGCGATCGAGCAGCGGCGCCACCGGCTGCACGGACCCGTCGTCGACCACGATCAGCTCGGCGCGAAGGCCGTCGGTCCGACAAGCAGCCAGGCGCTTCGGCAACGCCACGACGAAGCTCCCGCGATCGCGCGTGGGCACGATCACGCTCACGTCGATCCGCGCCTCGCGATCCTCGTCGACCCCTGCCATGCGCGGCGTACCTTACGTGCGCGCCGCCGCGCGTGGAAGAAGCGCGAACCTGGCAGACTCGAACGCTACGGACGCGAGGGACCGCGTCCCTCCGGATGACCGAGGCGGAAGTCGGAGGGCTGTGGTCCCTCGCAGCCGAAGCGGAGGCTCGCGAACCGCTCGGTCAGCTCACGAGCAACTGCGCGCGCAGCAGCTCGCCCAGGAGCTTTCCCTGGTTGTCGAGCCGCACCGACGCCGCCGCGCCTTCGCCCAGATAGCCGCGCAGCACGAAGTTGAGCGCACCGACGTTGGGCAGCTCGTAGCGATCGATGACGCCGCCGAACGATCCGGGCAGCGCGGCACGCACGCGCTCGGCGGTCAGGAAGCGAGCGAGCCACGGGAAATGCGCGGGATTCCGCACCCACACTCCGATGTTGGCGTCGCCACCTTTGTCGCCCGAGCGAGCACCGCAGAGATCGCCGAGCCGAGCGCCTGGATCGATGCGTGGAGCTTGGTCGGCGCTGGCTGGTCGAGTTACCACGCTCGCCAGATCCGCGCGCGCGCCGTCGATCGGCGGCGTCGCGACTTCGATCACGCGATCGTCCAGCGAGACCCGCGCGGTCACCCGCTCGCGCGCGATCGTGGTCGGCCAGGTGCCGCCGCACGCCGATGCCGAGCCGGGCGGCCCTCCGAACGTGATCCCGGGCACGCTGGCGAGCGCCAGCTCGATGGCCGCGTTGCTGAACGCGCGCCCCACCTTGGCCTCGTCGGCATCGCGGACCGCGAGCCGCGCGAAGGTGCGATGGGAGTCGCGATCCACGAACACTTCGCTGTGCGCCTCCGCGAACCCGTGGCGGCCACCCGCGCTCGCCCACAGCAGCTCCGCGAACGCTTCCACCTTGGCCGGCGCATCGACGCCTCCCACGATCACGTCGACGTGATTCCGGAAGCCCGCCGTGTAGTGGGCCGACACCTTGAGTGTCGCCGGCGGCGGCTCACCGCGCGCGCCCGAGACGCGCACCCGGTCGCCGCCCAGCTCCTCCACCGACACCGAATCGAAGCGCGCCGTGACGTCGGGCGTCAGATAGGCGGGCGAGCCGATCTCGTAGAGCAGCTGCGCCAGCACCGTGTCGCGCGACACCAGGCCGCCGGTCCCCGGATGCTTGGTGACCACGAAGCTCCCGTCCTCCTCGATCTCCGCGATCGGGAATCCCATGGCCGCGAGCTTCGGCACCTCGCGCCAGAAGCAGTAATTCCCGCCGCTCACCTGGGTGCCGCATTCGATCAGGTGGCCGGCGACGATGCCGCCCGCGAGCCGGTCCCAGTCGTCCGCGCGCCAACCGAAGCGCCACATCGCGGGCGCCAGCGTCAGCGCCGAATCGGTGACGCGGCCGGTGATGACGACGTCGGCGCCTGCGTCGAGCGCGGCCACGATCGGCCATCCGCCGAGATAAGCGGCCGCGCACACCACCGGCTCGGCGAGCGACTCGAAGGGCGCGCCCGTGACCAGATGACGCAGCCCCTCGCCTTGCGTGCGTAGCTCGGGAAGCCGGGCCAGCAGGTCGTCGCCCTCGACGATCGCGACCCGCGGGTGGAGCCCGTGCCGCTCGGCCACCGCGAGCACGGCGTCGCGGCATGCGCGCGGATTGAGCCCACCGGCGTTCGCCACGATCTTGATGCCGCGCGCGAGACACGCCGCGAGGACATCCTCGACCTGCCGCACGAACGTCCGCGCGTAGCCGCGCGACGGATCGCGCGCCCGTTCGCGCGCCAGGATCAAGAGCGTGATCTCGGCGAGATAGTCGCCGGTCAGTACGTCGATCGGCCCGCCCTCCACCAGCTCCCGGGCGGCGCTCAGCCGGTCGCCGTAGAAC
>CAZYWA010000302.1:0-9519 GCA_964650975.1 uncultured bacterium
CGCACATCGTGAAATCAGGCGACGCATCGAGAAAGGCGACCTGCTTCGCCAGCTTGTCAGGGCTCGTCCAGCGATCGTCTCCATCGCAAATCGCGACGTACTCTCCACTCGCGTGATGCAGCAGGTCCAAGAAGTTCCGATGGCCGCCGATGTTGCTCCGCCGGCGGAAAGGGCGCACCACACCGGGGTGATTGCGGGCGTACGACGCCACGATCTCGCCAGTCGAATCCGTCGAGGCGTCGTCTCCGACCAGCACCTCGATTGGAAACTCGGTCCGCTGGCCGAGAATCCCCTCGAGCGCTTCCCCGATGTAAGGCCCGTGGTTGTAAGTCGTCACCAGCACACTGACCTTCATCGCTCGCCCTCGCCCGCCAACATGTCAGGTCGAGGGGGACCCAACGGGCCGAGGGCTTCGCGCCCAGAGGACGAGGCGGCCTCCGGCGCAATGGCTCCTGCGTCGCCGTTTGCGGATATCGCCGCTCGAGCGGCCGCCAGCTCCCGGATCCTCGCCGCGAACGACTCGGCGAACACGCGGTGGGCCGTCGCGTTCGGCCGCGGCTCCTCGGGCGACACCGACCAGTCCTCGCCCGCCCGGCGGAAGTAGTAATCGGCGTGGACGACGGTCGCGCCAGCCGATCGCAGCGCGTCCTCGGTCGCGGCGAGGAGCGTCGGGCGTTGGCCGGGACGGGCCGACACCACCATCGCCACGGCCGGCGGAAGGCCATACGCCACGAGCACGCGGTCGAGCGCCGTGACGTCACGTATGAAGCGCTCGCGCAGCGGCGCGGCACCCTCGGTGGCTGCCTTCCAAAGATCGAGCCGGATGCCCAGCAAGACCAAAGCTCGATCGTATCCATCCGCGACGATGCCAGCCGCGGCGGAATGCTCGAGTAGCCAAGGTTGACCGGGGAACGAGACCGCGAGCTCGGCTGTATGAGAACGGTGACCCGCGCCAGCCGGGAGGAATGCGTCCCAGGTCACGCCGTAGACGATCAGGTCGGGTTTCAGATCGAAACGCCGGCAGGGAACGGTTGGCGGCACCGACCGATCAGCCCAGCCCACGGGGAGGCTGACCGACAGGCACTCGGCAAACTGGAACTGCTCCCGAACCAGCTCGTCGACTTCTTCGCTGTGCGCACCCGGCAGCCCCAGATTCACGACCTCGAAGGGCGGGCCGAGAATCGACGCCAGAACGGCCGGGTACGCCTCGGGGGCCGAGACCCCGACGCCGGCGGTGATCTCATCTCCCAGGGCGAGGATTCGGAACGAGTGTGGCGACTTTTCGACGGTGCGCGGGAGTCGGCCCATCCCGATCCGACTTTCGAGCTCCCGCGGGTCGTGGGTCATGACGGTCGAGCCCGATCCGAGCCGCTCCGACGAGCGCCCTCGGACCTTGGCATTCACCCGAGAAATGACCTCGGCGAGGAGCAGCGAAACCACCATGACGAGCACGGAGACACGGATCCGCCGCCACCAATCCCCGGCTTCGTGTGGAGCCGCGACCAAAGAATCGCTCACCACCGGAGCACTCTACCGAAGGGCTGATTCGAAGGCGTCACGGCGCTCAGCAGGTGCGGTCTATCTCACCGGCTCCCGGAGGACCACGCCAGAGCCCGGTCGCCGAGGCTGGCCCGGACGCCGGCTCGGGTACGGCGCGGTGGTGCTGGCTCGCTGCGTGCGTCCTCGAATGCCATCACGTATGCTTCGCGCCTCCTTCCCGACCGCCGCTGGGCTCCCCCTCCGAGACGTAACGGCTTCGCCATGTGCGGCATCGCCGGGTTCCGGCTTCGCGACCCTCGAGACGATCGCTCCGCGCTCGACGCGCGTCTCGGCGCGATGGCGCGCTCCCTTCGCCACCGCGGTCCCGACGACTCCGGCACCTGGACCGACGGTCAGATCGGTCTCGCGCACACCCGGCTCGCGATCATCGACCTGAGCCCGGCCGGGCATCAGCCGATGGCGAGCGCCGACGGGCGCGTGCACGTGAGCTTCAACGGCGAGATCTACAACTTCCTCGAGCTGCGCGCCGAGCTCGAGGGCCAGGGCGTCGCGTTCCGCAGCCGCTCCGACACCGAGGTGCTGATCGCCGGCTACCAGCGCTGGGGGCTCGACGTCTTCGAGCGGCTGCGCGGCATGTTCGCGATCGCGCTCTGGGACGAAAGCGAGCGCAACCTGGTGTTGGCGCGCGACCGTGTCGGCAAGAAGCCGCTCTACTACGGCTGGAGCGACGGCGCCCTGGTCTTCGGTTCCGAGATCAAGGCGATCCTCACCTGGCCCGGCTTCGCGCGCCGCGCCGACCTCGCGGCGATTCATCATTACCTCACGCTCCAGTTCGTCCCTTCTCCGCAGACCGCGTTCGAGGGAATCCACAGCCTGCCGCCGGCGCACCTGCTGCGCATCGACGCGTCGGGCCGCGCCGGCCTCTCTCGCTACTTCAGCCTCCCCGAGCCGCGCGCGGCGCGCTCTCGCCCGCGCGCCGAGCTCCTGGGCGAGTTGGTCCACCATCTCGACGAAGCGGTGCGGCTCCGGATGATCTCGGACGTGCCGCTCGGCGCCTTCCTCTCGGGCGGCGTCGATTCGTCGGCGATCGTGTCGTCGATGGCGCGGGTCGGCGGCGGCCGCATCAAGACCTTCTCGATCGGCTTCCACGAGCCCGAGTACGACGAAACCCGCTGGGCGCGGATGGTGGCCGAGCGCTACGCGACCGATCACGAGGAGCTGGTGGTCGAGCCCGACGCGGTCGGCGTGGTGCCCAAGCTCGTGTGGCATTACGGTCAACCGTTCGCCGACCCGTCGGCGGTGCCGACCTATTACGTGTCGCAGATCGCGCGCCGTGAGGTGACCGTGGCGCTCAACGGCGACGGCGGCGACGAGAGCTTCCTGGGCTATCCGCGCTATCAGCGCTGCTGGGATCGCGACCGCGAGCGTCCGATTCCCCCATCGCTCGCGCGCCTCGCCGGCGGGCTCGGCGCACTCTTGCCGCACGCCGCCGGCCAGGTGCCGGTACTGCGCAAGATCCGCCGCTTGCTGCGCACCTGGGGCACGACGCCCGCGCAGTTCTATGCGCCGTCGATCGTCTACTTCGACGACGACGACAAGCAGGGCGCTTACGGCGACACGCTGCGCCCGTTCCTGGCGTCGTCGTCGCTGGCGCTGCTCGATCCTTACTTCGCGGCGGCCGACACGCTCGCGGGCGGCGCCTCGTGGGCCGACCTGCACACGTATCTGCCCGACGACTTGCTGGTGAAGGTGGACGTGGCCAGCATGGCGCACGCGCTCGAGGCGCGCTCGCCGCTTCTCGACCACGTGCTCATGGAATGGGCGGCCACGATTCCCGTCGAGGAAAAGCTCCAGGGCGGCCTCAAGTCGCTGCTCAAGGAAGCGATGGAGCCCTATCTGCCGCACGATTTGCTACATCGCCCGAAGATGGGCTTCGGTGTGCCGATCGACCGCTGGCTCCGGCGCGAGCTGGCGCCGATGGTGCGCGACACGCTGCTCGACTCCACCGCGCGCGCGCGTGGGCTCTTCCGTCCGCGCTGGGTGGAGCGCACCATCGAGGAGCACGTGTCCGGCCGCCGCTCTCATCACACCCGCCTCTGGGCCATGCTGATGCTCGAGCTCTGGTTCCGCATGTGGATCGACGGCGCACCGCCCGAGGACGCTCCATGATTCGCCGCATCGAGCACGGCGGGACGCTGATCGCGGTGGTGGTGCCGCGCGATCACCAGCCCGCATCGGGCGGCATCGAGTTCTACACGCCCAACGAGCTCTCGCAGCAGCTCGCGTGCATGACCTGGCCGGCCGGTCACACGATTCCCGCGCACGTTCACAAGGACGTGCCGCGCGCCGTGGTCCACACGTTGGAGGCACTTTTCGTGCGCAGCGGCCGGCTGCGCGTGGATCTCTACGACGAGGAACGGGTCTTCGTCGGCACCGAGGAGCTGGTGGGCGGCGACGTGATCCTGCTCGCCGCCGGAGGGCACGCGATCACGATGCTCGAGCCGACGGTGATCGTGGAGATCAAGCAAGGGCCGTACGCGGGCGTCGAGGACAAGGAACGGTTCGTCCCGCGATGAACGACTCCCGAGACACACCCGCGCGGCGCATTCCGGTTTGCGTGCCCGATCTGGGCGGCGCCGAGGAGCGCTACGTGGCCGACGCAGTGCGCGGCGGATGGATCTCGTCGGTGGGGCCGGCGGTCGAGCAGTTCGAGCGCGGCTTCGCGAGCTGGTGCGGAGCCGCGCACGGAGTGGGCACGTCGAACGGCACCGCGGCGCTCCACCTGGCGCTCACGGCCCTCGGCGTCGGTCCCGGCGACGAGGTGGTCATCCCCGACTTCGCGATGGTGTCGGTGCTCTTCGCGGTGCTCTATTGCGGCGCGAAACCGGTCTTGGCCGACGTCGAGCCCGACACCGGAAATCTCGATCCGGCCGAGGTGGCGCGCGCCGTCAGCCCGCGCACCAAAGCGGTGGTGGCCGTCCACACCTACGGCCATCCGTGCGACGTCGACGCGATCCGCGCGGCGCTGGGCGGCCGCGGCGCGGCGGTCGTCGAGGACGCAGCCGAAGCGCACGGCGCCGAGTGGCGCGGGCGTCGCACCGGAGCGCTCGGCGAGATCGCGACCTTCAGCTTCTACGCCAACAAGATCCTCACCACCGGCGAGGGCGGCATGGTGGTGACCGGCGACGCCCGCCTCGCGGAGCGCTGCCGCTACTACCGGAACCTGTGCTTCCCGCTCGATCGACCGCGCGATTACCTGCACGAGGAAATCGGCTTCAACTACCGGCTCACCAACCTGCAGGCGGCACTCGGGCTGGCGCAGCTCGAGCGCGCCGATCAGCTGGTCGAGGCGCGGCGTCGGAACGCGCGCGGCTACCGCGAACGGCTGAGGGACATCGCCGGCCTGACACTGCCGGTCGAACGCGACGGGGCGCGCAACGTCTACTGGATGTTCGGCATCCAGGTCGATCCGGAGTCGTTCGGCCGGAGCCGCGACGACGTGGCCGCGGCGCTCGCGGCGCGCGGCGTCGAGACGCGGCCCTTCTTCCAGCCGATGCACGTGCAGCCGCCTTACCTGCGGCTCGACGGCAACGGCCCCGGCCGCGGCTTTCCGGTCTCCGACCGGCTCGCCGCTCGCGGCCTCTACCTGCCGTCGAGCTCGGGCCTCACCGACGACGAGATCGACTACGTGTGCCGCGCGATCCGGGACTTGGCCGGTGCCCGCTGAGCGGCGCGGCAAACGCGGGCTGTTCGGGCGCTACGCCGCGTTCTACGACGCGCTCTACGCCGACAAGGACTATGCGGCCGAGTGCCGCTACCTGGCGCGGCTCTTCGCACGCCACGCACGCCGGCCGGTGCGCACGATCCTGAGCCTGGGCTGCGGCACCGGGAACCACGATCTACCGCTCGCCCTCCGCGGCTTCCGGGTCACCGGCGTGGATCGATCGAGCGGCATGCTCGCTCGATATCGCGAGAAGGCCGTGGCCGCCGGGCTGCCGCTCGACGTGCGGCGCGGCGACCTGCGCTCGGCGCGGCTCGGCCGGCGCTTCGACGCGGTGATCTCGATGTTCGCGGTGATCGGCTACCAGGTCACCGACCGCGACCTGGCGCGAGCGCTCGCCACCTGCGCCGCGCACCTGCGTCCCGGCGGCGTGCTGGTGTTCGACGTGTGGCACGGCCCCGCCGTCCTCGCCGATCCGCCGGGAGCGCGAACGCGGACGGTGAAGGAGGGCGCGGACCGGATCGTGCGCCACAGCCGCTCGCGCACCGACATGGCTCGGCACGTGGTGAGCGTCACCTTCCGCACCGAGCGATTCTCGGGCGGACGCCGCGTCGAATCGGTGGTCGAGGAGCATCCGATGCGGTTCTTCTTCCGCGACGAGATCGAGGTCGTGCTGGCGCGCGTCGGGCTCGAGGGGGTCGCATTTCTGCCCTTCGGCAAGACCGCCGGTCGCCCCACCGAGCGCGACTGGAACCTCACGGTGGTGGCCCGGCGCGGGTCCGCGCGCCGGCGGGTGCCCGGTTCGCGGCCGTAGACGGCCCTACCCCGCGCTTTTCGCGGGATAAACGGCCTTTACGGCGCATTTTCGCCTGCCCGGTGGCCCCTCTCTTCGGGGCGGTCACAAGGCCGGCGACGGCGGCCGTGAGCGCTTGCAAAGGGATCGAGCGCGACCGTGCGCTGCGGCTGCGAGGGACCGCAGCCCTCCAAAAACGAGGAGACGGTTCGCAGTCGGAGGGACGCGGTCCCTCGCGTCCGCAGCGTTCGATCGGGATCGACCGCAACGGCCCGGAGCGGGCCGCCGGCGCCGGCCTAGACGTTCATCGCACCAGCTCCGCCACGAAGGGTGGCAGCGCGAAGCACGCGCGGTGCACCTCGGGGCTGTAGTACTTGAGGCCCCACTCGGCCGGAGGTGTGCGCAGCGGCTCGGCCGGCCGCGCGCCCTGCTTGGCCTTGGTGCCGAGGGTGAAGCTCCAGAGGCCGCTCGGGTAGACGGGCACCGACGCCAGGTAGAGATCGACCGAGGCGTAGATCGGGCGGATGGTGCGGTGCAACTCGCGGATGGTGTCGCCGTCGAAGAACGGTGTGTCGCTCTGGCACACCATCAAGCCTTGCGGGCCGAGCGCGCGATGGATGTCGCCGTGGAACTGGGCGCCGAAGAGCACCGCGCCGGGACCGATCGGCTCGGTCGAGTCGACCAGCACCACGTCGTAGGGCTCGCGGGCGTTCTTGACGAACGCGGCGCCGTCCTCGGCGCGCAGGTGGACGCGCGGATCGCCGAACGCGACGGCCGTCTCGGGGAGATGGCGGCGCGACAGCTCGAACACGTCCTCGTCGATGTCGACCAGGTCGACGTGCTCGACCGTCGGGTGCTTCACGACCTCGCGCGCGGTGCCGCCGTCGCCGCCGCCCACGATCAGCACACGGCGCGGCGCCGGATGGGCCATGAGCGCCACGTGCGCCAGCATCTCGTGGTACACGAACTCGTCGCGAGTGGTGAGCATCACCATCCCGTCGAGCACGAACAGCCGCTCGCCGTCCTCGGTCTCGAGGATGTCGATCTGCTGGTAACGGCTCTTCTTCGATTCGAGCACCCGCCTCACGCGGAACGTGAGCCCGCGATGCGACGCCGGATGCGCCTCGGTGAACCAGAGCTCCACGGGAACCTCCTCGATGCCTCGCTGGATGGCTTGCGCCGACGCGACGATCGACGCGCGGTGCAGTCGGAGGGCTGCGGTCCCTCGCAGCCGCAGCGCCTCATCGCGATCAACTGCTGCGGACGCGAGGGACCGCGTCCCTCCGTCCGTGCACTCGGAGGCGCTGGGACGCGCCTCTATCTCAGGAGTGGAGGACGATCGGCAGCGCGGTCGACGGGTATTTCGACGGCACGCTTTCGTCACCGAGCTGGCCGCGGCGCAGCTCGTTGGTCTCGGTGTCCGCGGCACCCAGCTCGCGGGTCAGGAACTCGTGCGCCTTCCACGGGTCCACCGAGTCGCCGCAGGTGTAGATGTCGACCGACGCGTAGCCGTGCTCCGGCCACGTGTGGATCGCGAGATGGCTCTCGGCGATGACCACCACGCCGCTCACACCGTACGGGTTGAACTGATGGAAGCACACCTGCACGATCGTCGCGCCCGAGACGCGCGCGGCTTCTTCCATCAGCGCCTGAATGCGAGGCACTTCGCTCAGCGTTGCCCGATCGCAACCGCTGTACTCCACCAAGAGATGGCGCCCAAGCGCTTTCATCAGGTCCATCCTCCCAATGGTGTTCGGTCACAACCCCGGGACCCCATGCCCCGGAACCCCTTCCGACCTCACAACCTAGGCGGCGCAGCGATCCACAGCACCTGCGCCTCGTGCGTACCTTCGTTTCTGAAACCGTGCATCCGGTTGGCGCGGTAGTAGAAGCAATCTCCCGATCTGAGCAACCAGAGCTTCTTGCCGACCCGGAGCCGCACTGCGCCGCTCAGCACCAGGCCCATTTCTTCTCCGTCGTGTGGTGCCTCGCAGCCGAAGGTTTCCGCAGGATCGAGGTGCACGACCGTGGGATCCATCGTGCGGTTGGTCCCTCCCGGGACCAGGACCTCGAGACGCTTCACTCCTCCCCATTCGATGGCGCGCCGGTCGGCCTTGTGGAACACGACCGGCTTCTCTTCCTCCTCCGCGAAGAACTCTCCCAGGCTGGTGTCGAGCGCCGAGAGGATCAGCCCCAGGTTTTCCAGCGAGATCGACGTCAGATCCCGCTCCACCTGCGAGATGAATCCCTTGGTCAGGTTCGCCCGATCCGCCAGCTCCTCCTGCGTCAACCGACTCGCCAACCGCAGGTTCTTGATCCGCTCTCCGAAGGCCTGCGCCACAGCTTCGACCCTGCCAAATCCACCAAGCTGGGTTAATCGAACCTACTGTTTCATATACTAAACCGTTCGACGAAACCGAATATTGGCCGACGCGTGGGTGCGTGTCAAGCACTTTGGTCACCGAGTCCGCCCTGTTTCGAGCGCATCTCGTCACCGAGACGTCACACAGCAGCGTCGCATCCGCGGGACGGCACCGCTCGGCGATTGCCCAAACGGAGCGCGATCCATCATCTTGCGGCGCCATCGGCGAACCCAGCGATGCTCACCCCGGAACTCGCCCGCCTGCTCGATCCGCTGCACCTGCGCAGCTGGCCGCGTCCGACGCGGAAGCACCCGGTGGCGTTCGTGTTCAGCCGGTGCCTCGGCAACTGGGAGCACGACCCGCCCCGGAACGAAGGCCTGCTGTGGCTCGCGGCCGATCTCCACCGGTCCGGCCTCGCGGAGTTGGTCGCGATCCCCGGCACCGGTGTCGATCGCCCGCCCGACACCACGACCTACGCGGGCTTCCCGGTGTGGAAGCGGGCCCTGCTCGAGTTGGGCGTGCCGGACCCGGCGATCGTGGCGGTGCCCGGCGCCGCCGAGCACACCCGCGCCGAGGGCGACGACTTCGTGCGCCTCGCCGCCGCCCGCGGCTGGCGCGAAGCGCTGATCCTCATGAACCCGCACGAGACCCTGCGGGTGATGCTGGGCCTGCTGCGCTCGTTCGAGCTCTTCGGCCACCGACTGCGCGCGACCCCGGTGACACCCAGCGCCACCGACTGGAGCCGCGAAGTCTACGGCTCGCAAGGCGCCCACCGACTACCGCGAGCCCACCACATCCTCGAGGAAGTCCGTCGCGTGCTCGCCTACCAGGCCAAAGGCAACCTGGTCACCCTCGCCGAGCTCGACACCTACTACCGCGACGAGTTGGGCGTCGATCCGCAGCGAAATCCGACCCGCTGAGGTTCGTCGGTCAGCTCGGGGGTGGGGCCCCGCGAAGGCGCTTTTCGCTGAGCGGGGGGCTTGAAAAGCCCCCCGAAGAATCACTGGTGCTCTTCGACCTTGTGGGTGAGGCGCTCGTAGTCGTCGGCGTAGTTCACGTTGACGTACGAGCCCTCGATGTCGAAGAGGCTCACGTAGCGGCCGGCCTGGATCATGACGTTGAGGAGGTCGGCCAGCTCTTTC
>CAZYWA010000303.1:0-9507 GCA_964650975.1 uncultured bacterium
GCCGTCCTTCCAGGTAGAGACCGCCCCCGGCCGAGAGCACCGCGAGCACGATCAGCGGAATCAGCATCGTCGGGGGCGACTCGTGGACGTGGTGCTCGACCTGATGATCCATCCGCGACTTGCCGAAGAACGTGAGCGCGGTGAGGCGCCACATGTAGAAGGCGGTGATGGCCGCCGCCACCAAGCCGATCGAGGTGAGCACGGCCGGCAGCTTCGACCACACGAGATTCGGGTGCGTCGCGGCGCCGAGCAGGATCGCGTCCTTCGAGAAGAAACCGGCGAACGGCCAGATGCCCGCGATTGCGATGGTGCCGATCACGAACGTGATGGCCGTTCCCTGGATCTTTCCCCACAGTCCGCCCATCTTGCGGATGTCCTGCTCGCCGCCGAGCGCGTGGATCACGCTGCCCGAGCCGAGGAACAGGAGCGCCTTGAAGAAGGCGTGGGTCACGAGGTGGAAGATGCCGGCGTCGAAGGCGCCCACGCCGACCGCGAGGAACATGTAGCCGAGCTGGCTCACGGTCGAGTACGCGAGCACCTTCTTGATGTCCCACTGCGCGAGGCCGATGGTGCCCGCGAAGAGGGCCGTGGCGGCACCGACGCACGCGACGGTGGTCATCGCCACCGGCGCCAGCACGTACACGAAGTTGAGCCGCGCGATCATGTAGACGCCGGCCGTGACCATGGTGGCGGCGTGGATCAGCGCCGAGACCGGCGTGGGGCCGGCCATCGCGTCGGGGAGCCAGATGTAGAGCGGAATCTGCGCGCTCTTTCCGCAGGCCCCCACGAAGAGCAAGAGCCCGATCGAGTTGGCGCCGGCCATGACCAGCCCCGGATGCGTCTGGATCGCGGTGCGCAGCCCCTCGAAGTCGACGTGACCGGTGGTCTGGAAGAGCCACAGCACGCCGAGAATGAAGCCCGCGTCACCGATGCGATTGACGATGAACGCCTTCTTGCCTGCGCTCGCCTTCGCGGGATCCTCGAACCAGAACCCGATCAACAGATACGAGCAGAGCCCGACACCTTCCCAGCCCAGGAACATGAGCGGCAGCGACGAGCCCAGCACCAGCATCGACATCGCGAACACGAACAGGTTCAGGTACGAGAAATAGCGGTGGTAGCTCGGGTCGTCGTGCATGTAGCCGGTCGAGTAGACGTGGATCAGGAAGCCGACCCCCGTCACCACCAGCATCAGCGTCAGCGATAGCGGATCGATCTGGAGCGCCACGTCGACGTGCATCCGGCCGGTGTGGAGCCACGGGAAGTAGGTCAGCACCTGCGCCTCGCCGTGGGCCGGGAAGCTCGCGAACGCGGCGACCACGATCGCGAACGCGAGCCCCAGCGTCCCGCAGCCGATCGCCGACACCACGGAGCGCGGAAACGCGCGTCCCAGAATGCCGTTCAACGCCGCGCCGAAGAGCGGCAAGAGCGGCACCAGCGGCATGGCCGCGAGCGCCGCCGGCAGCTGCTGCACGGCTTGGGTGGCCTCGGCGCTCATCCGTGGAGCTGCCTCAGCTCATCGATGTTGACGGTCTTTCGCGAGCGATAGACGGCGATGATGATGGCGAGCCCCACGGCCACCTCGGCCGCCGCGACGGTCATGCCGAAGAACACCAGCACCTGGCCGTCGAGCGATTCGCGGAACCGCGAGAACGCCACCAGCGCCAGATGCGACGCATTGAGCATCAGCTCGACGCTCATGAAGATGATGAGCGCGTTCCGCCGCACCAGCACGCCGGTCGCGCCGATCGCGAACAGCATCGCGCTCAGCGTCAGGTAATGACCGAGGTCCGGGGTCACTTGCGCCTCCGCGGATCGACCTCGCGCTTGGCCATCACCACGGTGCCCACGAGGGCCACCACCAGCAGCACGCCCGCGATCTCGAACGGCAGCAGGTACGGTCCGAAGAGCAGCTCGCCCACCAGCCGCGTGTTTCCGCCCGCTCGAGCGACGTTCGCCGGGGTCAGGCCGGAAGTCGAGGGAATGGTGATGCCGAGGTGGGCCGACTTCGCCACCATCACCACGAACGCGATCCCCAAGAGGCCCATCACGGCGGCCTTCACGAGCCCCTCGGGTGGACCGATCCGATCCTGCACCTGTCCCAGATCGAGCAGCATGATCACGAACGTGAAGAGCACCATGATCGCGCCCGCGTACACGGTGACCTGGATGGCGGCGACGAAGTGCGCCTCGAGCAGCGCGTAGAGCCCGGCCACGAAGCACAGGCTCAGCACCAGATTGAGGGCGCTGGTGATGGGGTTGCGCATCAGCACCACGCCGAGCGCCGTGCTCACGGCGCCGATGGCGAGGATCCAGAAGGCGATCGCGGCGCTCATCCGAGCTTGAAGCCGCCCAAGACCCACAGCCACACGGCGGTGATGGGCACGTTCACGATGGCGAGCGGCAAGAGCCGCTTCCATCCCAGATCCATGAGCTGGTCGTAACGGAAGCGCGGCAGCGTCCAGCGGATCAGGAGCTGCAGGAAGCACAGCACCACGACCTTGCCGAAGAACGAGATCAGGCCCAGCAGGATGCGCGGCAGCACCGGCAGCGCCGTCAGATGCACGTACGGCACCTGCCAGCCGCCGAGGTAGAGCGTGGCGATGAGCGCCGACACCACCACGATCGACGCGAACTCGCCGAGGAAGAACATGCCCCACTTCATGCCCGAGTACTCGACGTTGTACCCGGCCACCAGCTCGCTCTCGCCTTCCGGCAGGTCGAACGGGGTGCGCTTGGTCTCGGCGATGAGCGCCGTGAAGAGCAGGATGAAGCCAAGCGGCTGGTAGAAGATGCCCCACTTGGGGAGGACGCCGATCCCGCCGAGCCGGAAGTACTCGCCCTGCAGATCGACGATCTTGTTGAGCTCGAGGGTGCCGTAGGTCATCACGATGCCGATGATCGAGAGCCCCATGGGGATCTCGTAGCTGATCATCTGCGCCGTGGCGCGCACCGTGCCGAGCAGCGAGTACTTGTTGTTCGACGCCCACCCCGCGAGCGCGATGCCGTAGACGCCGAGCGAGCTGACCGCGAGCACGAACAGGATGCCCACGTCGAGGTTGGCGACCTGCAGATCGATGTGGCGGCCGCCGGCGTCGAAGCTCGGCCCGAACGGGATCACCGCGAGCCCCACGAGCGCCGGGAACATCGCGATCGCCGGCGCCAGCGTGTGGTAGAGCTTGTGCGCGCCCGCCGGAATGAAATCTTCCTTCATGATCATCTTGATCCCATCCGCGATCGGCTGGATGAGACCGAGCAGCTTGAAGCCGCCGATGTTGATGCGGTTGGGACCGATGCGGTCCTGGATGAGCGCCGCCTGCTTGCGCTCGGCCCAGGTCATGATGGCGCCGAAGTTGAGCACCACGAAGGTGATGAACAGCACCTTCCCGACCACGATCAAGAGGCCCGTCACGTCCACGATTCGTTACCCGTTACCCGCTCATTCCCATTCGAGGGCGCCGCGCCACCAGACGTAGGCCAGCCCGCCGACGAGCAGCACCAGGAAGAACGACATCTCGGCGATCCCCAGCCCGCCCAGATCCCGGAAGAGGATCGCCCACGGGTAGAGGAACACCACCTCGATGTCGAACAGCAGGAACAGCATCGCCACGATGTAGAACCGCACCGCGAACCGGTCGTGCGCCGGGCCCGACGGCGGGTTGCCGCACTCGAACGGGTCGCTCTTGATTTTGGAGGTCTGCTTCGGTCCGAACGCGTGGCAGAAGAACAGGAACATGCCGATCACGGCGAACGCGGCCGCGAACGTGACGAGGACGGGTAGGTAAGGGTTCATCGGGCGGAGGATCTACGGGCGGCCGTCCGAACGGGACCGATCCGTGCTTCGCTCGTGTCGAGTCCCGGTGACCGCTTGATGCAGCGCGGCACACCGGAAGCGCCAACCGTGGCGCATCGCCATTCGCATTGTCAAGCGTGGAAATTGGGACCAATTGCCTGCAATGCTGGGGAGAACGCAGGCACACGGAATCCATGAAGACCGATCTCAGCCGCAAGCTTTTCGAGCACGCTCTCGAGCGCATTCCGGGAGGCGTCAACAGCCCGGTGCGCGCCTTTCGCGCCGTCGGCGGGGAGCCGCGCTTCATCGCGCGCGCCGCCGGTTGTTTGTTGGTGGACGTCGATGGGAACCCCTACCTCGATCTCTTGGGCTCGTGGGGGCCGATGATCGTGGGGCACTCCCACCCGGACGTGGTGGCGGCGATCGCCGAGGCCGCGCGCCGAGGCACCAGCTACGGCGCGCCGTGCCCGGCCGAGGTGCGGCTCGCCGATCTGGTCGCGGCGCGCATGCCGTGGCTCGAGCGGGTCCGTTTCGTGAGCTCGGGCACCGAGGCGTGCATGAGTGCCCTCAGGCTGGCGCGCGCCGCAACGGGGCGCTCGCTGATCATCAAGTTCGAGGGCTGCTACCACGGCCACGCCGACGGATTGCTGGTGAAGGCTGGGTCGGGGGCGATGACCCTCGGCGTTCCGGATAGTCCGGGTGTCACGCCGGCCCAGGCGGCCGAGACGCTCACCGCTCGCTACAACGATCTCGACTCGGTCCGAGAGCTGCTCGACGGGCAGCCCGGGAAGGTCGCCGCGATCATCGTCGAGCCGGTGGCCGGAAACATGGGCGTGGTTCCACCGGCCGAGGGCTTTCTCGCCGGGCTGCGGGCGCTCGCGGACCAGAGCGGCGCGCTCTTGATCTTCGACGAGGTCATCACCGGTTTCCGCGTGGCGCAGGGTGGGGCGCAAGAGCGCTTCGGTGTGCGCTCCGACCTGACCACGCTCGGCAAGATTCTGGGCGGCGGCCTCCCGGTGGGCGCCTACGGTGGACGCGCCGAGCTCATGGACCGGATCGCGCCGGCGGGGCCCGTCTACCAGGCCGGGACGCTCTCGGGGAACCCGCTCGCGATGGCCGCGGGGATCGCGACCCTCGAGCTCCTCGCCGATCCGAAGGTCTACGAGCGCTTGGAAGCGAGCGGTGCCCGGTTGGCCGAGGGGCTCGCCGAGGCGGCGCGCGCCGCGGGCGTGCCGGCCGCGATCAACCGGGTCGGCTCGATGATCACGGTCTTCTTCCAGGAGGGGCCGGTCACCGACCACGCCTCGGCGCTGCGCTCGGACACCGCGCGTTTCGGTCGTTATTTCCGGCATATGCTCGACGCCGGCGTCTATCTACCCCCCTCCCAGTTCGAGGCCGCGATGCTCTCCACCGCCCTGGGCGACGCCGATCTCGACCGGGTCATCGAGACCGCCCGCGCCGCCTTCGGTGCCGTTGCATCGAGCTGACGCCGCCCGAGACGGCAGGTTTGACGCACCGCGAGGTCGATGCTAAAAACCGCGGCCGTTTCCGTCCAGGTTAGGTGGTCTCTCTGGAGCCACCCACGAGCGTGGAAGACAAGCCGGAGCCCGGTTCCGGCTCGAAAGAGCCGAACCTCTCGCTCAAGCTGAGCTACGGCTTCGCGATGGCGAGCCAGTTCGGTACGGCGGTGCTGGGAGGGTTGCTGGTGGGGAGCTGGCTGGACAGGCACTTCCACCTGGATCCGTGGGGAACCCTGGGCGGAGCGATCCTCGGAATGGGAGCCGGCTTGCAGGGATTGCTGATGCTGAGTCGCCGGTACCAGAGCGCGGGCAGCGGAACCGATCGAGACTCGAAACGAGGCAAAGAGCAGTGAGCGAGCGCCACGACGACACCGCCAGCGAAGGACACGCCGCGTCGCTCCGCCGCATCGAACGGACGCATGCGGTGCTGGGCGGCGTGTGGATTGCCGGTGCGGTGCTGGTCTCGGGCCCTCGGGCCGCCTTCAGCGTCGCGGCGGGCTGGCTGGTGATGTCGCTCAGCTTGTGGATGTGGAAGCGGATCACCACCCGCATGCTGTTCGGCGGGCCTACCGCCGCGGGCCGCGCGAGCCTGGGGATGCTGGGGAAGATGCTGGCCACCTTCGGCGGGGTGTTCGCGCTCTTCCGTTACCTCGACACCGAAGCCGTGCCGTTCGTGGCCGGCACGCTGGCGCTGCCGGTGGCGTGCGTGGCGGTGGTGCTGCGCGGACACCACGAGCCGCTCGCCCACGCGGTGTGATTCCGGACCACGCGAAACACCCATCGACAGGGAACGGACGGGGACGCCATGGAGCATCACGGATTTCAGTGGGTGAACCTGATCCACGGGGTCGAGGAGCACAACCTCAACACGCTGGTGACCAGCGTGCTGGTGCTGTTCCTGATCTGGTTCGTGGGCGGTCTCGCGAAGAAGTCGCTCGAGCGCGATCCAGGGGTGCCGGCCGACCGCTTCGGGCCTCAGGCGCTCTTCGAGCTGGTCATCGAGTTCCTGACCAACATCGTGCGCTCGATCATCCCGCACCATCCCGAACGTTACTTCTGGCTGCTGGGATCGGTGTTCGTGTTCGTGCTGTTCAACAACCTGATCGGCCTGGTGCCGGGATTCACGCCGCCCACCGGCGATCCGCACACGAACGTCGCGGTCGCGCTGGTGGTGTTCTTCGCCTACCACTACTACGGCATCAAGGAGAACGGCGTCGGCTACATCCGTCAGTTCACGGGCCCGTTCAAGGGCGTGATGCTGGTCTTCTCGGTGCTCATGGTGCCGATCGAGCTGATCGGTCACATCTTCCGGCCGGTCACGCTCACCGTTCGTCTTTACGCGAACATGCTGGCGGACCACACCACCGTCGCGAACTTCACCGATCTGACGAAGTTCGCGGTCCCCTCGATCTTCCTCGGTCTGGGGCTGCTGGTGTGCCTGATCCAGGCGTTCGTGTTCTTCATCCTGTCCACCGTGTACATCGGTCTCGCGGTGAGCCACGATCACTGATTCTTCGAGGTACCTGAATCCAAATCACCACACGTTTCGTCCGGTTCCGGGTCGGGATCGGAACGGCTCGGGAGAAAGAAAGGAAGGGGAGAAGCAGATGAAGCGTTCGAATTGGTTGGTGGCGTTCCTCGCGGTTGCTGCGGTGATGTTCTTGAGCCCGGCTGCGTTCGCGGCCGACGGTCTGGAGCCGGGACACGGCGGCGGCATCGCCGCGATCGCGGCCGGCATCGGTCTCGGCATCGCCGTTCTGGGCGGCGCCCTCGGTCAGGGCAAGGCCGCGTCCGCGATGCTCGAAGGTCTGGCGCGGAATCCTGGCGCGTCCGACAAGATGTTCACGCCCTTCATCCTGGGCATGGTTCTGATCGAGTCGCTGGTGATCTACTCGCTGGTCATCGGCTTCCAGCTGGCCGGCAAGGTCTGACGAGCCCGCCGCGACGACGGTCGCGGATTCTCGCGACCGGCGCACCACCGGTCCGACCCATCGAAGGCCGAGCCCCGTTCGGGGGCTCGGCCTTCGTCATTTTCTCGGGGGCTTTTCAAGTCCCCCGCCCCGGTCGAAGTGAATTGGGCCCCACCCCCGAGCGGGCTCGCTACGCTCGCCGGGCGCCTCTCGGCGCCGGCACAGATCCACGCGAGCAGTCGGTTCGGGGCCGGCGGCGAGTGGAAGCCTCCCCGAACCGACTGACGGCGGAATCCCTCAAGCGCTGAGTGCTGTGCGGTGTCCTGAACGCGAACGTCCGGCCGACCTGGCGTTCGATCGCCGAACGGCTCGCCGGAAAAATCTGCTTCATATGGGGTTTTCACCAATCATTCCGGAAACAGCGAATCTGCGCTGCGCGGGCATGCTTCTTGATGTGTCTGGCATTTTGCCAGCCGCTCCGCTCCGCATGGGAACGGCGTCTCGCAGGGGGACGCCATGGATCGACCTTCCCGGGCTCTGTCACCGTTTCGCCTCACGCCAGCCGCGCTGCTGCTCGTGGTGATCGCCGCGGCGGTTCCGCAGCTCGGCTCGTCGTGCACGTCGACCGTGCCCGTGGAGGTGCGCGACGCGGACACCGGGCAGCTCATCCCCGCCAAGATCTCGGTCTTCAATCCGGATACCGGCGCGTCCATGGGGCTCGCGAGCGGCAGCGGCGGGAATCTGGCGCTGGTGTTCGCGAACCGGATTTACCTCGGGGGCGGACAGGGTCAGATCGTGTTGCCGACCGGGCGCTACGACCTGTGGGCCTCGCGCGGCATCGAGTACACGATCGATCACCGCGTGGTGGACCTCTCCACCACCACCTCGATCTCGTTCGCGCTCTCCCGCGTGGTCGACACCACTGGCTACCTGAGCGCGGATTTCCACATCCACGCACGGCCCAGCTTCGAGTCGGTGCTCGACCCCGGCGGGCTGCCGAGCCTCCCCGATCGGGTCGTGCACTTCGTGACCGAGGGCATCGAGGTGATGGGCTCCTCCGACCACGACTGCGTGGTCGACTACGCGCCCTCCATCGCTTCGCTCGGTCTCGGTGGCGCGGTGACGTCGATCGTGGGGGTCGAGGCGACCCCCGGCGTCAACGCGTTCCCCGACGGACACGGCAACTGCGACCAGCTGGGCCCCACCGGCCCGCCCGGATCGGAGACCGGACACTGGAACGCCTTTCCGATCTCACCCGCGGTCACCTACGACACCACCGCCGATAGCGGCGCCACCGTCTCCGCGGCGACCATCTACGACATGCTGCGCGGCTTCGGCGGCCCCGCGACCCTGGTGCAGCTCAACCACCCGTACTTCACCTCGAACATCGGCAACATCGGCTGGTTCGATCAGAGCCGTTTCGATCCCACCGTGCCGGTGCCGCCGGTGTGGCCCGGAAGCACCACGCCGAAGAACGCATTTTTGAGGCGGCCCTCGGTGGTTCCGGGGAGTCCCACCCAGGGGCTGGATTTCGACGCCATGGAGCTCTGGGCGGGAGGATCCGTGGTACAGGGGCGGCCGACGCGCGCGGCGTGGTGGAGTCTGCTCTCGCAGGGCTTTCTCAAGATCGCGACCGCCAACAGCGACAGCCATCAGCAGGACATGACCGCCGGCTTCCCGCGGAACCTGGTGTGGCTTGGCACCGACGATCCGACCCAGGTGACGCCGGAGCAGGTGGCGGGCGCGGTGCGAGCCGGGAAGGTCGTGGGCACCACCGGACCGGTGCCGTCGATCCGCGTCGCGGGCGTGGGCATGGGCGAGCTCGCGACCACCACCGACGGCACGGTGACCGTCGAGCTCTCGGTGCAGGCGGCGCCGTGGGTGCCGGTCGACGAGGTTCGCCTGATCGTGAACGGGCAGGTGGCCCGCACGATCTCCCTCACGCCGGCGCCCGATCCCGCGCCGGTGCTGCGCTACAGCGGCACCGAGACCCTCGCGCTGACTCGCGACGCGTGGATCGTCGTGGAGGCCGGCGCCGCGTTACCGGCCGATCCGACGCAGGAGCCGCCGGTGCCCCCCGCGTACGCCAAGGTCGCTCCCGGATTCAGCCCGCTGTCCTTCACCAACCCGGTATTCGTCGACGTGGACGGCAACGGCCGCTTCGACGCACCCGGGCTCTGAGAAGGTGTGGACAAAACCGGATCATTGCCCGGAGCGCTTCCTTCGAACCGATCTCGTGCTGTTTGGAGGGACGCGGTCCCTCGCGTCCGCAGCGTCTGAACCA
>CAZYWA010000304.1:0-9499 GCA_964650975.1 uncultured bacterium
TCGACCGACGTCACCTGGGCCATGCACGGACCGCAGCTCTTCGTCGGCAAGGTGATGAGCCTCTTCATGAGCATGGACAAGCTGGTCGGCAAGGACTTCGAGGCCGGTCTCGCGAACCTGAAGGCGATCACCGAGAAGTGACGACGAACGACGACTACCGGAAAACACAAGGAGCAACGACCGTGCGATTCATGATGCTGATGATCCCCAAGGGATACGAGAGCGCCAAGCCGGGAACGATGCCGGACCCTGCTCAGGTGGCGGCGATGATGAAGTACAACGAATCGCTGCAAAAGGCCGGCGTGCTGCTGGCTCTCGACGGACTCCATCCACCCTCGACCGGCGCCCGTGTCTCGTTCGAGAGCGGCAAGCCCAAAGTCACCGACGGCCCGTTCGCCGAGGCCAAGGAGGTGCTGGGCGGCTACTGGATGATCCAGGTCAAGTCGCGCGAAGAGGCGATCGAGTGGGCGAAGCGCTGCCCCGGCTCGCCCAACGAGGTGATCGAGGTCCGCCAGGTCCAGGAGATGGCCGACTTTCCACCCGACGTGCAGAAGGCCGCCGAAGGGTTCGCCGAGCTACAGGCGAAGAGCGGGCCGAAGGCCTAGCGAGTAGTAGGGGCGACCATGCGCGAGCATGGTTGCTCGGAGAGGACCCGCGCCGTAGGTGCGCGGCGAGCAGAGCGAGCCGACTTGGGGGTGGGGCCCCGAAAAAATCGCACCCGTTGGGGTGCGGGGTCTTCGTAAGACCCCGCAGATACGTTCGGGGCGGGGGGCTGGAACAGCCCCCCGGGAGATGATGTGCTCGTCCGCCCATGGCGGCGGACGTTCACAGGACCATCGACGCGGTCTGGCGGATCGAATCGGCGAAGGTGATCGCCGGTCTCGCGCGAATGGTGCGGGACGTCGGCGTGGCGGAGGAGATGGCCCAGGACGCGCTGGTGGTGGCGCTCGAAAAGTGGCCTGAAACGGGCATCCCCGAGAACCCGGGGGCCTGGCTCATGGCCACCGCGAAGAACCGCGCCATCGACTTGCTGCGCCACCGGCAGCTCGTGGAGCGGAAGCACGACGAGCTGGGACACGAGATCGAGAGTCTTCGGGGCGACACGGTGCCCGACATCGAAGCCGCGCTCGACGATCCGGTTGGCGACGAGCTGCTCGGTCTCATCTTCACCGCTTGCCATCCGGTTCTCTCCACCGAGGCTCGAGTGGCGCTCACGTTGCGCCTCTTGGGCGGCCTCACCACCGACGAGATCGCACGCGCGTTTCTCACCCCCGAAGCCACGATCGCCCAGCGCATCGTGCGCGCCAAGCGCGCGCTGACCGAAGCCCACGTGCCGTTCGAGGTGCCGCGCGGCGCCGGGCTGGCGGCCCGGCTCGAGTCGGTGCTCGAGGTCGTGTACCTGATCTTCAACGAAGGCTACGCCGCGACGGCGGGCGACGACTGGATGCGCCCCGCGCTCTGTGAGGACGCGCTGCGACTGGGGCGGATCCTCGCCGAGCTGGCGCCGATGGAGCCCGAGGTGCACGGCCTGGTGGCGCTCATGGAGATCCAGGCGTCGCGATCGAACGCGCGCGTCGGGACGTCGGGCGAGCCGGTCCTGCTTCTCGATCAGGATCGCAGCCGCTGGAACCACGTGCTGGTGCGCCGCGGGCTCGACGCGCTGGCGCGGGCGGAATCGCTCGGGGGCGCGCTCGGCCGGTATGCGCTGCAGGCCGCGATCGCCGCGTGTCATGCCCGCGCGCGTACCGCGGAAGAGACCGACTGGAGGCGCATCGCGAATCTCTACGCGGTGCTCGGGCAGCTCATGCCCTCGCCGGTGGTGGAGCTCAATCGCGCGGTCGCGGTGTCGATGCAGGAGGGTCCCGCCGCGGGGCTCGCGATCGTCGATTCGCTGCGCGGCGAGAAGTCGCTCGCGGCCTACCATCTCCTGCCGAGCGTGCGCGGCGACCTGCTCGAGAAACTCGATCGCTTCGACGAGGCGCGCGCGGAGTTCGCGCGCGCCGCCGAGCTCACGAGGAACGCGCGAGAGCGCGCCCTGCTGCGGGCGCGCGCCGCGGCGTGCGCCGAAGCGGCGCGCCAGCTCGACGTGAATTGAGCGCCCACTCGTGCGCCGCGGCTGCGAGGGACCGCAGCCCTCCGGACGAGAACGATGGGCAGTCGGAGGGACGCGGTCCCTCGCGTCCGGCGGGCCACCGAGAGTCGCTCGAGCCCGGGCCCCGGTCAGTACTCCGCGAAGGCGTCGTCCGGGTAGCAATAGAGCCAGCGCTCGCCCGGTTCGGCGGACGCGATCACTGGATGCCCGCTCGCGCGGGCGTGCTTGGTGGCGTGGCGGTTCGGCGAGTCGTCACAGCAGCGGGTGGTGCCGCATTGCTGGCAGGTGCGCAGGTGCACCCAGTCCGATCCGATCTTCACGCACTCCTCGCACTCGCGCTTCTTCGGGTGCTTGACCGTCTCGATCGCTTCGATGTGGGTACACACTCCGCCGGCCATGGTCGCTCTCCTGTCACTCGGCTAGCACTCGGTGAACGAACGAGATCGAGATCGAGCCCTCGCCGACCGCCGACGCCACGCGCTTGATGCTGCCGCCGCGCACGTCGCCCACCGCGAACACCCCGGGCAGGCTCGTCTCGAGCAGAAAGGGCGGACGGCCGAGCGGCCATTTCGCCGCCTCGAGGTCCTCGTGGGTGAGGTCGGAACCGGTCTTGATGAAGCCCTTGGGATCGAGCGCCACGCAGCCGTGCAGCCACTCGGTGGCGGGTGTCGCGCCCATCATCAGGAACACGTGGCGCAGCTCCCGCGTCTCGACGGCACCGGTGCGGTTGTCGCGCAACACCACGCGCTCCACGTGCCCGTCTCCTTCCAGCGCGGTGACCTCGGTGCAGGTCCGCAGCGTGATCGCGGGGTTCTCTTCGATCCGCCGGATCAGGTAGCGCGACATGGTTTCGGCCAGACCGGTGGCGCGCACCAGCATGTGCACGTGCTTGGTGCGCTGCGCCAGGAACACCGCCGCCTGGCCGGCCGAGTTGCCGCCGCCGATCACGATCACGTCCTCGCCCTCGCAGAGCTGCGCCTCGACGAAGGTGGCGCCGTAGTAGACACCCGCTCCCTCGAACTGCGCGAGGTTGGAGACCGCGAGCCTCCGGTATTCCGCGCCCGAAGCGATGATCACCGTGCGCGCCGCCACGGAGCGGGCATCGTCGACGTCGATCGTGTAAGGCTTTTGAGTGCAACCGAGCTTCGCCGCCGTGTTGGCGATCAGGATGCGCGCGCCGAACTTCTGCGCCTGGGTGTGCGCGCGAGCCGCGAGCGCCTGGCCCGAGATTCCCGTGGGGAACCCGAGATAGTTCTCGATCTTGGAGCTCGAGCCAGCCTGCCCACCCGGAGCGTTGGCCTCGATCACCAGCACCTCGAGCCCTTCGGAAGCGCCGTAAACCGCCGAGGCGAGCCCGGCCGGGCCAGCGCCCACCACCACCAGATCGTGAATCTGGGCCTGGTCGAGCGAGGGGTTGAAGCCCAGGCACTCGGCGATCTCGTGGTTGCTCGGGTTCTTGAGCACCACCTCGCCGCGGCAGATCAAGACCGGCACGTCCTCGACACCGACGTGAAAACGATCGAGGAGCGTCTGAACCGTCGCCTCGTGATCGAGATCCACGTAGGTGTACGGGTGTCCGTTGCGGGTCAGGAAGGCCTTGACCCGGAGCGTGCCGGCGCAATGGACGGAGCCGATCAGCACCACGTCGCCGAGCCCCTGCGCGATGAGCTCCACGCGTCGCAGGATGAAGGCGCGCATGAAGAGCTCGCCCAGCTCCGCGTCGGTCTGCACCAGCCTCAGCAGCTCGTCGCGGCTGAGCTCGATCAGCTCGCCGGGCTCGCTCATCCGCGCCCGCACCAGCGAGCGCCGGCCCGAGAGCATCGTGACCTCGCCGGTGAAGTCGCCGGGCTCGTGGATCGCGACCAGCTTCTCGCCGGCGTCCGAGGATTGCACGATCTCGATCTGCCCACGGCTCACTGCGAAAAAGGGCAGCTCCGCGTCACCCACCTCGACCAGCACCTCGCCGCGCTCGACGGCGCGGGTCTTTCCATGGGCGCGAATCCGTTCGATCTGCGCTGGCGTGAGCTTGGGAAACATCTGCTCGTGCCGCGGGCTACGTGGCAGCAGCCCGCGCGTGGTCTCACCGGTCTCAGCCGTCTCAGCCATGTCGAACCCCTCCGGAACGCGGCCTGGAAATGTAATCGCCCCGCGTGCGCGGCGCTCGTCAGCGCTTCAGCCGGGCTCCGGCAGTCGCAGGCCGCGTGGCACGACGATCCGCCCCAGTGCGTCGAAGCCCCACTGCACGGCGAGCGCGAGCAGCGCCGCGGGAATCGCTCCCTCGAGAATGAGGTCGGTGCGACGCAGCTGGATGCCGCTCAGGATCGGCTCGCCGAGACCGCCGGCACCGACCAGCGCCGCGAGCGTCGCCGCACCGACGTCGATCACCGCGCTGGTCTGGATGCCCGCGAGGATCGAGGCCGCGGCCATCGGCAAGCGCACCCGCCAGAGCTGCGCCCGCGGCGAGAGACCGATCGCCTCCGCCGCCTCGAGCAGCGCCGGTGGGATCGTCGCGAGCCCGACGCAGGTGTTCCTCACGATCGGCAGCAAGCTGTAGAGAAAGAGCGCCACCAGCGCAGGCGCCGCGCCGATGCCGAGCACCGGGATGAGCAACGCCAAGAGCGCCAGCGCGGGCACGGTCTGGATCAAGCCCGTGACCGCGAGCGCCACCGCCGCCACGCGCCGCGAGCGGCTCGCCGCGATGCCGAGCGGCACGCCCACCGCGATCGCCGCCGCGAGCGACAGCAGGACCAGCCGCAGATGCCGGACGACGTTTCGCAGCACGGTGGATGCGCGACTTTCGACCGGCGACACGGAGGCGCTCTTCCCGAGCACCCGATCGAGCAGCTCGCGCGCCGCCACCGCGAAGGGTTGGCGCTCGAGCACCACGCGCGCGTTGGCGCGCGTCATCGCCTGCTCGTCGATGCGGCCCGCGAGACGAGCGAGCACCGCAGGCGCCGCCGGCTCACGCGCGGCCAGATCGAGCCGATAGAGCCACACGGCGTCGTAGCGCGGAAAAAAACTACGATCATCGGCGAGCACCGTGAGGCCCAGCTGCTCGATCTGCGCGTCGGTGGTGTAGATGTCGATCACGTCCACCTGTCCACTCGCGATCGCGTCGTACGCGAGCTCGTGCTGGATGCCGAGCGGCGCGCCCGGTGCCAGTCCGTAATGACGCGCGAGACCGGGCCAGCCATCGGCGCGACCCAGGAACTCGTGGGTCAGAGCGAGCCCGAGCCCGGGATGGCGCGCGAGGTCGCCGATCGTCCTCACGCCGAGCGCCTCGGCTCGAGCGCGGGTCATCGCGAGCGCGTAACCGTCGTTGAATCCCAGCGGCTCGCTCGCGCCCACGCCGAACGGTGCCAGCCCCGCGCGCAGCTCGGCGAGCGACGGCCGTCCAGTGCTCTTGAGGATCACCTCCGAGATCGTGCCCGTGTACTCGGGATAGGCGTCGATGGCGCCGCTCGCGAGTGCTTGCCACACGATCTCCGTACCACCCAGGTTCGCGCGGTGCTCGACGTCCGCCAGGCCCGCGTCACGAGCCAGGTCGGCGAGCGCTTCCGAGAGGATCCACGACTCGGGAAAGGCCTTGGAGCCGACCGCGAAGCGAGCGCTCGCCGGCGCGGGTGCAAGCACCAGCACGAGCAGCATCGTCGCGGCGGCGAGCTTCACGCACGCCCCCGCTGCGCGCGCATGAACTCGGTCACGAACGGGTCCGCCGGACGCTCCGCGAGCTCCGCGAGCGGCCCCACTTGCAGCACCCGCCCGCCGCGCATGATCGCGATCGCGTCGCCCAGGAACGCGGCCTCGGCCAGATCGTGGGTCACGAACAGCACGGTCTTCTCGAGCCGCGCGAAGAGCGCCTTGAGCTCGTCCTGCAGCTCGGCGCGGATCATCGGATCGAGCGCCGCGAGCGGCTCGTCGAGCAGCAGCACCTCGGGATCGAGCATCAAGGCACGCATCAGGCCGACCCGTTGCTGCTGTCCTCCCGAGAGCTGGCGCGGGAAGTGATCGAGGAGCTCGCGGGGAAAGCGCGTCAGCTCGGCCAGCTCGACGACGCGCCGCTCGATCCGCTCGCGCTCCCAACCCAGGTCGCGCGCCACGATCGCCGCGTTCGCCGCCGCCGTGAGGTGGGGGAAGAGCCCGCCGTCCTGGATCACGTAGCCCATCCGTAGCCGCAGCCCGCGACGGCTCGAACGCTCCATGGGGACACCGCCCATCCGCACCGCGCCGGCGTCGGGAGCCGTGAGGCCCACCACCAGCCGGAGCAGCGTCGATTTGCCGCACCCGCTCGGGCCGATCAGGACCAGCGAGCGCCGCGCCGGCGCCTCGAGCCGCGGCACGTCGAGCACGACTCGGCCGCGATAGCTCTTGCGCACGCCGTCGAGCACCAGGGACGCGGCCGATGGCTCCACTTTCACCCGAGATCCGAGGGGCGAGTCCCTGCCCCGCTCGCCGGTGCTGTGTATCACGGACGTCAACCCGTCGATTTGGAGATCGACGAGGACGGCACGATCCTGTTCCCTTGGCTCGGGCACCGGCCGCGACCGACGCGGCGGGTGAGGTCGAGCTACGCCGCGGGTTTACGATCGTGGATCGCAACCGCTGGATCGAACGATACCTGGCCACACGGGCCGAGACCGAGCGCCTGGCCGCTCCGCTCTCGGACGAGGACCAGATGCTGCAGGCGATGGCCGACGCGAGCCCCGTCAAGTGGCATCGCGCCCACACCACGTGGTTCTTCGAGACCTTCGTGCTGCTGCCAAGCGGCGCACGCGAGCACCATCCGCAGTACCGCTACCTCTTCAATTCGTATTACGAAGCGGTGGGACCTCGGCATCCGCGACCGCAGCGCGGGCTTCTGTCGCGGCCTTCGGCCCGCGACATCGACGCTTATCGGCGGGCCGTCGACGGGCGCGTGGTGGCGCTCCTCGACGCGGCCGACGACGACCAGCGGCGGCGGCTCGCTCCCACGCTGGCGCTTGGCATCGCGCACGAGGAGCAGCACCAGGAGCTGATCCTCACCGACGTGCTGGCCGCGCTCGCCGCCAACGCCCTCGAGCCGGTCTACGTCGCGGCTCCCGCCGGCGAGGCCGCGCCGGAGGGAGATCTGGAACCGCCGGAATGGGTCGAGCACCAGGGCGGCCTGGTGCACGCCGGCGCGAAACCGGAGAGCGGCTTCGCGTTCGACAACGAGAGCCCGTCGCATCGCGTGTTCCTGGAGCCGTTCGCGCTCGCGAGCCGGCCGATCGTCAACGCCGAGGTGCTCGCGTTCGCACGCGACGGTGGCTACCGGCGAGCGTCGCTGTGGCTCAGCGAGGGCTGGGATTGGGTGCAGCGCAGTGGCGCCGCCGCGCCTGGCTACACCGAGATCGACGCCGATGCCGGCGCGCCGACGTGCTTCGGCTTGCACGGTCGCCGGCCCGCTTCGCTCGCGAGCCCCGCCGCGCATCTCAGCTACTACGAAGCCGACGCGATCGCGCGCTGGCTCGGTGCGCGCCTACCCACCGAGATCGAGTGGGAGCACCGCGCGGAGCGCCTGCCCGTCGCGGGCCACTTCCGGGACGACGGCTGGCTGGTGCCGCGCGCGCCGGGCGCAGCGAGCGCTCGGTCCCCGAACCACGGGCTCTTCGGCGACGTATGGGAGTGGACGTCGAGTGCTTACGGGCCTTACCCGGGCTTCGCGGCCGGGGACGGTGCGCTCGGCGAGTACAACGGCAAGTTCATGGTCGGGCAGATGGTGCTGCGCGGCGGCTCGTGTCTCTCGAACCGCGCGCATCTGCGCGCCACGTACCGCAACTTCTGGCCGCCAGCGACCCGCTTCCAGATGAGCGGCGCGCGCCTGGCACGGGATCTGCGTTAGCGAACCAAGACGGAGACCGACACGATGATTCGAGCGACGCAACTCCGAGCAACGCAGGAGAGCCCGATCGCGGGCGCGGTTCTCCGCGGCCTCACCGCCGCGCGCAAGGTACTTCCGGCATGGCTTTTCTACGATCGTCGCGGGTCGGAGCTCTTCGAGGCGATCACCGAGCTGCCCGAGTACTACCTGACCCGGGTCGAGCGCGGATTGCTCGAGGCGCACTCGGCGGAGATCGTGCGGCTCGCGTGCGCGGGCACCGAGCGGCGCGTGCACGTGGTCGAGCTGGGCGCAGGCTCGGCCTGCAAGACCCGGGTTCTGCTCGCGGCTCTGGTCGAGCGCCAGGGGCGAACGCTCTACGTGCCGATCGACGTCTCGCAAGGAGCACTGGACGACTGCACGGCGCGCCTCACCCACGAGGCCCCGCAGGTCGTGGTGCAGCCGCTCGCGATGCGCCACGAGGAAGCGCTGGCCGAGGTGGTGCGGGTCGGGCCGCGGCGGCTGGTGCTCTTCATCGGCTCCTCGATCGGCAATCTCGACGACCGCGAAGCCGTGGCGCTGCTCGCCAGCGTGCGCCGCTCGCTGGCTCCCGGCGGGGCGCTGCTGGTGGGCGCCGATCGACGCAAGCCGCTCGACGTGCTGCTACCGGCCTACGACGACGCACAAGGCGTCACCGCCGAGTTCAACCGCAACATGCTGGCGCGCATCAATCGCGAGCTCGACGGCCATTTCGACCTCGGCCGGTTCGTGCACCGCGCCGTCTGGAACGAGAAAGCGTCGGCGGTGGAGATGCACCTGGTCAGCCGTGGCGCGCAGCGCGTCCCCATCGACGCACTCGAGCTCACCGTCGAGCTCGCCGACGGCGAGACCATCCACACCGAGACCAGCAACAAGTACGACCAGGCCAGGATCCATGGAATCATCCGCGCCGCCGGCTTCGTTCCCGAGCGCGACTTCGTGGACGAGGCCGGCTGGTTCGGCCTGCACTTCTGCCGCGTCCCCTGAGCAAGTCGGCTCGGGCGCTCGTTCGCGCGCGGCTCCCCGGGGCCGGGGTGCCCGCGCGTGGAAGCGCGGGCCGCACACGTATTACAATCGCCTCTCTCTGCAGCGGTCGCGGTAGCTCCGCGGGGAATCGTGACGATATGACAGTGTGCCGATCGAACGAATTCCGGTCGCGCCGGGCGGTCCTCGCTCGGGTTTCCACGTGGCTGCTCGCGACCTGGCTCGCAGGCGCGCCCATCGGTCGCGCCACGGCGACCGCCGAAGCGCACCGGATCCCGGCGATCGCCTCGCCGGCCGGTGGTGCGCCAGCAGAGGCGCGTGCCACGCGGGCTTCGATCGAGATCGACGGCGACGCCACCGCGCCGGTCTTCCTGATCCCGTCCACCAACCCCTTCGGTCTGAGCGACGTCGGCGCCTATGCGGCGCCCGGATTCGTGGACGTGGACGGCGACGGCGACCTGGATGCGTTCGTCGGCAATTCCGCGGGCGAGGTCCGCTTCTTCCGGAACACGGGGACGCCCACCAGCCCGGCGTTCGCTTCGCCCTCG
>CAZYWA010000305.1:0-9480 GCA_964650975.1 uncultured bacterium
TTTCGCCATGAATTCCTTCATCTCGGGAAGGTTATAGGCCGCCTTGTTCGGCGCAAAATATCCGGTGGCGCGGCTCCACCAGCCGGATTGCTCGGGTGCCGTCAGCCAGGTGATCAGCGTCCAGCCGGCCTTGCGCTTGGCCTCGTCGAGGCCCGCCGGCTGCACCAGCTAGGCGCCGCCGATCGGAACCGCGTTGCGAACATTCATCGGCACGAAGGCGACGCCATAGGGAAACTTGGCGTTGGTGCGAATATGCGTGAGCGAGCCGGTCGACAACACCATCTCCTACGATGCGGGCCTCGAGATCCCGATCTACGGCGATTACTACCTGCCCGGCGAGAAGCTGGCCGTCGAAGGTGTGTTCCACGGCGAGACCAACGACCTGTCGCACGCCAAGGACGATCCGGCGGCGATTTTTGCCGGCCTGCGGTACGGCGTCGGAAACGGCTTCGGGATCGGCGGTGGCATCGACTTCGGTCTGAACAAGGCGGTCGACGACTATCGCGGCATCCTCGCCCTCAGCTACGCCGGTCCGGTGGCGCGGGTGGTGCACGAGGCGCCTCCCGCCGCGGCGCCGGTCGAGAAGGTGGTCGAGAAGGTCATCGAGAAGGAGCGGTTCATCCTGCCGGACGTGAACTTCGCGTTCGACAAGCACAACCTCACTCCGCTCGGCACCGGCAAGGTCTATCTGCTCGCGCAGTACATCAAGGGCAAGAAGGTCAAGTCCGTCGAGGTCGACGGGCATTGCGACGAGCGCGGCAGCGACGCCTACAACATGAAGCTCGGACAGCATCGCGCCGACACGGTCAAGGATGCTCTGATCAAGTTCGGCGTGCCGGCGTCGGTGCTCTCCACCAAGAGCTACGGCGAGGGCTCGCCGCTCATTCCGGCCAAGGGCGAGTGGGCGTGGAGTGTGAATCGGCGCGTCGAGGTGGTCATCACGCCCGAAGGCGGCGAGCCTTCGCGCGGACTGCCTGGCGTGACGGCGCCGATTCCGTCGCCTCATCCGTAACGCATTCGGCCCGAATCTCTGGCCGCGGAACGGCCCTCCCACCCGTGTGGGGGGGCCGTTCCGCGTCCGGGCTCGAGCGTGTGGGACTGGCGACGGCCGGCTGCTAGGTTGCGGCCCCGCGTTCCGCACCTGGAAGCGTTCATCCATGCTCGATCTGGTCTCGCTGCTCGTGCTGTGGATGCTGGTGTCCCGTGCTTGGAGAGCCCGCGAACACCGTGTCCCGGTGAAAGCGACCGACTCGTCTGCGGATGCCCGAGCTGGCATCGCGTGGTTCGTGATCGAGGATCCGGACACCCGGCCCAGCGCGCCGACCGAGGACGCACAGCCGCCGCCTGGGGCGCAGCGCGTGACCGAGGACGAGCTCGACGCGGCGGTGCGACGAACCGCCGAGCCTTGGCTCTTCTGCACACGCGCTGGGTCCACGGTGTCGTCGTCACTGGTTCGCGCGGCGTGCGATCTCGCCGAGTCCGAGGGTGCGGCGGCGGTGACGATGTTCCCTCGTCCCCGTATCGCGTCGCTGCTGGCGGAGAGCATCTCGCTCGCGATCTCGCAGTGTCTCGGCGACGGGGCCGACCCGAAGAGCTTGGGGCGCCCGGACGTCCGGCGCGCGGCAGGCTGGGACGAGTTCCTGCTGATTCGGCGCTCGGCTCACGAACGGATTCGCGACCATCGCACCGTTCATCCAGGCGGTGGCTGGGCGCGCTCGCGAGTCCGTGATCTGAAGCGCGCCGGGTTGCCGGTGATCGTGGCGAGTGGCGGCGAGTTGCTCGCCGGGCCCGAGCTCTTGGGCCCCCAGGTGATCCGCGAGGTGCTCACACGGCTGCATTCGGCGCTTCCGGGCGGAGCGTGGATGCCGTTCTGCATGGCCGCGCTGATCGTCGCGATCTTCCTGCGCCCATTCGGCGTGCTGGCCGGGGTGCTGGTTCACGCGCCGCTCGCGAGCCCCACGACGATCGGACTTGCGTCCGCGACGTGCGTGCTGGTCTTCGTCCACCGCTTCTTGTTCGACGAGCTGATGTCGGTTCCTCATCGATCCCTCGGGTGGCACCCCGTGGCGATGGCGGCGGTGGCGGCGCTCGCCGTGGTGGCGGGTGTCCAGAAGGCGTTGGGCCGCGGGCCGCGTTTCGAGCCCGTCGGCGTCGACGCGCCGCCGGATCACGCGGGCGGCGTCGACTATCGAGCCGTCTATACCGAGCGTTATTTCGACGGGGTGGACTCGAAGTTCTCGCCCTGGGGCTTTCGCGACGATGCCCGCTACTACGATCGGCTGCTGGAGCCGGTGCTGAAGCGCCTGCACGAGGGCCGGGCGCTCGACATCGGCTGCGGGTATGGCTTCCTCACGCGGCGGCTGGCGAGTCGATTCCGCACCACCGGTCTCGACGTCTCCGTTGCGGCCATCGCTCGATGCCGTGCCACCGTCCCGGGGGCCGAGTTCCTGGTCCACGAGGTCGAGCAGCCGTTCCCGGTGCCCGACGGATCTTTCGATCTGGCCACGCTCACCGACGTCATCGAGCACGTGATGGACCCCGAACGGTTGATCCGGAACGCGCGGCGGGCGCTTGCGCCAGGTGGCGTGCTTTACGTCACCACGCCGAACCTGAATGGCGTGCGCCGCTGGCTCTACGCGGACGCGGATCGCCGCGAGCACCACGTGTCGCTGATGAGCCGCGCGGCACTGGTCGGGCTGCTCGAGCGTTGCGGATTCCGGGTCGAGGAGAGCTGGACCTACATGTCGGCCTACCTTCTTCCAGGACGCTCGCAGGGCGACTGGTGGCCTGAAACGGGGGTCATCTGCCGCAAGGTGGACCCGTGAGAAGGGTGGTGGCATTGGCGGCCGCTCTCGGTGCGGCCTGCTTCCTGGTCTGGGGACTGGGAGAGGCCGGCTTCTGGTGGGGCGCAGCGCGGTGGGCGCTCAAGACCGCCGGCCCGGCGGCCGGGGCGGGGGCGCTGGTCACGTTGCGCGCCGTCGGCTGGGCGGGACTGGGGTACGCCGCGGTCGGGGCGCTGATCGGGCTCGCGTGGGGTGTGATCCTGGGCCTGGCGCTCTGGCGCCGGCCGGATCGCGCGGCACCCGGCGCACTGCTGCCGCTCCGAGTGCTGTGCTCGATCCTCGCGCTCGGAGCGCTCGTGGGGTGGGTCGCCTCGGACCTGGCACTTTCGCGACATCCGGAGACCGCGCAAAACCCCGGCTGGTTCTTGCGCGTGCCACTGGCGGTGCGCCTCTCGACCTACGCGCTCCTCTGCTGGGGCCTGCACCGCTTGTGGTTGCTGCTCGGCGACTGGATCACCCGTCCACGGGCGACGCGCTGGATCCGAAGCCGACGGACGCGGCGCGGTCTGGGCGCAACCTTGGTGCTCACGACCCTGGTATTGCTGCTAGTGCCGCACCCAGCGCCGCCGCCCGTGGAGCGAGCGGCGCCGCCGCGCCCGAAGGCTCCTTCCGGAGCACCGAACGTGGTGCTGATCGTGCTCGATACCGTGCGCCCGGATCACACGAGCCTCTACGGCTACGCGCGTCCCACGACGCCCAACCTGCTGGCCCTCGCCGGGGACGGGACGGTGTTCGAGCGCGCCTACTCGACGTCGTCGTGGACGCTCCCGTCGCACGCGTCGCTCTTCACCGGGCTCTACCCGAGCGAGCACGGCGCCACGGGCGAGCACTTCTGGCTCGACGATGCGCGAACCACCTTGGCCGAGCGTCTCCGGGCGCTCGGGTACCGCACCTGGGCGGCCTCTGGAAACGCCATGGTGGGTCCGACCAGCAATCTCGATCAGGGTTTCGATCGCTTCCTGGAGAGCTGGCGGAGCGGTACCTGGACCGTCCTGAGCCTGCCTCGCGCGCTCGCCCGTCTCGCCGGCTACGAGCCCGACGAGGGCGCCCGCGAGTCGACGCGCGCGGTGACGGGCTGGATCCACGATGCCGGCGACGGCTCGCCCTTTTTCCTGTTCGTGAACCTGATCGAGGCGCACGCGCCCTACGCGCCTCCCGAGCCGTTCCGGAGCCGATTCCTGGAGGGACGGCAGCCGCCCGACGTGGACGTCTACGGAAACCGGTTCCTCGACTACATGCTCGGCACCGTCGACGTGAGCGACGCCGAGCTCGACGGCCTTCGCCGCCTCTACGACGGCGAGATCGCTTACGTCGATTCGCGTGTGGGCGAGATCGTCGCGGCGCTGCGCCGCTCGGGGGCCTGGGACCGGACCCTCCTGATCGTGGCGGCCGATCACGGCGAAAACATCGGCGAGCACCGTCTCATGGACCACCAGCTGTGCGTCTACGAGACGCTCACGCGGATTCCCTTGCTGGCCATTGGGCCCGGATTCCCGCGAGGTGCTCGCGTGCCCGAGCTGGTCCAGCTCCACGACGTGTTCGCCACGGTGCTGGCCGCCGCCGGAGACCGCGAGGACCCGTCCAGCGAGCGATCACCTCGAGATCTGGCCGCGATCGCCCGAGGCGAGATCCCGGGCCGGCGGTTCGCGGTCAGCGAATATCACCGTCCCGTCGCGGTGCTCAAGATGCTGGCCAAGAAGCTCGCCCTGTCCGGCCGCGAGGCCGGTCCGGCACTCGCCCGCTTCGACCGCACCCTGCGTGCGCTGGTGCGCGGCTCGTGGAAGCTCGTGGGCGGCAGCGACGGCCGGAACGAGCTCTACGATCTGGCCGCCGACCCCGGCGAAACCCACGACCTGGCGGGCCAGGGCCACGGCGAAGAGCAAGCCCTCGCCGAGCAGCTCCGCGACTGGGTGAGCTCGCTCGACTCGGCGCAAGGGGGAGGCGGGGAAGGGGCGCTGCACACGGACGAGCAATCGCGGGAGCGGCTGCGCGCGCTCGGCTACATCGACTGAGAGCCTGTGAAGCGTCGAACCGAGCGGCGTGCCGGACGCGGCGTCCGGAGCCCGTCACCGGCTGAAGCACAGCTCGGCCCACCCGAACACGACGTTCGTGAGGCCGTGCACCAGCGCCGGCGCCACCAGACTCTCGCGGCGCGTTCTCAGCCAGCCGAGCAGCAAGCCGAAAGGCACGTTCCCCTGCCACCAGTGTCCACCGGCGAGCGGGTGCGCGGCGTTGAACAGCACGGCCGAAATCACCACCGCCGGCCCGAGCCGCCCTCCCCGGAAGCGACGGTCCGGCCCCAGCGCGTCCTCCAGCCGGCCCAGGACATAGCCGCGAAAGAAGGCTTCCTCGGGGAACGCCACCCCGAGAAGATTGCCGAGCACGTCGTTGGTGAGCGCCGCAGGAATGCGGAAATGGAACCTGTATCCCCGGATCACGCCCTGAAACACGTAATGTCCGACGAGGTAGAGCGGCAGCACCGCGACCAGGGCCAGGGCGGCGTCGCGAAGCGCGCCCCGCCAGTCGCCGAGATCGAGGCCGTAGGCCCAGGGGTTTCGCCGTCGCAGAAGCAGCGTCGCCAGGGGAAGATAGATCCACACCAGTGGCGGCACGAGCCCCCGGATCGTCGGATGTCCGCTGGCAGCCGAATCGCTGAGGCGCACCAGGACCAGCGCCAGCGCGAAGAGCGCCAGCACCTCGGCCAGCGCGCCGCGGTCGATGACGAGGCGTTTCGGGAGGATCGCGGACCGCTCCGAGGTCATGCGGCGAGGCGGCGAGACAAAGACTTGACGGAGCATCGCTGATTCGCCGAGGGCGGTTCAAACAAAGGGCGTGACTTCCGATACATCCGGTGAGCCGCCCGTGGCCCTGGTCTTGCACAGAGCTCGCCCCAGTGCGGCCCAGCGAGCGCCTCGGCTCGCGGCGGGAGGAGCGCAACCGGCTCATGCGGAAGATCGGCGAGATCCTGGTTCAGGAAGGACTGGTGCGGCCGGCGCACGTCGAGCGGGCACTCTGGTGGCAGCGCGACGACGGCGGGCGGATCGGCTCGCTCTTGATCCGGCTCGGATACATCGAGGAGCGCGAGTTCCTGCGGCTCATGGCCACGCAGCTCCGCACCCGGCCCATCTTGATCGGCGATGCGGAGCTCGACCCACGGTTGATCGCGATGCTACCCACCGACACCGCGCGGCAGGCGAACGCGATTCCGATCGCGATACAGAACGGGCATCTGGTGATCGCCACCTCGGATCCGAACAACGTTCGCGCGCTACGCGAGATCCAGGCCGCGACCGGGCATCCGGTGGAAGCCTGGCTCGCCGCCGATCCATCCATCGCGAGCGCCCTGGATCGCTATTACCCGCGGCTCGGCGTGCGTGCTTCGCCGGCGCCGGCCACGGACGCGCGAGCCGGCGGCGCACCTTCGACGGACTCCGATCGCCGCCGTTCCATCGAATCGGTGGTCGACGGATGGATCGCGGAGGCGCTCGCGGGCGGAGCGGAGTCGTTGATGGTCCGGATGACGCCGCGCGGGCTGCGCGTTCGAGGTGAGGCGGAAGAGGGCGGATTCGATCTGGGCGGCGTTCACAGCTCGGTGTTCACGGAAGTGATGTCGTGCTTCCGCACCCGGGCGTCGCTGCGCCAGACCGCCGGTCCCGCACGCCGCGAGACCGGCGTGCTTCGCTTCGATCACGACGGGCAGCCAGTGTGGCTCGGGATCACGCTGATCCCGGACGTCTACGGATTTTCGGCCCGGGTATCGCTCGCGGAGGCCCGCAAGCGCGCCGGGGAGAGCGGCGAAGCCCTGATCGACGATTTCGCCGACCAGATCGCGAGCTGAGCGGGCCGGCCGGACCGGAAGGTCCTCAGTCCCCGGGGAGCTCGACGTGGCCGGTGAGCCGGCTCCCGGCGGGCACGCGCGCTTGAGCGGTGCCTGCGTTTCGAACCTCGGTCGCGCCGACCATTTCGACGCCGCCCTCGAACAGCACGTCTCCACGCACCGTCAGCCCGTCGCACGCCTTGAGCGACGGCGCTCCCCCGGGAAATCGAGCGCGGAAATCCTGGAAGAGCTTGTAGAACGCGGGATCGAGGTCGACGAGCGGTGCCGCGCCGGTGCGTTCCGGGTTCGGAACCACGTGGAAGCTCTCGTTCACCACGTACGCGTCGGAACCCACCACCAGAAGATCGGAGCAGGTCTTGACCGCCGCGAATCGCTCCCGCGGCACGGCGACGGCGCGCGCGCCGTCGAAGGAAGCGATCGCGGCCCCCATCGCGGTCTCCAGCTGGATCACGCGCGCCGAGCGCGGGTCGGCCGGATCGAGGGTCTTCTCGTTGCGGATCACCGGCAGAGGAACGATCCCGTCCTGGTGTGCGAGTAGTCCGCGCAGCGCGGCGAGATCGAGCCACAGGTTGTTGGTGTTGAAGAACCGGTGGCGGGCGATGTCCTGGAACGCGCTCTGATCCTCGGCAGGAGTCTGGGCGATCTCGCGCAGGGCGAGCCTGCCGCCGGGCAACCGAGCGAGGTGGCCGCCCTTGCGATCGGCCGCGGTGCGCTCCGTCACCTCCATGAGGAACGGCACCGATTCGCTGGCGACGTATCCGAGCAGCGCGAGATCGAGCACCGCGCCCAGATTGTCGACGTTGGAAACGAAGATCCAGCGGATGCCGGCCGCTTCGAGCTCGTCCAGGATGCCGGACGTCACGATGGCGGCGTAAAGATCTCCGTGGCCGGGAGGACACCACTCGAGCTCGGGATCCTGCGCGGCGACCGCTGGTGCCAGCGTCTCGGCGTCGACTTTCGGAACCTTGTGCTGCAGGAAGGACGAGCGCACCGGTCCGGCCAGGTCGGGATAGGCGCGTAGACGTTCGAGGCTCTCGTCTTCGGTGTGGAAGCTGTTCATCAGCACCAGCGGCACCCGTGCTCCGTGCTGCGCCGCGAGCGCGCCGACCTGGCGGGCGACGACGTCGAGGAAGGTGAGACCGGGGCGAACCTCGATCAACGATTTGGGTCCTTTGAGACCCATCGAGGTCCCCAGGCCGCCGTTCAGCTTGACCAGCGCCACCCGGCCCAGCACCTCACGGCCACGAGCGACGTAGCCGGCGAGCGAGCCGAGCGTCGGGACCTCGGCAACGGGCTCGATGTCCGCTTCGGCCACCACCAGCTTGGCGCCCGAGCGCAGCAGACCGTAGGCGTGCCGGAAGGAGCGGATCGCGAGCGCGGGGAGCGCGGCGTCGCGCATCTTGCGCTCGAACGGTTCCCAGCCTTGGGGGGGAAGATCGCTCACCGGCATCTCCTTCGCGGGGCTCCCAGTTCGCTCAATTCAGCGCCGTGGGCAGATCGAAGACTTGCCCCGTTCCGAACGAAAGATTGAGACGGGAGGCACCGTCGGTCGAGTTGAGCGCGAACCCCAGATCCAGGCGCAGGACCTTGCCGATGGCCGAGGACGGAAGTCCCAGCCGAAGGCCGACTCCCACGGCCTGCTTGATCTCGGCGATCTGCACCGGCTCGCTCTCGTCGATGGGGAGGGCCGCGTCGTAGAAGCCCACCGCGCCGAGCGAGGCCACGCCGAGGATGCCGTCCCAGATGAACACTCGATCCTCGACGTGCAGCAGCGTGCCACCGTCGCCGTTCACGAAGCGATCCGGGTAGCCGCGCAGCCCGTTGAGGCCGCCCACCACGAAGCGAGCCTCCGGATCGCGATCGTGCGAGGCCTCGCCCTTCCAGCCGAGCGCCAGCGTCTGGCGGGGAAGGCCGGTGTAGTAGGCCTCGATCGCCCACTGGCCCACCAGGTTCTCGGTGTCGGCGTCGCGGATTCGCGACGTGACGCCGAGGTCGGCGAGCGCCACGAACGTCTCGGAGGAGAGGCCGCGATGCCAGGTGGCGCCGAACGACTGACCATCGTGGTACGAGCCGAGGATCTCGGGCTGCACGCCGAAGCTCAACGTGGATTGCCAGCCGAGCGGGAAATCCTCCTGAACGCCGAAGGATCGCACGTTGCGGCGCGTGATGTACTCGTCCTCGAGCCACACCCAGGAGAGGGTCAAGCCGCTGCGACGGCGGTCCTCCGGTAAGGCGGTCGCCGGCTCGGCTTCCGCCTCCACGAAGTTGTCCTCGTGGTAGTGGTATCCGAGCAACAGCCGATGCGCCACGGGCCCCGCGTCGTCGATTCGCAGCCCAACCTGAGCCGAGACGTCCTGCTCGAGGTGCCGCCACTCGCGGATCACCGATCCGCGATCGTAGAGATGGTCGGTGCGCGAGTTGTCCCACGCGGTGCCGCCGTAGCTCGATGTCGTGTCGAAGGAGTAGAACGGCTGCTCGAGCGAAGCGTAGCGGAACCGTCCGTCGGTGAGCTGGTCGTACTCGAGCGAGGTCGTGTAGCGGGAGCGGAGGATGCGCGGGTCGAGATACGCGAACTGCAGCTGATCGCGCTCGACGTCGTGGGTGTAGAAGGCCTGCATCTGCTTCCCGAGGCCCAGGAAGTCGTTCTCCTGCAGGCCCGCGGTGCCCACCACCTGCCCGCCGCCGCCGGCGAGATTGAACTGGGGCTGGAAGGTCCAGGTTTCCTGCACCACCACCAGCAGATCGACCACTCCCGGCTCGACCGGCATTAGCTCATGAGCCTTTGGAATGAGCTGAATA
>CAZYWA010000306.1:0-9442 GCA_964650975.1 uncultured bacterium
CTGTCACGAACACGAACTTGGGCTTCATCGCTCTCCCGTGTCAGCCGATCTGGGCGCGGACCCGTTCCAGATCCTCGGGTGTGTCCACGCCGATCGTGCGGTGCGAGGTCTCTCCGACTCCGATGGCAATGCCGTTCTCCAGGAAACGCAACTGCTCGAGCGACTCGAGCGACTCGAGTGGCCCCCGTGGCAGGCCCACGAAGCGCTCGAGAGCGCCACGGCGAAAGGCGTAGAGGCCAACGTGGCCGCGGTGCAGCGGACCGGCGCTCCCGCCGCGCGCGCGATCGAACGGGATCGCGGCTCGCGAAAAATAGAGCGCGCGGCTCGCTCGATCGGTCACCACCTTCACCACGTTCGGGTCGGCGAGCAGGGCGTCGTCGGTGATCGGAAAAGCCAGCGTCGCGACCTCGACGGCGCCGGCGCGGTCCTCGGCACCCAGCGTCTCGATCACCCGATCGAGCTCGAGGGGATCGAGCGCGGGCTCGTCGCCTTGCACGTTCACCACGATCTCGGCGGCACTCCCACGCACCGCTTCCTCGACACGGTCGGTCCCGGAGGCGTGGTCCGGAGAGGTCATCTTCACGATCGCACCGAATCCGCGCGCGGTGCTGGCGATCCGCTCGTCATCGGTAGCGATCCACACTTCGTCGATCGAGCGGGCCTGGCGGGCGCGTTCCCAGACGTGCTGGATCATGGGCCGGCCCGCGATGGTGGCGAGCGCCTTTCCCGGAAGTCGTGTCGAGGCCCAGCGAGCCGGGATCACGGCGACTCGCTTCAGGACCATCTCCTGCCACCGAGGGCGCGCACACCGGGGGCGCCACCCTCATCGCCCGATTCACCGGGCCCGAAGGCGTCCAGTGCGTTTCTGCTTCGCATCTATGGGATCGGTTCCGTCGAAAACCAGAACCGGGCGCGAGCATACCAGGCGTCGAAGTCGAGTCAAGAAAGCGCAGCGCGCACCGTTTCCCTCTTCCGCCAGTCGGGAGATGACGAGTCGATGACGATCGCCACCGCCGCCGACCTGGAAAAGCTAGGCGTGCCGAGGGCTCACGGCTATGGTTTGCGATTCCGTCGCGCACCGGCGATCTCGGCCGCGCGTTCCGCGACGCTGCTCCGTCCCACGTCACCGAGTCGCGAGGCTCCTTGGATCCCAGCGCACCAAGCACACGCACGAGCGCGAGCACCGGGCCCGTGACGGCGGACGCGGCGGTCCCCGCTCGCGGCGCGCTGCCCGCGTGGCTCGTGGCGGCCTGCGTGGCGCTCGCCGGTTTCACGATCTGGGGCCGGCTCGGCAGCCTGCCGCTGCTCGACCCGGACGAGGGTCGAAACGCGGGTGTGGCGAGCGAGATGCTGGATCGAGGCGCCTGGATCGTGCCGAGCTTCGACGGCCTGCCCTACATGGACAAGCCGGCGATCTTCTTCCGCGCCGTGGCGCTCTCGTTTGCCTCGCTGGGGCGGAACGAAGCAGCCGCGCGGCTTCCCTCGGCGCTCGCCGCCACGGCGCTGCTCGCCGCCGCCTACGGGTTTTGTCGCCGCGTCTACGGGTCCCGGGTCGCGGCGCTGGCGGTGGCCGTGGTGGGTACCGCCCCGCTCTACGTGGTCCTCGCGCGGACCGTGATCTTCGACATGCCGCTCGCGCTGTGCGTCTCGATCTCGATCTTCGCCGGCTATCTGGCCGAGGAAGGCCCGACGCCGTGCCGCCGGTGGGCGACGGCCTCGGCGCTCTCGGCCGGTGTCGCCACCCTGGTCAAGGGCCCCGTGGGCTTCGCGTTGCCGCTCCTGGTGCTGTCGATCTTCTTCCTCGTCGACGGCCGGGGCGCAGCCGCGCGGCGAGTCGTGGGCGGGCGGCAGCTCGGGGTGCTGTTCGCGGTGGTGCTGCCCTGGTTCGTCGCGGCCTGCATCGAGCGGCCGGATTTCGCGCACTACGGGCTGATCGACGAATCGTTGAAGCGCTTCACCACCGACGCATTCCATCGCACCCAGCCGTTCTACTTCTATCTGCCGGTCATGGCGGTCGGGCTCTTGCCGTGGAGCGCGGCAGTTCCCGAGGCAATCTGGCTCGCCTGGACCCGCCGCGCGCGGCTCGAGCGTCCCGACCGCCTGTTCCTGGTGTGGACGGTGGTGGTCGGGGCGTTCTTCTCGGCATCCCACTCGAAGCTCGCCGGCTACGTGCTCACCGCCGTGCTGGCGGCCGGAGTGCTGATCGCGCGGCTGGTCGACCGCGCGCTCGCGGGCGATCACTCGCGGAGCGAGCGGATCCTGTTCCGGGCTCTGCTCGGGCTCGCGACCGCGGCAGGGATCGGCGCGGTACTGGGCCTAAGCTCGAGCCTCCTCGGTGTCGGGATCTGGGAGCGCGTGCTGGGGAAGCGGAACTATGAGATCGTGCGCCTGGCACCGCTCTTCGCGCCCCTCGCCGTGACATTCGCGGCGCTCGCCGCTCTCGCCGGCCGGGCTTACGCGAAGCGCCGGCTCGCCGCCGCGGCGCTGGTGGTGGTCGTGGTTCCCATCTCCTTGCTGACGCTCTGCTTTCCGGCCCTCAGGCGGTACACCAGCGCGTCCAGCGCGCGCGACATCGCGGAGGCGGTCGCCCGCGAGGCGGGTTCGGCGTACGTGGTATGCGTTCATTCGCTTCCCCCCGGGCTGCCTTTCTACCTGCATCGCACGGTGGGGCTCATCACCGAGGACGGGCACGAGACCACCAGCAACTACGTGATGCACTCGCTCCGGTCCAGCGCGGCATGGCCGGAGCAGATGATCCGCGCCGGCGAAGCCGATCGCTGGCTCGAGAGCCGCCGAGAACCGGTCTACCTGCTCACCTACTGGCGACGCTATCCCGCGCTCGCGGCGCTCCTCGGATCCCGAACCCTCACCCCCATCGAGATCGCGCCTGGCTGGTGGGGCGTGCGGGTGCCGGCGGCCGAGAGCTGACGCCGTGTGCGGGATAGCCGGAGTGGTGCTCGCGGGATCGTCCCGCGAGGTCGAGCCTCACCGATCTCGGGTCGAGGCGATGATGAGCGCGCTCGAGCACCGGGGGCCCGATCATGCCGGTCTGCGTGCCGACGGAAATGCCGCGCTCGGTGCGACCCGTCTGTCGGTCCGCGGCGGGCTCGACGGCCGCCAGCCGCTCGTCGATCCCGAGTCGGGCGTGGTCGCCGTGTGCAACGGCGAGATCGACAACCATGCCGACCTCAAGCGCTGGCTCACCGAGCGCGGACGACCGGTTCCGGCCGCAACCGACGTGGCCGTGTTGCCGGGCCTCTATCTGGAGCTGGGCGAGCGGCTCGTCGACGAGCTGGCCGGCAACTTCGCGCTCGCGATCTGGGATCCGCGCAGCCAGCGGCTGATCCTGGCACGGGACCGGGCAGGCGAGCGCCCGCTCTTCTACGCGCAGCAGCGCGACGAGCTGGTGTTCGCCTCCGAGGTCGCGGCGCTCGCGGCCGATCCGTCCTTGTCGCTCTCCCTCGATCCGGCGGCGCTCGCCGGCTACGTGCGGCGCGGCTGCTTCATCGCGCCTGGCTCGCCTTTTCGCGAGATCCGCAAGCTCGGGCCCGGGGAGTTGGTCACCTTCGACGCGGCGGGCACGGCGCGCCGCCGCTACTGGTCGTGGTCCATCGGACGCGCCAGCCGGAAGCCGCCCGACGCCGATCGGTTCGACACGATCTTTCGCGAAGCGGTTCGGCGCCAGGCCGACGTCGACGTACCGTGCGGAGTCTTCCTGAGCGGCGGGCTCGACTCGTCGCTGGTCGCGGCAGTCGCGCGCCAGGTGCATCCACGGATACCGCTGCGAGCCTTCAGCATCCGCTTCCGGGAAGCGTCGTACGACGAATCCGACTGGGCGCGGCGAGTCGCCGCGGAGCTCGGGATCCCCTGCGACACCGTCGAGATCGAGCCCGAGGGGTTTCCCGCGGAAGTGGAGAGGCTGGTGGCGTGCGTCGGCGAGCCGCTCGCGGACCCAGCGTGGGTGCCGACCGCGCTCTTGGCACGGCGCGCGGCTCGCGACGTCACGGTTGCGCTGGTCGGCGAGGGCGGCGACGAGCTTTTCGGCGGCTATCCCACGTACATGGGCGCGGGCCTGGCGGACACCTATCTGGCGCTGCCCCAGGTGTTGCGCCGGTGGGTTCGCACCGCCATCGAGCGCTGGCCGACCAGCGAGCGCAAGGTGACGCTCTCCTTCCTGCTGCGCCGCTTCGTCGACGGAATCGAGCTAGAGCCGCTCGCCCGCCATCTGCTTTGGACCGCGTCGGTGCCACCCACCGTCGTGGCGCGGCTCGGCCTCGACCCCAGCCAGGCGCCGCCGCCCGCTCGAGACCCCGCCGAGGCCGGCGCGGTGCTCGATCGGCTGCAGCGATTCGACCTCGAGACGACGCTCGCCGAGGGCTTGCTCACCAAGGCCGACCGGGCCGGCATGCAGTCGGCGCTCGAGCTCCGGGCACCCTTTCTCGACCGGGACGTGTTCGACTTCGCCGCCACGCTGCCGCCGCGCGATCGGGTTCGTGGCCTCGAAACCAAGGTGTTCCTCAAGCGCTACGCGGAGCGCTACCTGCCGAAGTCGGTGGTGCATCGCCGCAAGCGCGGACTCTCGGTCCCGGTCGCGGCGTGGTTCCGTGGCCCGCTGCGAGGCTGGGCGGAAGAGAAGCTCGGTGCCGAACTGGGCCGCATCGGAATCGATGCGCGCGCGGCCCGCACGCTGCTCGACGAGCATGTGAGCCGCCGCGCCGACCACGGCCGCACGCTCTGGACGCTGGTGGTGCTCAGCGAGTGGCTGCGCTGGGCGAGCTCGCGAGTGGAAGCCGAGAATTCGTCGAGGACTCGAGGGGCACCGCCGTTGCGCGGCACGCCCGTCGCTTGAGCCACCACACTCCCAGCAAGTCCACGATCCCGACCCACAGCCGATCGAAGACACCGTAGTTCGATCGGCCGCCGCGGCGCTCGCGATGGTTCACGTCGACCGAGATCACGCGGCCGCCCTGGCGCAGGAAGAGCGCCGGCAAGAACCGGTGCATGTGGTCGAAGTGCGGAACGCCCAGGAACGCGTCGCGCTCGAACACCTTGAGCCCGCAACCGGTATCGGCGGTGGCGTCTCCCAGGATGCGGCTGCGGATCGCGTTCGCGACCTGCGACGCCATGCGCTTCGCCCACGAATCGCGCCGCCGGCGCCGCCGCCCCGCCACCAGGATCGGACCGCCGCCTCGCTCGCGCTCGGCCCGGGCCACCGCCAGCATCGGGAGCAGATCAGCGGGATCGTTCTGGCCATCCCCGTCGAGGGTGGCGATCCACCCGCCACGCGCCGCCAGCACACCACTCGACACGGCGGTGCTCTGGCCAGCCGATGTCGCGTGGCGGAGCGGGCGAAGACGGGGGAACTCGTCAGCGAGACGCGCCAGAAGGTCAGGGGTCGCGTCGCTGCTGCCGTCGTCGATGCAGACCACCTCGTACGCACCACTTTCGGCGAGCGCCCGGTCGATCTCGCGGATCAGGCTCTCGACGTTCTGCGCTTCGTTGCGCAGTGGGATGACCACCGAGAGCCACACGCTCTCTCGACGTATGACCTCCGGCGTGGGAGCGTTTTCCATGGTGTGGTGCCGCCGCGAGGACGCCGCGACGGCGGCGCCAGCGGCCGGGATTCTAGCGCGCCCCGGTGGCGCCGCGGCCTAGACCGGCCGCGAGCGTCGATGCTAACTAGCGAGCCGCCGTCCGGATCCACCGGGCCGAGCCGCCCCATCCTCGCATCCCACGAGACCCGATGAAGCTGCCCGAGTTCTTCCGCACCTCGCGTCCGGTGGTGTCGTTCGAGCTCTTCCCTCCCAGGACGCCGAAGGGACTCGCCGATCTCGACGAGCGCTTGCCCCGGCTGCTCGAGCTCGGCCCGTCGTTCTTGACCGTGACCTACGGTGCGCTGGGCTCGACTCGCGAGCGCACACTGGAGATCGCGTCCCGGATCCGCAACCACTACGGGAAGGACGTGGCCCACCATCTCACGTGCGTCGGCGCGACCCAGAGCGAGATCGCCCGGATCGTCGCCGAGATCCGTGACGCGGGAATCGACAACGTGGTCGCTCTGCGCGGCGATCCGCCCCAGGGCGAAACCGAGTTCCGTCCGGTCCCGGGTGGCTTCCGCTACGCCAACGAGCTGGTCGGACATCTGCGCCAGCACACCGACTTCGGCATCGCGGTGGCCGGCTATCCCGAGGTCCACGTCGAGGCGCGTGACGCGACGGTCGATCTCGAAAATCTGAAGCGCAAGACCGATGCGGGAGCGGATGTCGTGGTGACGCAGCTCTTCTACGACAACGGCGACTACCGCCGCTTCGTCGAGCGCTGCCGCGCGGCGGGCATCACACAACCCATCGTCCCCGGCCTCATGCCGATCTTGAACGTCGACCAGATCAAGCGGATCACCTCGATGTGCGGCTCGAAGATCCCGGCGTCACTCGCGGCGGCGCTCGAGGCGGTGCGCGACCAGCCCGGGAAGGTCCACGAGCTGGCGGTCCAGCACACCGCCGCGCAAGCGCGCGAGCTGCTACAGGAAGGCGTGCCGGGGATCCACTTCTACGTGCTCAATCAGAGCACGCAGATCGCGGAGATCATGGAGCGCATCCGTCCCGCGCTGGAAGCCCGGGGGGGCGTCGCGCCGGGCGGCTGAGCGCGGTCTCTCACTCTGCTCCCGCTCCGGTGTCGAGCGCGGGAAGCTTCGGGCGCTGGTCGGCAGGCGGCTCCGACCACGGCTCCTCGCGCACCGTCGCGTGCGGCGCGTCGCGCGCCAGCACCACGTGATCGAGCACCGCGCCGGTCTCGTCGATCGCCTCCAGCCACAACCGGCCCTCCTGCGTGACGACGCGCAGCAAGTGGTGGACCTCGTCCGCCACCTCGATCTCGGGATCGGCCGTCGGCTCGCGCAGCTCGCCACCTCCACCGCCCGAGACGACGTACCGCACGCCGCCGGGATCGGGCCGGAAGAGCCCGATCGGGCGCGAGCGCTGGTAATTGTGCGAGTGTCCCGCGAACGCGACGTCGACGTGGGATCGGACCAAGAGCGGGTGGAGCACCGCGTAAACCACCTGGTTCCGGCCCCGCCCTTCACCGGCGAACGGAGGATGGTGGAAAAACGCGATCCGCCACCAAGGCGGGTTCCGCTCGTCGCGCATCGCTGCGAGGAACGCGCGTCGCGTGGCGCCGAAGGGCAGCGGCGGTGCGTTCGAGTTGACCGAAGCCACCATCACCCCGGCCGTACGCAGCAAACGCTGGTAGTGGACGGCCATGTCGCTCTCCGGCTCGAGGGCGACGAACGACGCGAGATCGCGCCCGCCGTCGAGGACGTCGTGGTTGCCGGGGACGAACCACACCGGGATGCGCGCGGTCAGCTCCTCGAAGGGACCGTAAAACTGGTCGTAGAGGCTCGCCTGCGAGCTGCGGTCGTAGGCCAGGTCTCCGACGTGCAGCACGAAATCCGGCTCGAACTCGTCGATGCGGCGCACCAGCTTGCGAGTCACCGAATGACCGCCGCCCGAGTCCCCGATCACGGCGAACCGGAGCGGTTCCGGCGATCCTGGAGCCGGGAGCGTGCGAAACGCCCCTTCCGACTCGGTGGGTACCGCGCTGCTGACCAGGCGGTAGAGGTAAACGGTCGCGGGGTCGAGCCCCTCCACGCGCGCGTGGTGAACCTTGCGGGGCGCCGCCTCCTCGATCAGCCACCGGCGCCGCGCCGGACCCCGCACCAGCACCTTGCCGACCTCGGCGTCGGGTGTCTCCCACACCAGCTCCGCGTCCTCTGGCCCGACCCAGGTCACCATCGGGCGGCGCCAGTACCAGGGCGTCTCGCGCGACGCCACGACCAGACCCGCCCCTTCCCAGACGATCCCCAGGCGATTGAGCAGCGACAGGCGGTCGAGGGTCGAGGCGCGCGCGACCACCAATCGATCGCCCTCCGCCAGCCACGTCATCAGATCCTTGCGGTCCATCGTGTCGCGACGCACCAGCGCCACCGGCCCGTCCGGCAAGCCGACGGGCACGCCCGAGCCCAGGGCAAGCAGCTCGCCGCCGGATTCGAGCGCGAATCTGGCGATGCCAGGGATCGCGGTGGCGAGGTCGAACCAGAGGCGCACGCAGCCCGACGTCGCGAGCACGGCGCTCGTCAGCAGCCCCGCCGTCGCCACCGTCGCGCGCAGCCGGCCGGAGCGTCGTCGCAACAGCCACCCGGCGATCGCCAGCGACGCGAGTGCGGCGCACAGGGCGGCCAGCACGTAGCCCACCGGCCCCGCGCCGTGCGGATCGGCCCACCGCACCCGCGAGGACGAGACGAAGTACCGCAGGAAGTCGAGCATGTCGGTGCGGGCGCGCCGTTCGTCGTGAGGATCGAGCGCGCCGCTCCGGACAGCCGCGCCTCGTGGCCCCTGGCAGCCGCGGGGGCGAGCTTATAGCATGCGCCCCCACTCTCACCGGCGGCCCGCCCATGCGAATCGAACGCCTCACTCACTGCAAATTCTGCGGCGAACCGGCGCCGGCGAGCTACCTCTCTCTCCCCTACGCGTGCGTCGAGGTGGTGCGCTGCGGCCTGTGCCGGATGCCGTTCGTCAGTCAGAGCTACGACGATCCCAGCGCGCGCGAGCTCTATGAACGGGTGCTGAGCGAGGGATCGGACTACGAGGCGTTCGAGCCGGCGCGATCGCCGCGCTTCCGCACGCTGCTCGAGAGCGTGGTGCCCGACGGACGGATCCAGGGTCTCAAGTTCCTCGACGTCGGCGCGGGTGGCGGCGGCTTCCTGGGCCTCGTGAAGGGCCTCGGGGGAGAGGTGGCCGGCGCCGAGCTCTCGAGCACCGCCCGCGCACACGCGCAGCGAACCTACGGCATCGAGCTTTCACCCGACACGATCTTCGAGACGTCGTGGAACGGCCGAGCCTTCGACGTGATCACGATCTGGGACCTGCTCGAGCACGTGGCGGACCCGCGCGCGCTGTTGCGTCGCGCCGGGTCGATGCTGGTATCCGGCGGGCTCCTGGCGCTCACGACGCCGTCCCGGGAGGCGGTGCTGCACCGGCTGGCACTGGGGCTCGCCCGGCTTTCGCGGGGCCGGCTCTCGGTGGCGGCCCGGCACCGTTACAACCTGCTTCACCTGCAGATTTTTCGGCGCTCGGACCTGCGTTGTCTGCTGGAAGCCGAGGGATTCACCGTGCGCAGCCTGGAGCTGACCGCCGACTACTCCTATCCTGGGTCCTGGTATCTACGGACGGCCGCCATCCCCGCCGCGATGCGAAGCCTGCTGTCGCCCCTGGCCGACGCTTGGCTCGAGCGGCTGCCGCCTCGGAACAAGATCCTGGCCATCGCCCGGCGCGGCTGAAACGTCTCCGATCGTCTCGCGGGCCCTCTTGACGCCGGTTGGACGGCGCCCCTCGGCCACCCCTATAATGTCGAGGCGCAAGAGCAGGAGTAGGTCTGCGACTTCGCG
>CAZYWA010000307.1:0-9390 GCA_964650975.1 uncultured bacterium
TCGTGGTGGCGGTCGAACCCATGCCGTTTTGGACGAATAGGTTGCCGCCACTGATCACGACGTCGCAGTCGTTGATGACGAACTGATTGCCCACCACCTGCGCCGTGCACGCACCGTGAGCAGGAACGCATGAGAGACCCACGAAAGCCAGGACGAACCCAACGAGTCGACGGACCACGAAAGCCTCCTTCACGATGTGAGTTAAGATCGCGCGATCATGGCGCCCACCGCGCCACCACAGATTGCCATGCGAGTCCATCACGCCACCCTGCCGATCGCCGTACGGCATGTCCGCGACCGCTGTAATCTGTTCTGCATCTGCCCGGAGCGCGGTCGTCTTCGCCACGCCTGCGTCCTCTACGTATAGGTAACAGGACGCCGTCATCGCCGGAAACGCTCGGGTGGATGTCTGCCCACAGGCCGCCGAAAATCCGCCTGATCGGTCACGGCGGAATGAGACGCGACTCCGGTCAACGAACCGGTACGTCGTCGGCGCGGTGCCAGCGGACCACCGTGTCCGGCTCGACGACCTGGAAGACCTCAGCCCAAGGGCTCCACGCCTGGCTGACGACGAGCCAGAATGCCCGATCGATCGGTTTGAGCTTCGGTCGCGATACGAGGAGGCCCTGGAGGCGCCGTACCGGCGCTCCGATGGCGCGCGCACGGAGCCGAGCTGCTTCGTCTGGAATCTCGCGCAGTGGGCCATCCCGGCGCGCGTTCTCACCTCGGTAGCGTGCTCAGTGATCTCGCGCAAGACCGGCGCCTTCCAACGCGCGAACGGGAACGACCGCCACGATCGTCGAACGCCGCCACGGTATCTTGCCTACCAAAGCTCACCCACTGGAGGCTTTCATGTCGCGTTTCCCCGTCCGGACCCCGGTCTCGCGCCGTTCCTCGAGCGTCCGGCTTTCTCTCGGCGCGATCGCACTCTCGATCGGGTCTCTTGCGATGTGTCTCGCCATCGGCCTCGCCGCCGCCCACGCGGCCACGAGCCGCGATGCGGAGACCGCTCCGCGGGTGAACGCGCGCATCCGCGCGGCGGTGGATCGCTGGCGGGCGGGTGAGCCCCAGCCGCTCGCGACCCGGTTCGTCCACCTCGACACCAACGACCGCGTGCAGGTCTACGTGCACGCGCCCGGCACGAACGAGTACGCGCGCGCGGAGCTCGAGCGCCTCGGGGCGTACGTCGAGCACGTGCTTCCGGAGCTGGGCCTGATGCAAGCCCGCATCCCGCTCGATCGCGTCGACGAGATCGCGGCGCTGCCGTTCGTCGACCACGTCACTCCGCCGAGCTACGGCGTCGGGCGCATGGCGGTGACGCAAGGAGACGCGCTGCTTCACTCGCAGGAACTGCGCGCGGCCGGCCTCGACGGATCGGGCATCCGGATCGGCGTCCTCGCCGACGGAATCGACAGCATCGGCCTCTCGGTCGCAGCCGGCGAGCTGCCGGCGGACATCCAGGTGGTGGGGCAGTCGGGCAGCGGCGACGAGGGAACGGCGACGCTCGAGATCCTTCACGACATGGTGCCGAACGCGACTCTCGGCTTCTGCGGTGGACAGGACGAGGCGATCACCACCGCCGACTACGTGACCTGCGCCGAGAAGCTGCAGACCGAGTTCGGGGCGCAGATCATCGTCGACAACGTGGGGTTTTACGGCGAGCCCTACTTCGAGGACGGTGCCATCGCGAAGGCCACCGCGGAGGCCGTGGCGAACGGCGTGCTGTGGGTGTCGGCGTCGGGAAACGACGCGGAAAGCCACTACCAGGCGACCTTCAGCGACAGCGGCAACGCGACCCACTCGCACGACTTCGGCGGTGGCGTGACGCGCATGCCGATCCGGATTCCCGTGGCCGGCGGCAATCCCGCGGCGGTCTTTCTCCAGTGGGGCAATCCGTTCGGATCGGTGACCGACGAATACCAGGCCTGTCTCGTCGACGGGTCGGGCAACGCCACCGCTTGCACCGACTGGTTCTTGGGCACCCACGACCCCGTGCAGGCGATGGACTTGCCGTGCGCGGGCCCGAGCTCGTGCCACGCCGATCTCGAGATCCGCAAGATCTCGGGCGCGCCCCAGACCGTGGAGATGTTCCTCACCACGGCCGAGCCATCGCAGTTCAACGTGCCGGGTGACAGCATCTTCGCGCAGAGCGCGGTGCCGGGTGTGATCACGGTCAACGCGATCGACGCCCACGACCCCGGCCTCGTCGACGCCGAGCCGTTCGATTCCCAGGGACCGTGCACGATCCTCTTCCCGTCGCCGGAGACGCGCGCCAAGCCCGAGCTGACAGCACTCGACGACGTGACCACATCGGGCGTCGGGAGGGTGGCGAACCCGTTTCGCGGCACGTCGGCGGCGGCGCCGCACGTCGCGGGGATCGCCGCGCAGCTCATGCAGGGCTTCGCGTCGCTCGGTGCGTCCGGCGTCGCCGCCACGATGACCAGCTCGGCCGTCGACCTCGGCGCTCCCGGCGTCGACTCGGTGTTCGGGTCGGGTCGCGTCGACGCGCTCGCCGCCGCGCAGTCGCTCGATCAGGCGCCGCACGGCACGATCGCGGCGCCGGCGAGCGACGTCACGGTCAAGAAAGGCGATTCGGTCTCGTTCTCGGGCACCTGCTCCGACCCGGACGGCACCGACGGCATGAGCTTCCACTGGGACTTCGGGAACGGATCCGGGATCGCGCCACGCACCACCGCCGAGGCCGGCCAGGCCACCTTCACGGCTGCGGGTACCTTCACCGTGACCTTCACCTGCACCGATCGCTTCCAGAAAGCCGACCCCGCTCCGCCGACCCGCCACATCACCGTGTCCGGGAAGAGCAGTGGTGGCGGCGGCGGCGGGGGGTGCTCGGTGGCGCGGACAGGATCCGCGTCGAGCGACGCCGCGGGGCTCGTGATGTCGATGCTCCTCTTCGGGATCGTGCGTGGGCTGCGCAGTCGAGGGCGCTTCAAGGCTGAGTGGCCGACCATTTCGCGGTGTCGCCGGACTCGAAGCCGTCGATGAAGATCTCGCAGGCGTCACCGATGCCGTTTCCGTTCGAGTCGGCTTGGCTCGGATTGGCGAGGAGCGGGCAGTTGTCGGTGCCGTCCGGAGCACCGTCGTGATCCGTGTCGTCGTCGAGCGGGTCGGTACCCTGGGCGACTTCCACGCCATCCGAGAGGCCGTCACCGTCGCTGTCGGCGGCGAGCGGGGCGGTGCCGCGCTGGATCTCGTCGCCATCGAGTAGACCGTCTCCGTCGGTGTCGGCGACGTGCGGATCGGTGCGGAACACGGCTTCCAGGGTGTCGCTCAAGCCATCTCCGTCGCTGTCGGTTCCGACGCCGACCCCGAGCTGGATCGAGTGGAAGGGCTCGACGTTCCCGGCTGCGTCGACCGATCGAAACTCCACGACGTGCTGGCCGGGAATCTCGAGCGTGAGCGCTTGCTGGTAGGTCGTGATCGTTCCACCGTCGAGCTGGTATTCGGATCGGCTGCAGCCGGAGGCGAAGCCGCCCTGCACGGGATCGCTGCACGCGATCTCGACCACCCAGTAGCCCGTGGTGTCGTTGTTGACCGGCGGCACCGAGGAGCTTGCGAGCGCTTGCGAGACCGGCGCCGTCGTGTCGCCCGGGAAATGGAACGTCGTGGTGACGATCGGCAATCCGTTCGAGCTGACGACGGCTTGCCAGTAGGAGCAGTTGTCGAAGGGAGACGGGGGCCCATGTAGAGGACGCCGTAGGTGGCCGAGAACGCGGCCCCGTCCTGGTCGAAGCCGTCCCCAGCCGGCGTCTTCGTGGCGAACGCGATCACCGGCACGCCAGGTCCCATGTCGCTCTGCAGGTTCCGCTTGGCCCATTCGACGAACTGGTGCATGCGCCAGTAGATGGCGCCGAGGTCGTCGAGACGAATGCGCTGCTCCTCGGCGACGTTCGAATCGGAGACCTCGCCGTCGGCGAAGTCGCCGTGGAAGTCCTCGGGCGAGGTGCCGGCCACGTAGATCGGGTGCTCGATCCAGGCGGGCGCGTCAGCGTATTCGTTGCGGATGTCGAACGCCGGTGCGGCGCCTTGCGGCTCGGTCTCGTCGACGAGCGTGACCCGCACCACGAACTTCCCGGCCGGTCCGTTCTCGAACGCGTACGTTCCGCCGGGGTAGTTGGTGGGATTCCCGTCGACCACGTTCTGCGCCGACCCGCAGCCCGTCGAGCGGATGGTCGTGCCCGTCGGTCACGGTCACGGCGAGGGTCGCCGGCGATGCCTGCCAGTCGAGCCCGTCGGGGTAGTTGCTCGTCGCGCGCTCGAAGGACGCACCCTGGCCCTTCGCGTCTAGCTTCCACAGGCCGATCTGGCTCGAGCTGGGGTCGCGTCGTTCGGCATGGGCCATCAGGCTGCGGCCGTCGGGCGACATGACCGCGCGGTCGTAGAAGGTCGCTGCCTGGATCTGCACCGGCGGGCTCAGGCAGACGACCGGCGTCGTGGTGAGTCGCGTGAGCGCCGAGCCGTCCGCGCGGATCGAGAAGATCTCGGTGCGCTTGTACTGACCCTCGTAGCTGCCGTACTCGTTCGCGCACTTCGGCATGTCCGAGGAGTTGAAGTTCGCCGTGAAGATCAGCCGCTGTCCGTCCGGCGTCCAGTTCGGATTGGAGAGGACCGGCGCCTGGGCGCCCGCATACGACGGGTCGAGGTTGATCGGCAATCGCCGCAGCTCGCCGCTGCCGGCCTCGACGGTACAGAGGTCGTCGCGATAGCGCGTGCCGTAGATACGGAACCCACAGCGGAACGCGATCCGCTTGTCGATCGGGGCGGAGCTGGGCTCGAAGATGGCTTGTGAAGCGGTGTCCCAGTTCTGGACGACGAGCTGCAGATCGCTTCCGTCCGAACGGACCGTGAAGATGCCGCCGTTGGCGTAGGTGTTGAAGCCCACGGTCGTGACGGCGAACGCGATCCGGCGCCCGCCGGACAACCACGCCGGATGGGAGAGGGTCGCGGCCGACACGTTGGCGCCACGCAGCCCGATCCACGTGGCGGAGTCGAGGATCGTGTGCAGGCCGGAGCCGTCGGCGTTCATCACCGCAAGCTCCGTGTTCAGGTTCCCGCCGCCGAACGCCCGTGCGAAGGAGATCTTCGTTCCGTCGGGAGAGAAGGCAGGATCGAGGTCGCTCTCGGCGGTTGCCCCGAGCGTCGGGTGCGTCCTCTGGATGCCGTCGACGAAGACCGCGAGCTGGCTGCAAGCCGGGACGCAGTCCGAGTCGTAGTCGACGTACGCAATCGAGCCGTTCGTGCCGGCAAAGGTCGCACCGGCAGGGCGAGCGGCGATCGATACCAGGAGGATGGCCACACCCGTCCGAGCAAGGCCCTTCAACACCCTCCCGAAATCGAGCATCTGCTCGCTCCTCGCCTCTCACTGCCCGCGCGAGAGGACTCGAAGGTCCTATCGGAAAGGTCCCGCCCAAGACGACAAATGGAGCAGAATGCGCGCTCGAACGGCGGCGCGGCTCGCGAACCCCTCGGGTCGAGCTCGTCGGATCTCGATCTTCCACCATAGGGTGGGCACCGCTCGCGGGTTCCCCACCTGAAACGCCGACGTCGGACGCGCGGTCGCGTTGACGTGGGTTCCGAAGGAACGAAGGAACGTCATCCAACGGTCGATGACATCCCGCGGTGCGGGTCGCCGTGGCATGCACCGCGAGACGGTTCGCTGCGAAACATCGATCCCGAGCTCGAGAGGCTCGCCGTGGATCCGGGGGGCGCCCCAGGTCGCGTTCTCGCGCGCCATGCGGCGCACCATGGCGCGGATCTCGCGATCGACCCGCGGCCGGCCCGGCGGCACCTGCGATCGACGGCGCCAGTGGCGACGGGAAAGGTCGCGGTGCCAGCGGACCACCGTGTCCGGCTCGACGGCCTGAAGGACCTCAGCTCAACGCGGTCCCAGGCCCGACCAACGACGAGCCACGACGTCCGATCGCTCAGCCTGGGCTTATGGCCGCGGTCGCTTGCATCGGAACGTCGCGAGTTGCTGTCGCAGCGCGAGGACCTCGGACACCAGACCCGCGTCGTCCTGCATGCCGCCCGGGTCACGGTGGCGCAGGTGCGTTCCCGTTCGTGTCGGTCTTCCCTAGGTAAATGTCAAAGCCCGCGGTCGTGCGCGACACTGAGTTACCCGCAAGAACATAGCCGCCGTCAAATGTCTGCCGCACCGAATAGACCTCGTAATTATTCGCCGTTGAAGCATAGGTTTTCTGCCATGTCAGGTTTCCGTCCGAATCAGTCTTCACGAGATCGATGGCTCCGCCCGGCAGGACGCCAGACTGGGTGTAACCAGCGAGGATGTATCCCCCATCCATCGTCTGAGCCGCGGAGTAACCAAGCGAGTTCCCGGATCCGCCGTACGTCTTTTGCCACACGACCTCCCCTTCAGCATCGGTCTTCGCCAGGTACGGGGACGTACTGACGGCGCCGCTGGTGCCGCCCACGATGTAGCCCCCGTCGGAGGTCTGCTCGACCGAGTACGCAGCGGCGCCGGGGGGGGCACCCCAAGTCTGCTGCCACACCAGGTTGCCATTCGCATCGGTCATCACGAGATAGGCGTCCATAATGCCGGGACTGGAGGATCCCGTGTAGCCAGAGAAAACGTAGTCTCCTCCGGTTGTCTGCAGGACGGAGACGGCATAAGCGCCGTCACTTAGCGGGCCACCAAACGTCTTCTGCCACACGAGATTCCCGGTTGAATCGGTCTTCACGAGATAGGCGTCAGTGAGATCAACACTGAAGGAGGTCGAAACGCCGGCGATGATGTAACCGCCATCCGTCGTCTGGTGGACCGCATAGCCGCCATCGAACCCAGCGCCCCCGAAACTCTTCTGCCACAACAAGCTTCCTCCCGAGTCGGTTTTCACGAGATAGACATCGTCGCTGCCGGCACCGAAGGAACTCGTGTATCCGACGATGATGTAGCCTCCATCGGTCGTCTCGAGCGCCGAATGGCAAATCTCGTCGCCCGATCCCCCGAATGTCTTCTGCCACACGAGCATGCCATCCGGATCGAGTTTCGCGAGATAACAGTCGTAGCCGCCGGCCCCCAGTGAATTCGTCCATCCGGTGAGGATGTAGCCATCGTCGCTCGTCTGTCGGACCGACAGAGCCACGTCATTGTTGGGACCACCAAAGGTCGTTTGGAACGTATGTATATCGAACTGTGCGGTCTCGCCTTGTGCCGCGTTCATCGTCACTGCACACGTACCCGAGCTCGAGCAGCTTGCGTCGCTCCAGCCCGCGAAGATCGACCCAGGTGACGGTGCCGCGCTCAGCATGACCACCGTTCCGGAGTTGAAGTTTGCGACACAGGTCGACCCGCAGTTGATCCCCGCCGGTGAGCTCGAAACGGTTCCCGTGCCCTGCCCTGCGTCCGATACCGACAACGCGAACGTCTGAAGGGCGAACGTCGCCGTGATGTTGAGCGCGGCATTCACCGTCACCTGGCACGTGCCGGTACCCGAGCAGCCCCCACCGCTCCAGCCCGTAAAGGTCGACCCGACCAACGGTGCCGCGCTCAGGATGACCACCGTCCCCGAGCTGAAGCTCGCGGCACAGGTTGCGCCACAGTTGATCCCAGCCGGTGAGCTGGCGATGGTCCCCGTGCCAGATCCTGCCTTGGACACCGAGAGTTGAAAGACTGCCGGACATCCCGTGCCGGCGGCGGCCAGGCAGACGGCGGCAAACAGATACCGGGCAAATCCCTGCGACCGTACGGTTATCGGTTTCATCATCTTCGCGCCGATGAGCGACCGCCTGGAGGCCGCTCAATGTCGATGGAAGGAAATGCAGGATTGTGCGGAAGATTTTACACCTGCATCGGAGAAACGAGTCAAGTTCTGGCTCTTCTAGATCCAGCGTCAGTTCCCGCAGCGGAATCGTGTCGTTGCTCAGGCCGACACCGGGATCGGCTTCTCGACATGTTCGACCAGAGGGCCACGTACCGATTCGGGAGGGTCCTCTTTCTCGAACACTCAGCGTGATGGCGCTGTTCTCGGTTGGTCGCCGCTCTTGGCCTCGGATGGCTCGGGCGTCAAGGTCCGGCATGCTCGCGGCGAACGGCGGTCGCACACCGAGACGCGACCCCCTGTGTCGGTCGCGTCCAAATTCACCAGGGGATTGCCGGATTCAGCGCTGCCGACGCTGACGAACCCGGCGCCGCTCTCGTCCGTGGTCATGGCAACGCTCACCGATCCCACCTTCCGGTTTTGCACGCTGACCATGCCACGACCATCGTTACTGACCCACAACCCAGCGGCACTCCTGCCACGCTCGTCCGTCACGTCGACGCTGCCGCCTGTTGTCGTCGAACGAGAGACGACCCTCGCTTCGCCACTCGGGCTGCGAAGCTCCATAGATCCACCCTCGGCCTTCGCCTCGAGCACGATCTGCGGTTTTCCCCTGGTGTCGACAACCTCGAGGCGATGGGTCTGGATCGCCTCAGGAATGCTCGCTGCACTTGGCTGATCCCCGACTGGCGTCACGGACCGGCATTCGATCCCGGCGCCGGGGCTCGAGGGCAGACGACAGACGGAAAGAAAACCCGCGCCGCTGTCATCGCTCGACAGTGTTGCATCGACGACGCCGGAGTGATCGGTCACGCCCAATTCGCCGACGTCCAACGTGTGGAACCCTCCGGGGCCCATCTCTCCGCGGCTGGCTCTCAAGCGCGCACGAACCTCGCCATTTTGGTTGGCGACACTCACCGATCCACCGGCACCCGGCTGACCCGCGTCGATCACCACCGTGTTCTTTCCGGCGCCGTTCACGATTTCCAATCGCCGGGTGCGCAACACCTCGGTCACATCAGGGCCAGCGGCACCGGTGATGACGACGCCGGCCATGATGAGAGCGAGCAGGAGCGTCAGATTGCGCCAACGTCCAACCACCGTTTCGAGCTGAACGACCCGCTCCTCGAGGTCACTCATGGAATCCTCCTGTCTCCGAGTTGGCCCGCGGCGTCGGCTCGAACCGCAGCGGTCGTTCGATGAGCTCAGCGATCGTCGCCGCTGGATGGAGCCAAGATCGAAACACAACCGGTCGTCAAAATCTGCGCCATGGGGAACCGACGGCTCCGTAGCTTAGACACCCAGAGTGCAATGTCACTCCTCCCCCTTCCCCACACCGGTAGCGGCCTTTCGGCGTGCTCAGCCACGAGCTTCACGAGGCCGGATTTCCGTCAGATGTTGACCCCGGCACCGCACTCAAGGCGGCGTCGCGTAGCTCCATTGCGACGTGTCGCCGCTCTCGAAGCCGTCCGCGAAGATCTTCGGGCCGCAGCCACCGATCGGGTTGCACTCGCCGCGGCCGTCGATCGCGATCTCCCCGGTGCCGAGCGGGTCGAGCCAGTCGGAGAGCCGCGTGGAGCGGGTACCGCCTCCC
>CAZYWA010000308.1:0-9357 GCA_964650975.1 uncultured bacterium
GACCGAGTACCTGGCGATGTGGCGCGAGGTGGCCGCGTCGTTCGCCGGCAATCCGGGAGTGCTGGGCTACGACATGCTGAACGAGCCGTTCCCCGGCCCCGACTGGTTCGTGCCCCAGGACTCGAAGACCATCCAGCCCTTCTACGAGAAGCTGATCCCGACGCTGCGCGACGTCGATCCCGAGCACACCGTGTTCTGGGAAGTGTCGCTGCCCGGCGTGCTCGGCATTCCCAGCGACATGGGGCCGCTCGGCTTCGACAACCTGGCGTTGAGCTTCCACGTCTACTGCGCGACCAGCATCTTCCTGCACCGGTATCTGCCCGACTACTGCAACCAGGCGACGCCGCCCGCGTTCGACAAGCATCGCGAGCTGCGCGACCGGCAATCGAGCGGCTGGCTCTTGACCGAGTTCGGCGCCAGCAGCTTCGTCGACGACATCGCCAAGCACGCCGAGGTCGCGGACCAGAACCTGGTGGGCTGGACCCACTGGGCGTGGAAGCTCTACGACGACCCGACCGGCGACGCTGGCGAGGCGATGGTGACGGACGACACCGGTCCCCTCAAGTTCGCGGACAAGATGAAGGTGCTCGAGCGCACCTACGCCCGAGCGATCGCGGGGACGCCCACCCAGATGACCTTCGACACCGACACCGGCGACTTCGAGCTGCACTACACGCCCGACGCGACGGTCACGGCGCCCACCGAGATCTGGCTGCCGCTCACCGCTTACTACCCGGGCGGCTACGAGACCACGGTCACCGGAGCGACCGCGCATGCGTCGCATGGGGACGAGCGGATCCTCGAGGTGGAGAACGCGGCCGGATCGAGCAGCGTGGTGGTCACCGTGCGGAAGCACGGCCGCTAGCGGCGGGGTAGTGGGTCGGTTTGCTCGTCACAGCCGGCGCCGCGGAGCGGCGCCCTCCACACGGCCGGCCGTAGCGTCGAAACTGACCCAATTCCAGCCGCGCCGGCGTCAGGCTTTCTGGAAGCACACGATGTAGCCCTGCACCGGGCAGCTCGCGCCGAACTGGATCTCGCGGATGGAAGCGGTGGGAGTGAGCCCGTGGCTCCGGCCCAGATCGATCATGCGATCGACCGGCACCACATAGCGCCCTGCGGGAAGGCGAATGTGCTCGTCGATGCTGTCGGAGAAGCCTGGGCGCTGCTCCACGCATTCGAGGAAGAAGAGTGCGCCGGGGCGAAGCGCCGCCGCGACCCTTCCCATCAAGCGGTCCTTGGTGTCGTCCGGGCAGTGCGGGAAGCACGAGACGCTCCAGGCCAGATCCACGGCGCCTGACGGGAGGTCGGTGCGGATGCCGCCGGCGTGGAGCCGGGCGCGGTTGACGTCGGAGACCTCGATCGCGAAGCGCTCGACGGTGGCCGGCAGCGACGCCAGCAGCTGCGCGCGGCCCGGACCGACATCGAGAACCGAGTGGGCGGCGGCGAGGTGCTCCGGGAAGCCGTTGCCGACGGTCGACAGGTAATCGAGGAAGTAGCTCGGCGGGTGTGGCGCGACCCACTCGGACCGGTCGTTCGCGAACACATCGTCCCAGAACGTCTGCATTTCCATGGGGTCCTCCTGTTCGCGCGGCATGGTCAGGCGGCCGCGACACAGCGGATCACGTCGAGGTTTTCGTCGAGCTGGACCGGGACATGGTTCGGCGCGAGACGATCGAGCGAATCGGCCACCAACCGTGACGCGAGGGAACGCGAATCCACGGGCGTTCCCGTCGAGGCCACGGCCGACGACGACGGCACGATCGCATCGACGGCGAGCGATTCGCCGGACGCCAGATCCGGTGGCATGAAACCCGGCCTCCACGTAACGAAGCCGGCGGCCTCGACGGCCGGCTTGAGATCCTGGCGCCGGAACGACGGGACGGCGGCGCGGTCGAGGAGCAGCGTGCCCTCGCCCCCGGCCTCGACGAGGCACAAGAGCGGGTGGTCCTCGACCGCCGCGAGGCCCAGCTGCAGAGCGCTGCGCCCGTCGCGGATGGCGTCGAGCGCCCGAGCGAGAACCTCGAGGTCGAGGTCCGTCATGCGGGTGTCGATCACGACGGGGATGCGGCTGCCGAGCCCCATCTTGCTCTCGTGCGCGGTGTGCCTGGCGCACTCGATCAAGCCCTGGGGCACGGGGCCGCGCGAGCACACCGGGTTCAGCAGCGTGGGATCCGGATCGCCGAGCCATGCAGCGATGCGACGTCCGCGGCTCAGCCACCCCGGGGCGGCCGGCTCGTCCGAGAGCAGCGACGGGTCCGGTAGCGTCACGGCGATTCGCCCGCGCTGGAATCGCGGCGGCTCGGTCAAAGCACCTGGGAAGGTGCGTGTCTGCGGCACCAGGGCGGCGCGTGCGATGGCGAGATCGCGTGGCTCGTCGATGTCGATGCTGGCGCGGCCGTGGATGGGGACGCCGAGCCAGCCTCCGCGGATCCAGCTCGCGTGCTGGCAAAGCGGGTTCCGCCATTCCACGTTCACCGAGCCCGAGGCGCGGTAGACCTCGACGGCGCGGCGACCGATCGCGGTGCGCATCGAGCCCGTGATCACCGGGCGGAGGACCTCGCCGTCACGCTCCAGCCAGTCGTGCGGACGGCTGCGCAGGCGCGTCCAGGTCGAGACGGTGTCGGCGCGTCCCCGGATCAGCTTGCCGATGGCCTGATCGATGAGCGACGAGTCCCGGAAGGGATACGTCGGCATCAGGGTGATCATGATGTCGACCGGGAGCCCGAGCCGATCGCGCATCGCGGCGAGCGTCCAGCGCAAGGCACCTTCCAGTGACGCCTCGTCGCCCGAGAGATCGCCAGGACGGAGGCCGGGGACCAGGGCTCCGGCGGCCTCGGCCGCCGCCGCGATCTCGGCGTCGTCGGTGCTCACGATCACGTGCGGCACGGCGCGGGCCGCGCGCGCGGCGCGAATGGTGTGCGCGATGAGGGGCTCGCCGTCGAGGTCCGCGAGCGCCTTGCGTGGCACGCCCTTCGAGCCGCCTCGGGCGGGAATCACCGCGGCGACCACGAACGGGCCGGCCGGGGAGCGCGGTAAGCCAGGGGCCGTCACCGTTCACACCTGTGCGCGAGCGCTGGCGAAGGTCGCGGCGATGGTCCCTGGATCGCCGCTCGCGAAGGCCGCGCTGATCGCGCGCTGCACGTCGAGCGGAATCGAGCGGTAGCTCTGGCGCAGCAGGACGAAGTAGCTGCCGCCGTCGAGGTTCCAGAACGGCCACTCCCCCTGGGCCCGGAACGCGTCCTCGCAGGGCGCCAGCGAGTCGAGGCGGAACACGGCGTCCTTGTCGAAGGTGAACACGCGGCCGTCGGCGCGCCGCGCGTAGTTGATCGTGGCGGCGTCGAGATCGAAGTAGCCGCGGCTCGCGAGGTACTGCTGGCGTTCGCAATGCGCCGCGAACACCTCCGATTCGGCCTCGAAGTAACGAAACGGCTCGAGGTCCGGCAGATAGCGCTCGACCCAGCCGCGAAAGCGTCCCCGCTCCTCGACCAGCGCCTCGATCGGATCGCTGAACGGGCTCGAACCGGCCACCAGCAGCCGTTCGACGTAGTAGGGAACGTCGGCGGGCTCGAGGTCGACGAGCTTCACCAGCAACTGGTCGCGGGTGGCGAAGATGCGTCCGACCTTCGGGTACCAGTCCTCGGTGCGGGTGGCGCGCAGCACCTCGAGCTCTGGCAGGTCGTCGAGCTCGATCGTTCTCACGACGGATGTCTCTCGAACAACATCAGGTAGCGGTCGGGCGTGTAGGTCACCGTCCGGAGCAGCCCCTTGAGCGTGAAGTGGCGACCCATCGCTTCGAGGAAGTCGTGCCGGTTGAAGGCGGCGCGCATGGGCTCCGGGATGGCCGCGATCATGTCCCTGCACTCCATGCCGAGCGGTCCCTCGATCAGCACCTGGTCGGTGGCCAGCGACGCGAGCTTGTCGACCCACGACCAGTTCCCGCCGGCCTCGCGGAACACGTAGTGGTGGACGTTGCCGATCACCACCCGGTCGAAGGTCGAAGGCGTCGTGAGGCCTCCGAAGCCGGTCGCCTGGAACTCGGCGTTGTCGAGCGACAGGTACGCGGCGATCTGCCGGCAGAGCGAGATGCAGTGGGCGTCGGTGTCGATGCCGAGGACGCGGTCGAAGGCGCGCGCGCCGCGCAGCGAGAAGAATCCCTTGTTGCAGCCGACGTCCAGCATCGAACGGGCGGACCTGAAGAACTCGGGCGCCAGCCGATCGATGAGCCCGGCTCGCTGGGCGAGCACCGCGGTCGGTTCGAGCGTGTCGATCCGGTAGGTGTGAGTCGGCGGATAGGCCTGCGCATCGAGAAGCGTTTGCAGATCGGGTGTCGTGGTCTCGGCCCACGTGGCCGCGACCGCGCTCATGCGGGCACCGTCATGGCGGCCGCGGTCTGTCCGCTGATGACCACCGGGGATCGCGGAATGGGAATCGCCGCGGTCTCGAAACCGCGCAGCGCGTCGCTCCAGCGGCTGTGAAAGAGCTTGCCGTCGTAGACGTACGGGTTGGCGCCGTGCGCCAGCACGAGCTCGATGGTGCGGAGGTCGAGGTGGTAGCGGAGCACCTGCCATCCCTTCGCCGATCCCGGGAAGAGCGGGTCCGCTCGCTTCGCCTCGAAGTAGACCTCGCGTCCGTCGACGGTCGGGTGGCACACCTCGTCGTAGCCGTCGAAGCGCCCGATCAGCTTCTTGCCGTCGAGCCACACCTCGCTGTCCTGGGTGTAGAAGAGACCGTCGGCCGCGCGAAACGGCTGCTCGGCGAGGCCGCGGAACGAGATGTCGAGATCGCTGTGAACGGTGCCTGCGTCACTGAAGATCAGCCGGCCGTTCCAGATGTTGCCGAGGCGTACGTGCGTCCCGTCGCGAACCAGACGCGACGACTCGACCACCACTCGTTCGTCCTCGAGGTGGTAGCGCACCTCGCGGATCTCGGAGTGGTGCATGTAGTCGACGCCGGTCACGACCAGCGCCGTATCGGAGCTTTGAGGGCAGAAGTCCTCAAAGACGTTCAACAGTCCAGAGCTCGAACGCGTCATCGATCTTTCTCCGGTCGATCGCGAGATCGTCGAGCTCGAAGGCCCGACGCGCGTAGTGGTTCTGATAGAGCGGGCTCGGTATGTAGCCCTCGAGGACGATGATCTCGGTTTCGGCGTACTTGGGCGGCGTGTGCCAGACGACCAGCGCCTTCCGGCCGACTCGCGCCAGCTCGCGGAAGATCGCGACCGCGATCACTTCCGACGGCACGTGCTCGAGAACCGACTTGCAGATCGCGAAATCGAACGTGTGGTCCGCGAACGGCATCCGGGTCGCGTCCGCCTGGACGAACCGGAAGCCGGGATTCTCGGCGCGCGCGTGCGCGATGAGGTTGGGCGAGATGTCGAGCCCGAGATAGGTCGCGGGATCGAAGAGCTCGCTGATCTCGGCGCCCTTGGCGCAACCCACGTCGAGCACCGTGCCGCCCGTCGTGAGGCCGGCCAGCAGCGCGCGCACCGGCTGCTTGTTCTTCGACGTCACCGGTTTCCCGGTGACGCGATTCAGGTACGAGCCCATGAAGAGCCGGGCATCGTCCTCGGACAGATGTCGGAAGGTGTCCACCGACTGTTTTCTCCCTGAACGGTTGCGGTTCGCCTCAGAGCAAGCGGTGGGCCAGGCGTGGATGGAGGTGGCCCGAGCGGCCGGCGCATCCCGGCTGCCCTGGCGACGAAGCCGCCGAACCCGCCGAGATGACGGGCTCATTCCGCCGCTTCGCCGTGGCTGGAGCGAACCGCGAGAGCTAGCGCGACTGCGAATTGCGCTTTACGGATGGACCGGCTTGAAATGCCCCGGACCGGGACAGAACTGCCCGTGACGGCGTGGCGCCGCGATCAGGCAGCGGGCGATGCAGCCAGTGCGCTCAGGGTCTGTGCGGCAGCGCGCTTGCCGCTCAGATAGGCGGCTTCCACGGTGGCGGCGATGGGGCTCGACTCGGTCGCCGATCCCGCCCAGAAGAGAGCGCCGGTGTCGGTCGCGGCGAGCGCCTGTCGCGCGCCCACGCCTCCCGGCTTCAGGAACGTGTAGCCGCCGCACGCGAAGGGATCGAGGCTCCAGTCGACGCGGCGGGTGGAGACCAGCAGATCGCGCGGACGAGTCTTGGGGAAATGGCGCTCGAGATCGGCGAGCACCACCTCGCGCGCCTCGGCGTCGGAGAGCGCCGCCCAGCGCGCGGCGCGCGGACCCGTCAGGTAGGCGGTGAGCACCGGCGGCTTCCCAGGCGCGCGATACGACTCGTTCCAGTAAAGGGTGATCGGACCGACGGCGCAGCCGACCGTCGACAGGCTCTTGGGCCAGAAGGGTTCCCGGAAGAGCATCAAGAATCGCGACACCGGCCCCATCACCACCTTGTCGAGAGCGGCGCGCCGCGGCTCGGGCAGCTCGGGATCGAAACGGATCTTGCCCGACTTGAGCACTCCGATCGGCAGCGTCGAGATCGCGGCCCGCGCGTCGAGCGCTTCGCCCGCGGTGCTCGTCACCGTCACCCGGTCGCGCGACCACGCGACGCGCCCGACGGTGAACCCGTGCTGCACCTCGAGCTCGCGCGCCATGAACCGAGGGACCGAGTCGTAGCCTTCGACGACGCGGTGATTCACCCCGGTTTCCAGGTGCACGACACCGTCGGCGACCAGCCCGAGCACGCCCACCTCGTCGAGCCCGGCCGGCAAGTGCGCCGTGAGCACCATCTCGGCCAGCGCGCGGCCGCGGCCCCGGTACTTCTTGCGCTCGATGAACTCGCGACCCGAGATGTCGGGCGCACGGGTGGCGCGGATCGATTGCAGGATCGTGAAGGTCGGCCAGATCTCGGGATGGAGCAGGATCTGCGGCAGCCACTGCGTCTTGTGGCCGACGTTGAACATGAACCCGCGCGTGGTCGGGATCGGCCGCGTGGAAACGCCGCTGGCGCGCACCTCGGGCCACGTCGCGGCGCCGACGCCGTGCACGAACTCGGCGCCGCCTTCGAGCGGCGCATCGCAGAAATCGCGGATCGAGAACACCCGCCCGCCGACCCGGTCCCGCCCTTCGAGCACACGCACCGAAAGGCCGGCGCGCTTGAGCTCGCGCGCCGCAGTAACCCCGGCCATGCCGGCACCGATCACGATCGCGTCGAGAATGTCACACCTCGCCCGGGCCAGCAGAGCTCACAGCACGGCAACGCGGTCTGGTCAGCCGGCCGGGAGGCTAGCTGCCGACAATCGATCCGTCAGCAACCACCGCCCGGAGCTTTGTCCGAGCAGCGATGCGCCATCAAACGACCGAAACGACGCCCGACGCCCGGATCCGGCCGTCCGCCGTGACGAGGCGCAGGCCGTGCACACGCGCCGTCGCGGCGATGATTTGGTCCGCTGGGTCTCGATGAAACCGTGGCGCGAGCCGGGTGCTCTCGAGCGCGACTCGGGCTGAAAGCGGCAGAACTCGAAGTCGCGAGTGATGCTCGAGGGCTTCGAGGAAGCCGTCGAGCGAGTGAGTCAGCTGGATGCGCGCTGCATCGGCGAGCTTCGCGATCTCCCACAGACTGATGGCCGAGAGCGCGAGCGCGTCACCGGCCGCCTCCGCACGATCGAGCGCCTGTACCTGCTGCGGCGTGAGCCCGGGCTCGTCCCGGAGCCACCACAGCAACACGTGGGTGTCGAGGAGCAGGGTCAGGCGCCCGCCTCCCACTCGTCCGACCAGTCGACCTCGACGATGTCTCCGACGATCTCGAAGGCGTCGCGCATCGAACCCCGGAGTGCCTTGCCGGCTGGTGTAATCGGAACGACCCGTGCCACTGGAATGCCGCGCTTCGTCACGACGATGGGCTTTCCCCCATCGTGTACCCGATCCAAGAGCTCCAGGCATCGAGCCTTGAAGTCGGCCGCGCCGACGATCTCTTCGGGGACCGAGGGTGGCTTCGGTGCTTGCTTCGGCATTCCTCGATGGTACTGCTCACCATGTGACTAGACAATAGGTCATCTCGGCAAAGAGACGGGACGAACCGACCCAGAGGCGCTCGGGCGATGCAGGCGTCGGTGCATCGAAGCACCGTCGCGCCTTCGGAGCCGGCGCACGTGCGGTCCGATTCAGCGCTGCGCTTTCCCTCAGGGCGCGTGCGACGTCCACGCGGTGAGGTCGCCGCCTTCGAGCCCGTCCCCGAAAATCAGCGTCTGATCGCACAGGCAGTAGATGTGGTTGGGGTTGAAGCAAGGCCCGTGGGCGGCTCCGGCTCCGCCGCCCCAGCCGGTCGAGGCATCGTTCGTCAGACCCAGAGCCCCGTCCTCCGCCAGCGAACCGGTCGTCCAGTCGGCACAGTTCATGTCGACCGCGAGCCCCGCGTCGGTGCTGCCGGTCCAGACGTTGTCGTTGCCCAGGTATTGGCCCTCCGAGGTGTAGTTGATCGGTGCCTCCAGGGAGCCGTCGAGCAGATCGCTCTTGGAGGCCGCGATCTGGATGCCGTCGCCGCGCACCCAGGGACCGTTGCCGGTGATCCGATCCCGGGCGTCGTGGGTGCTGTCCGAGATCCAGGCGCGATAGTGATCGGCGCAGCCCAGCGCAAACATGGAGTCCTCGAAGTTGCAGCGGGAGTCCGCGGCCGCGACGCCCGTACTGCCAGTCGTGCCCAGCAAAGCGATCCACTTTTTCAGACTCCCCGGGGCCTCGTACCAACTGACGAATGCCGGCACTCCCGTGCTGGCGAAGGGAGCGAGCGCAGGCCCCGGCCCCGTCTCCATGCACACCAGCGACAAGGTCTCGGCACAACTGGGGGCAAGATTCTCGGTCCAACCCACCGTGGATTGGTGCGAGACGCCACCCGTCGTGTCGTCGCTGTCGCGCGACGATGTCCAGTCCTGGCAGTCTCCGCGGCTCGGAACGACGCTCCGACCCTCCATCGTCGTCGCCGTGAAGTAGTCGGAGGCCGCCCGCTGACCGTGCTGGTCGAAGAGCACCGGCTCGTAGACCAGGCCCTGGCTGCTGAGCCCCTGGTGGCCCCCCGCGAGCCGGTCGATGGTGGGGGAAAACGGACGACCGTCCATGCGCACCCACGGGCCGGCGTCGGTCGGCAGCGATGCCTGGCCGCAGTTCGCCGAGACCTTGCCGTCGAGGCCGCTGACCCGACAGTAGGCGTCGTCGTTCGAGTCGGAAAGCCACGCGCGGAACGTGCCGGGTCCGAGGCCGGCCGCGTTGGCGCTTGCCTGACAGACGGCATCGGCGGCCGCGAGACCGGTCTGGCCACCTGCGTCGGCCCAGGTCGAGAGATTTCCATTGCCCTTGACCGACGTGACGAAGATCACGTGGTTCGCGGCGATCGCCGGCGAGACCTGGAAAGACGAGACCTGCAAGATCGCCAGGCAGG
>CAZYWA010000309.1:0-9340 GCA_964650975.1 uncultured bacterium
TCCGCGAAAGGCCGGTGGCACTTTGCTTTCAGGATTCGTGAATTTTCCGGGTTAGCCCGATGAATCAGCCGCGGCCTCCGCAGCCGGCGCTCGACGACGTCCGGCGCGCCGTTGGTTTGCTCGCGTGGGCCGCGCTCGCGGCCGCGACCGGGTGGATCCTGGAAGGCTTCGCGGTGAGCGGCTGGGGCCCCAATCCGCGGTTCTTTCGGCCCGCTTCTGCGGGCGACACGACGCTCTGGTCGGGCGAGCTCACCTTCGACCCGGCATCCCCGGCACCGATCGCGGTGGTGCTGCGAAGCGGTGCCGTGCTGCACGTCCTCGGCCGCCCGAAGGACGCGGGGCAGATGCGGCTGGTGCGCGTGAGCATGCAGGCGAGCCTTCCCAGCGGGCTCTACCGCATCGACCCCGACGACCCGCGGCTCCACGCCGAGCCGTTGCACCTGCCCGACGAGGCGCAGAGCGAGGCCGGCAATGCGGCGCTCGGCGGCTGGCTCACGCTGAATCTGCAGGCGCTGCGCGAGCGGCTGCCCGGCGTGGATCACTGGACGTTCTTCACCCTGGGTGGCGCTCGCGGTGCGAGCGCCACGGGCAGTGCCATCGTGGTGATGGGGGATTGGCTTTCCACGCGAAACGCCGCCATCGCGATCACGTTGCTGCTCTCGGCGGCTGGCATGGTGACGGAGAAAGCGCGCGGAGGTCCGGTTGCCAGCCTGGGCCGGGCCGCGCGGCTCGCGCTCCTTCTGCCGGCCTGGATCGCGGCGCTGGTCGCGCTCGACCGTGCGCCCGGCTCGACCCGTCTCGGGGGAGCGATCGGAATCACGCTCGCGGTGTGGGCCGGAGCGTTCACGCGCCGGTACCCGCGTATCGACCCGGTGACGCTGGCAGTGGCGCTGGTCGCCCCCGTGGCGCTCGCGTATCTCGTGCATCCGTACCGCGCGGCGGCGCCCGCCATTCCGTCGCCGCCCGCGGAGACGGCGGCTGGACCGCCCAGGCCGTTGCGCGTCCTTTGCTTGGGGCAATTCTCCGCGGCTTCCTCCGGCACTTCACCGGCGAGGTGGGATCTCTATCCGGTCGTCGCAGAGCGGGTGCTCGCGGAGCGGTTTCCCGATCGTGCGGTCCAGGTGATCGATCTCCGCGGCGCGCTCGATCCGATGCAAGCGTTCCACGAGCTGGGCGAGCGCGTCGGCGCGTTGCGAGCGGATGTGGTGTCGCTGGAGATCGCGACGCGTGCTCGGCGCGTCGCGTGGCTGCCGGCACCGGTGACGATGCTCCTCGATCTCGTCGACCGCCATGGGCCGGGTGCCAGGGCGGCGCTCCGCGACGCCCAGCCGATCGGGATGGCCATTCGCGCCATTCGCACGGCGGGCGCCCAGGTGGCGCTGGTGGTGCCGCCCGATCCCGAGACGTTTCTTTCGTGCGATCCGAGCGGTGGGACGGCCTGCGGCCGCGCGAGCGAGCTCGCCCACTCGGCGCTCGAGAGTCAGGGTGGGTTCTACGTGGACGAGAGCTCGCTGCCGCTGCGCGGACAAGCGTGGCGGGTGGAGCCGTTTCTCGACGGTTCCGGCACCCTCAATCGCTGGGGCGAGGAGCAGATCGGCCGGGACCTCGCCGCCGTCGTCGTGGCCAGCCAGACCGGTTCGTGACGCACATCGATCGCTCGCGCGCGAGGGACCGCGCGCGCTCCAAACGGCATCCTCGTGATTCGCGGTTGGAGGGCCACCGGTCCCTCGGTGGCCAGCGCTCCACCGCGGTCTCAATGAAAGTCGTGGCTCGGGACCGTGTCGATGGTGAGCAGCGACTCGAAGCGCTCCGCCTTGATCGAGCAGGTGCCGTCCTGGCGCTGCACGATGCCTTCGACAACCAGGGCCGTCGAGCCCAGGATCTCGATCCGTTGTTGCTGGAAGAGCGGCGGGCGCACGATCGCCTGGATCATGCCGGTCTCGTCCTCCAGCGTGAGGAACACGAACCCTTTCGCAGTGCCCGGGCGCTGGCGCACGATCACTCCCCCCGCGACGCGCACCCGCGCGCCGTGACGGCTTTCGAGCGCCACTGCTGCCGGCAGGATCCCGCGCGCCGCGAGCCCCGCACGAAGGTGCGCCACGTAATGCGGTCCGGTGGTGAGCCCTTGGCTCGCGAGATCGGCGATCGTCTCCTCGACCGGCGACATCTCGGGAAGCGGTGACGGGCCTTCCGCGGGCAGCTCGGCGAGCAGCGGCCCGCCGCTTCGGCCCACCTTCGCCACCTGCCAGAGCGCCGCGCGGCGGGTGAGGCCGAAGCTCGCGAGGGCACCCGCTCTGGCCAGAGCATCGAGCTCGGATGCGCCGATCGCGGTGCGGCGCGCGAGATCGCTGGTGCTCGCGAACGGACGCTCGGCGCGCGCCTGCTCGATCGCTCGGCCGGTCTTCTCCTTGAGTCCTTTCACGAACCTCAGGCCGAGCCGGACACCTTTTTCCTCCCAGCGACAGCGCCAGCCGGAGCGATCGACGTCGATCGGTCGCATGACGACGCCGTGCCGCTCGGCGTCCTTCACGAGCGTCGCCGGGTGGTAGAAGCCCATCGGCCACGCGTTGAGCAGCGACGCGTAAAACGCCGCCGGATGATGCGCCTTCAGGTAAGCGCTCGCGTACGCGATGAGCGCGAAGCTCGCGGCGTGCGACTCGGGGAAGCCGTACATCGCGAACGCCACGATCGAGCGCAGGATGCCGTCCTGCGCCGGGCCGGTGATGCCGCGCTCGCTCATGCCCGATCGCAGCCGCGCGTCGATCGCCGCCATGCGCTGCGCCGAGCGCTTGAAACCCATGGCGCGGCGCAGCTCCTCGGCCTCGCCGCCGGTGAAGCCCGCCGCCTCCATGGCCATGCGCAGCACTTGCTCCTGGAAGATCGGGACACCGAGGGTGCGTTTCAGGATCGGTTCCAGGCACGGATGCGGATACGTGACCCGCTCGCGACCCTGGCGGCGCTCGAAATACGGATGGACCATGCCGCCCACGATCGGCCCGGGGCGGATGATCGCGACCTGCACCACCAGGTCGTAGAAGGTGCGCGGCGCGTTGCGCGGTAGCGAGGCCATCTGGGCGCGGCTCTCGACCTGGAAAACGCCCACGGTGTCGGCGCGGCGCAACATGTCGTAGACGACTTCGTCGTCCGCGGGCAGATGCGCGAGATCGACGTGCTTCCGCTCGTGGCGCTCGATCATCGGCACCGCTTCCTCGAGCGCCGCCATCATGCCGAGACCGAGCAGGTCGACCTTGATGAGGCCGAGATCGGCGCAGTCGTCCTTGTCCCACTGCACCACGGTGCGGCCGGGCATCGACGCGGGCTCGAGCGGCACCACCTCGTCGAGCCGGCCGGCCGCCATCACCATGCCGCCGGTGTGCTGGCCCAGGTGCCGCGGCAGGTCCTGGATCTCGCCCCAGAGCTGCATGAAGTGGCGCGCGCGCGGCTCGCTGGGGTCGAGACCGGCTGCGCTCACCTCGTTGGCGAGCGATTCGATCGGGTCCTTGATCTCGCCGAACCAGGCCGAGCCCAGGCGGCGCGAGAGCTTGTCTTGCTGGTGCGGCGAGAAGCCGAGCGCTTTCGCGACCTCGCGCGCCGCGGAGCGGTCGCGATAGGTGATGACCGTGGCCGTCATGGCGGCGCCGTGCGGGCCGTAGCGCTCGTAGACGTGCTGGATGGCGCGCTCGCGCTGGGCACCGGAAGGAAGGTCGAGATCGATGTCCGGCCACTCGCCGCGCTCCTCCGAGAGGAAGCGCTCGAAGAGAAGCCCCATCTTCACCGGGTCGATGGCGGTGATCGAAAGCGCGTAGCACACGGCGCTGTTGGCCGCCGAGCCGCGCCCTTGCACGAGAATGCCTTGTTTCATGCAGAATTGAACGATCTCCCACACGATCAGGAAGTAGCCGGCGAGATCGAGCTTCTCGATCACCGCGAGCTCGTGCTCGATCTGCCGCTGGGCGCGCCCGGTGAGCGGCCGGAACCGCGAGCGGGCTCCGTTCCAGGTGATGTGGCGCAGGAACGACATGGGCGTTTCGTCGGCGGGCAGGGGATACGCCGGGAAGCGGTAGCCGAGATCGGCGAGCGTGAAGTCGAGCGAACGTGCCAGCTCGCGAGCGCCGTCGAGTGCGCGCGGCAGATCCGCGAACAGCTCGCTCATCTCGGCGGCGCCCTTCAGGTGCCGCTCGCGATTCAACGCCAGCCGCCTTCCCGCCGTGTCGAGAGAGACACCGTCGCGAATGCACGTGAGCACATCGAGGAGGCTCTTCTTCTCGGGCCGCGAGTGGCGGACCCCGTTGGTGGCCACCAGTGGAAATCCGAAGCGGCGCGCGAGATCGAGCAGCGCCCGCTCGATGTGCTTCTGATCGCGCCGCAAGTGCCGCATGAGCTCGAGGTGCACGCGGCCGGGAAAGATGCCCGCGAGGCGATCGGCGAGCGCGACCGCCGCGTCGCTCCCTCGCGAGTCGCGCCGCGCCAGCGCCTGCACGATCGGTCCCTCGTCGCCGCCGGTCAGGCAGACGAGGCCTTCGGCGTGCGCCTCGACCTCGTCGAGGGTGACGCGCGCCTCGCCCTTGGCGCAGTCGCGCGCGCCCTCGGTGATGAGCTGGCAGAGATTTTTGTAGCCGGTGCGGCTGGCGACGAGGATCGTCAGGCGGGGTGCCGCATCGCCAACGTCCAGAGAAACCTCGGCGCCGACGAAGGCCTGGATCCCCGCGGCGCGCGCGGCTTTGTAGAAGCGCGGTGCGCCGTAGACGCCGTCCGTGTCCACCAGCGCCACCGCCGGAAGCTCGAGCTCGACCGCCCGCGCCACCAAGTCCTCGGGCAGCGACGCCCCGTCGAGAAACGAAAACGCCGACGCGGCGTGCAGCTCGGGGTAGCCAGGGACCATCTTGATCGTGCTCAAGACGACATATATGTTGATGTCGTCATGGAACGAACGACGGTGTACCTGGACGAATCCCTGAAGCGGCGGCTCAAGGAATACGCCGAGGTGAGCGGCGAGACCGAGGCGTCGATCATCCGCGAGTCCCTCGAGAGTTTTCTGTCGAGCAAGCCACGCCGGACTCTTCGCCCCGTGGGGCGCTCGCGCGACGGCGGCGCGGCCCGGCGTGTCGACCAGGAGCTCGAAGAGCTGGGCTTCGGTCGTTCGTGATCCTCCTCGACACCAGCGGACTGCTCGCGGCTTTGGATCGTGGCGAGCCCGACCACGCTCGTGTGCAGCGAGCGATCGAGTCTCACCCAGGTCCGCTCTTGGTTCTCGATGTGGTGCTGGCGGAAACCGATTTCCTGGTTTTGAAGCGACTCGGCCGAAAGGCCGAGCGTGCGTTTCTCGATCAGCTCGTCGGCGGAGTGTTGCATCGAGAGTCGTTGCGCGACGGCGATTTGAAACGGGCCCGGGAGATCGTCGAATGGTTCGACGATCAAGCCGTTGGGCTCACCGATGCAGCGCTCATGGCCGTGGCGGAGCGGCTCGCGGTGCCTGTGCTGACGCTCGATCGACGTCATTTCGTTTCTTTCCGCACTCGGCGAGGAAAGGCACTGACACTCCTTCCTCAGTCGTAAACTCCGTCCGCGAACCAGGTGTTGGTTCGGCAGTCGCGGAAGATCCGCACCAGGTCGCCGTTCGTGAGCTCCACGTCCCAGTACGCGCGCGTCACGGGTGCGGCGCCCCACCAGCCCTCTTCGAGGGACCACGGACCCGAGGCCACGCGCACCGCGCCTTGGATGTGCTGCACCGGTGGCGACGACGCGTGCGCCGGTCCCTGGATGGAGACCGGACGCAAGAGGGGAGGGGCTTCGACGATCACGTCGAGCAGCACCGGCGGGCGCAGCACGCGCACCGCGAGAAGCCCGTAGTTGCGAGAGATCGGCTGGCGGGGGACGAGCCCCCGCGCTACGTCGCCGGACGCGCGTGCAGGCTTTCGTCGTCCCGATTTCGTGCCGGCCGGCTCTGGAGGCAGCACGTGTGGCACGCGTTCGAAGCGCTCGGGCACGTGACCGTCCACGGTGCGAGGCGAGCCGACCCGTTCGGCGCCGAGCCGCGCGCCGAGCCGTGCCACGGCAGTGGCCAGCTTCTCGAGCGACGGCTCGGGCGGTCCGAAGAGCGTCGCTTGCGAGCGTCGCGGTGCTACCAGATCGGCAACGAACGCGAACCCCGCCACCGGCGCTCCGGGAGTGCGCTCCTCGAGCGAGAGCCGGGTGAGCTCGAGCAGCGTCTTGGCCTCCCGGGTGGGCGCCGGCAGCTCGACGGTGCGCACGTCACGTCCGTGTGGATCGAGAGTGAGCTCGAGCGTCAGCCGCGCGGCCGCGAGCCCGCGTGCCGCGAGCCGTATGGTGAGCCGGTCGAGCGCCGCGCGCGCGATGAACAGGAACGGCTCGATCGTCACTAGCGGCCACTCGAGCTCCATGCCCTCGTGAAACGCCGCAGGGCGAGCGCGCGGCACCAACGGACGCGGATCGATGCCGTGCGCCGCGGCGCACAGATCGCGGCCGGCGCGGCCCAGGCGGCTCGCCACCTGCGCGGGATCGAGCCTGGCCAGCTCGCCCAGCGTGCCCACGCCCCACGAAGCGAGTGCCTGGGCCACCTCGGGCGCGGGATCGAGCAGCGCAACGTCGAGCGGGGCCAGGAATGCGGCCTCGTCGCCGGACGGCACGATCAGGATGTCGTCGGCTTCGCCGGCCTCGCTCTCGAGCTCGACGCGCGTCGCGGCGCTCGCCACCAGCTTGTTCGACGCCACTCCCACGCGCGTGACGAGCCCCACGGCCCGCGCGGCCACGCGCGCGGCGTGCGCCAGCGCGGTCTCGGTGGGATGGCGACGATCGAGCCCGTCGCCGTCCAGATAAACGACTCCTTCGCCCGCGTCCTCGACGCGGGGCGAGAGCGACTCGGCCACGTCGCCGAGCGCTTCGCACGCGGCCCGCTCGCTTGCCGCGTCGCGGCCGCGCGCGACCAGCCCCGACACTCGCACCCGCGACTGCGCGAGCGTCATACCAGCCTCGATCCCCGCGAGCCGAGCGCGCGAGGTGGCGGCCACGACCTGCGCCGTCGCGCCTTGCCCCTCGACCACCACCACGGTTTCTCCCGCGAGATCCGGCTCGCCGCGCAATCGAGCGGCGAGCGGAAAGTCGGGCACGCGCAGGCACACGATGCGAGTCATCGGACACCACCCAACGCTGCCCACCGAGGGACCGGTGGGCCTCCAAACGCAACGAGCGAGTGGCTGGAGCGCGCGCGGTCCCTCGCGCGCGAGCGATCGATTTGCGATCCCGACACGGACCGCAGAGGCTGTTCCTCCCGAAAGAATCGTTTGCGATCTCGCTGGCCTGCTCTCACACATCGAGCTCGAACGAGCCCACGTACGGGTACTCCTTCCAGTGGCGTGCGAGGCCGCGGCGGACCGGATTTTCGAGCACCTCGCTCGCGACCTGGCGGAGCTGCTCCTCGTGCCGCACCACGTGGCCGCGGAAGCTCGCCGACCACAGGCGCTCGCGCACTCCGCTCTCCCAGGCCGCGCGCTGCAGCCGCCGCTTGAAGCGCCACACGAAGGTGAGCAGGTCGCACGCCGGAGAATCGCCGAGCACCAGATGCACGTGATCCGGCATCACGCAGTAGGCGTAGACCGGCACCTGGGTGGTGACGGCGAGATCGCGCAGCTCGGCCACCGCGACGGCGGCCAGACGCCGCGACTCGAACCACGGCTGTCGCCCGCGCACGTCGAGGGTGATCGACCCCATGCGCGCGCTCCGCGCCATCACCTCGATGGCGGGTTGCTTCCACCAGCGCACCGGAGCGCCCGCGGGATTGCGCGCGGAATCTCGTCCCGGATGCATTTCGACGATCGAGCTCGGCTGGATGCTCATGACGCGTTCTCCTCCCATCGCTGGGGTCTTTGGGATTTTTCGGATCTTTCGGATTTCACGGACCGGGCGATCGCCCACGCGGCGAACGTTTCCTTCTCGACCAGCTCGGGCATCCCGAACGCCACCGGGGCGCTCTCGCCGGGGAAACCGCCGCGGCGCTTGTCGAGCCGCAGCTCGACGACCAGCCCGCCGAGCAATCGTGGTGGGACGCCGCTCGCGAGCCACTCGGCGCGCGCGGCCGCGACTCGCACCACCGCGTGGGCGCCGCTGCCGCTCGCCCGCGCAGGGCTCAGCACCAGGAGCGCCGAGCCGTGCGCTCCCGCGGCTTGCGCGATCCGCGCCCAGGGCGCCTCGTGCACCCGCGCCGCCACGGCGCGCGCGTCCGCGAGCCCGAGATCGATCACCACCAGCCCGAGCCCCACCGTCGTGACGATCTCGGCGGCGGTGAGCGCCTCGCCCACCGTGCGCGGCAGCGCCCACAGCACTCGTTCCAGCACCACGCCCGCGGCGCGCGCCGCCTGCGGATCGAGGCCCGCTCCCAGGTCGATCCATGCGGCGCTCTCGCCGGCGCCGGTGGCGGCCGCCAGCACGGCGAGCCCGATCGCGAGCCGGCCGCTCGAGCGCGGCCCCCAGATCTCGGTCAGCGCGGCGCGCTTGAGACCGCCGCCCAGGAGCGTGTCGAGCGGCCCGAGTGACGTTTCCCGCCACGCCCCGAGCGAGGTGCCGCGAAACCGCTCGTGCTCGGCGCGCTCCACGTCGGCGCCGGTGCGCAGCGTGGCGGCGACGGTGGGCGGCAAGCCGGCGAGGAGTGCGTTGAGATCCATGGCGAGAGAACCGTCCCGAAATGCCGGGTAGTGATCACATGTTCATTACCCGGCATCGCGAGCCCCTTGCAAGCGAGCCCCATCCCTTGTGGTTTCGTGAGAGTGGACGTCTAGATGTAGGTCGAGTAGAAGCCTCTCATGCAGAAGATCGACATCGACCTCACGTTCCGCCGCCCGGTCACGGAGCTCTTCGCGTTGCTGAGCGACCACGAGAAGCTCGGCCCCGTGCTCGGTGCCCGGATCAAGCGCACTCGCGACGGCAAGGACTCGCCCAACGGTCTGGGCTCGGTGCGCACGCTCCGCATCGGTCCGCTTCCGAGCTTCGACGAGACCGTGACCGCGTTCGAGAAGAACGCGCTCATCGAGTACAAGATCACCCGCGGGACGCCGCTCTCGAAGCACAAGGGCGTGATGCGCTTTTCCGCCACGGACTCGGGCGGCTCCAGGCTCCACTACACGATCGAGTTCGACTCGAAGATTCCGCTGCTCGGACCGGTCATCCGCGCTGGGCTCGAGAGCTCGATCCGCAAAGGCCTCGGCAAGCTCGCGTGAGCGATGTTTTCTCGGGGGCTTTTCAAGCCCCCCGCCCCGAAAAAAAGTGCGATTTTTTCGCGGCCCCACCCCCGAGTCGGCTCGCGTTGCTCGCCGCGCGCCTAAACGGC
>CAZYWA010000310.1:0-9311 GCA_964650975.1 uncultured bacterium
CGGTCTCGAGGAAGATCTGGCCGTCGGTGATCGAGATGACGTTGGTCGGGATGTAAGCCGAGACGTCGCCGGCCTGGGTCTCGATGACCGGCAACGCGGTCAGCGAGCCGCCGCCACGCTCCTTCGACATCTTCGCCGCGCGCTCGAGCAAACGGCTGTGCAGGTAGAAGACGTCGCCGGGGAACGCTTCGCGTCCGGGTGGCCGCCGCAGCAAGAGCGAGAGCTGGCGATAGGCGACGGCGTGCTTGGAGAGATCGTCGTAGATGCAGAGCGCGTGACGGCCCGAGTCGCGGAAGTACTCGCCCATCGTGACGCCCGAGTAGGGCGCGATGAACTGGAGCGGCGCGGGGTCGCTGGCGTTGGCGCACACGACGGTCGTGTACTCCATCGCGCCTTCCTTCCGCAGACGGTCGACGACGCGCGCGACGGTCGACTGCTTCTGGCCGATCGCGACGTAGAAGCAGTAAACGCCCTGTCCCTTCTGGTTGATGATGGTGTCGAGCGCCACCGCGGTCTTGCCGGTCTGGCGGTCGCCGATGATGAGCTCGCGCTGGCCGCGACCGACCGGGATCATGCCGTCGATCGCCTTGAGGCCCGTCTGGAGCGGCTCCTTCACGGGCTCGCGCGCGACGATGCCCGGGGCCTTGATCTCGATGCGGCGGTATTCCTTCGCCGCGATCGGGCCGAGGCCGTCGACCGGAACGCCGAGCGCGTTGACCACGCGGCCCACCACCGCCTCGCCGACCGGGACTTCCGCGATGCGGCCGGTGCGCTTCGCCGTGTCACCTTCCCGGATGAGGTGGGTCTCGCCGAAGAGGGCCGCGCCGACGCTGTCTTCCTCGAGGTTGAGCACCATCCCGAAGAGATTGCCGGGGAACTCGATCAGCTCACCCGCCATCGCCTTGTCGAGACCGTGGAGGCGCACCACGCCGTCCGCCACGAACAACACCGTGCCGGTCTCGGCGACCTCGACACCGCTCTCGTAGTTGCGGATCCGGTCCTTGATGATGCTGGAGATCTCTTCCGCTCGAAGCTGCATCGTCGATTCCTTTCGTGCTCAGCCGTGCGTCGAATCGGACATGGCGCGCTGAATGCCGTCGAGGCGCGTCTTGAGGCTGCCGTCGTAGACCGTGTTGCCCACTCGCGCGACGAGGCCGCCCAGCAACGCGGGATCCTCGCGCACCTCGAGAAGCACCTGCTTGCCGGTGGTCTGCTCCAGCTTGCTCCGGACCGCGTCGAGCTGTTCGGTGGAGAGCGGGCGCGCGCTCACGACCTCGCCTCGCACCTGTCCCAGGTGCTCGTCGGCGCGGGCGCGGAACGACTGAAGACAGGCGTCGAACGCCGACATCCGGTTCCGCTCGAGCAGCAGGTTCACGAAGTTGCGAACCACTGGACCGGTGCCGAGCCGATCGGCGATCGATCCGAACACGCCGCGCCGCAGCTCGAGCGAATGGGTCGGGAACGTGAGGACTTGGCGGAGATCCTTCGACGCCGCCATCGCCTCCGACACGGCCGCCAGCTCGCTCGCGATCGCGTCGACGGAGCCGTCTTCGAGCGCGATCTGGAACAGCGCGCGCGCGTACCTGCGACCAACCCGTGCCTCGATCATGGGCGCCCGCCTTGCGCTGCGGCGAACTCGCGCACCAGTCGATCCTGGTCGGCATCCGAGACCGAGCCCGCGAGCAGCGCCGCCGCCTCGCGCGCCGCCGAGTCGGTCACCTCGCGTGCCAGATCCTGACGAGCCCTGCGTACCTCTTGCTCGAGCATCATCCCGGCCTGAGCGCGGATGCGCTCGGCGGTTTCTTCCGCGCCGCGGATGATGCGATCACGCTCGGTCTCGGCGAGCTTCAGCGTTCCGTCGAGAATCGACTGAATCTCGCTCTCGATCCGCGACAGCCGCTCCTCGAGCGCGGCGAGCTTGGCGCGCGCTTCGTCGCGCAGCCGTTCGGCTGCGCGCAATTCCGCGAGCGCCGCTTCCTTGCGCTGCACCAGGAACGTCTGGATCGGTTTCCGGCCGAAGTACCAGAGCGCCAAGAGGAGCACGCCGAAGTTGGCGATGTACCAACCGAAGCCCGCGTGATGCTCCTCCGCCTCCTCGGCGGCCCTGGCCACGACGGGCAGCACTCCCCAGATCGCCATTGCGGTACCCACTAGACGGGGGCGGTCCACGATCGTCACTCGCTCTCGCTCGTTCATGGCGCCCGTCCCAGCACTCGCGCCGCCATGTCGCGGGCCATGTTGCGCGCCTCAGCAGCCAAGGCGGTCCGCGCGGCCGTCACCTGGGAGGCAAGCTCGTCTCGGGACTGCGCGAGGCGCGCCTCGGTCGCGTCGAGTGCATCCCCCAGCACTTTGCGTTCGTGCGCCTGCGCCGCGCCGCGGATCTCCTGGCGGCGCGCCTCAGCCTGCTCGCGCGCGCTCGCGAGCCGCGCCTCGTACGCGGCGCGCTGCTCGGCGGCGAGCGTTGCCTCGCGGTCGGCCGTGGCGCGCGCGTCGCTGACTCGCTTCTCACGCCCTGCGTGACTGTTGGTGAAAGGGTCGAGGATCTGCCGCCGGATGATCCCGATCGAAACCAAGAACACGGCGAGCTGGCAGAGCACGGGAACGAGATGCGGGGAGATGGTGTCCCACGTCGGCATGTGGTCGGCCCCCTCTCTCTTTCGCCCGCCGTTGGTCCGGGCGGTTCCGGATCGCGCGCACGGCGCGAATTCCGCGTCGCGCCGTTTGCCGGCGATTCCCCCCTCGGTGCCGCGGCGCCCGTGGCGCGCGGGCCGGAACCCGAAGGGTCTTCGATGCTGCTTTTTGCCAGAGTTCGCGGGCGGTTGTGGGCAGCCCGACGACTCGAAGGGCGAGAGTTAGCACACGGGTATCACCCCGTCAAACCACTCCTCCACTCTCGATGCGGGGCGTTTCGAGCCGAAATTGGACGAGCCGGCCCGGGGACCTTCACCCGGATCGGCTCGTCGAACAAACGCAGCCCGAGCGCGAGGCTCGGGCACCCAGCGCCGGCGTTCAGCCGACGTTTTCCTTGGCTTCCTTGCTCTGCGGCACGCGATCGGTCGCGGGCGACTCCTCCTTGCGGCCGAGAGGCTTCACCTGCGCCTGCGTCTTGGCGCCGAGGTTCTCCATCGTGCAGGAGCCCTCGAAGATGACGCCTTCCTCGATCACCAGCGCCGGCGACGCCACGTTGCCGTAGAGCTTTCCCGGTGCACGGATCTCGACCTTCTTCGAGGCGTGGATGTCGCCACGCACGACACCACGCACCACGATCGAGGTGGCATGGATCTCGGCCATCACCTCGGCGCTGTCGCCGATCACCAGCGTGTCCTTCGCGTGGATCTCACCGTCGACGCGGCCATCCACCCGCACCGTGCCCTCGAAATTGAGCTTGCCCGAGATCTTGCTGCCCTTGCCGAAGTAGGCGCTCACCTCGCCCGACGCCTTGCTTTCCACCGGCGGCGCGGCGACCGGCGCGGGCTCGCGAAGCTGCGGTTCGGGACGGGCAGCATCGGGCGCCGTGACGCGCGCGGGAGCCGCCTCGCGAGGATCCAACGTCTTGTTTCGATCGTCCGTCGAGCGTCCGAACATCCCCGTCCTCCTTTTGTGAGAGTGAACCTTGTAGCGTTTCCCACCGCGCCGTGCAAGCGCGATTTGATCTAGGCATTTTCACTGATTCTCAAGCCATTTCATTCCACCGACTTCGGTGCAGAACCCACCAAATAGTCGCGAATTCGGTCGAAGTCTTCGAGCGAGGAATAGGCAATTTCCACCTTTCCGCCACCCCCGCGACGCGCCGGCGTGATCCGCACTTTCAGGGTCAGCGCTCGCTCGAATTCCCGCTCGACGGCACGGATGTCGGGCGAGCTCGCACGACCGCGCGCCACCGGTCGGCCGCGCGCCCGGCGATGACCCTGAACGCGCCGCTCGAGCTCGCGCACCGAGAGCCCCTCGGCGACCGACTCGTGAGCGAGCTTGAGCTGCTGCGCCGCCGACTCGACGCCCAGCAGCGCCCGGCCGTGCCCGGGCGACAGCGTCCCGCCCGCGATCAGCGACCGAACCTCGTCGGGCAGCTTGAGCAACCGGATCGCGTTGGTGACGGTGACGCGATCCTTGCCGATGCGCGTGGCGATCTCGTCGTGACTGAGCGACGCGGAGGTGCTGAGCCGCAGCAGCGCCTCCGCCTCCTCGATCGGGTCGAGGTCGCTGCGCTGCAGGTTCTCGATCAGCGCGATCTCGAAGCTCGCGCCCTCGTCGGCGTCGGTCACGACCACCGGAATCTCAGCGAGGCCCGCCGCGGCCGCGGCGCGCCAGCGACGCTCGCCGGCGATGATCTCGTAGCCGGCGTCGGTGCGACGCACCAGAACCGGCTGGAGCACTCCTCGATCGCGGACCGTGGCGGTGAGGCTCTCGAGCGCCGCCGCGTCGAAGCGCTTGCGCGGCTGATTCGGGTTCGGCTTGAGCTGCTCGATCGGCACCGAGAGCAGGCGCCTCCCCGCGGGCTCGGGCGCTCGATCGCGGATCAAGAGACCGAGCCCGCGCCCGAGTCCTTGATGTCGCATGGCACGATCGGGGGGCTGGGCGGAGCTCGCACCGTCCATGGTCATGGTCCTCCTGAGGGAATCGGATCGGCGCCGCGCGCTCGCGCGCCGAGCGCCAGCACCTCGCGAGCCAGCGACTGGTATGCCTGCGAGCCGCTCGAGCGCACGTCGTAATAGAGTGCGGGCTTGCCGAAGCTCGGCGCCTCGCTGAGCCGCACGTTGCGCGGCACCACCGTGGCGAACACACGCTCGCCCAGCTGCGAACGGACTTCCTGCTCGACCTGACGCGCGAGGTTGTTGCGGGGGTCGTACATGGTGAGCAGCACGCCGTCGATGTCGAGCGGCGGGTTCAGCACCTCACGCACCCGCTCGACCGTGGTGAGCAGCTGCGACAGCCCTTCCATCGCGTAGTACTCGGATTGCACTGGCACCAGCACGCCGTCCGACGCGTTGAGCGCGTTGACCGTGAGCAGTCCGAGCGACGGCGGGCAGTCGAGCAGCACGAACCGGTACCGATTGCGCAGCGGCGCCAAGGCACGCTTCAGCAGGTCGTCCCGGTCCTCGCGCTGCGTGAGCGCGACCTCGGCGCCGATCAGATCGGGGGATGACGGGATCAGGTCGAGGTTCGCGTAAGCCGTGTGCCGGATCGCGAGATGCAGCGGATGCAGACCCAACATCGCCTGGAACAGGTTGACGTTCGACTGATCGCGCTGCTCGCCCACCCCGCTGGTCGCGTTGCCCTGGGGATCCAGGTCGACCAGCAGCACCTTGTGCTCGGCCGCACCGATCGACGCCGCCAGGTTGATCGCGGTCGTGGTCTTGCCGACCCCACCCTTCTGATTCGCGATGCTGATGACGCGTCCCATCCTGCAGCAACTCCCCGGCTCTGGCCTGTGGTGCAAACCGGCTCGCCCAGATGCTCCGGCTTGCCTCGTTGGTCGTCGCGGGCTGGTTCAACGCCGTCCACCTCGATGGACGACGTTCTACTACATCTTGTGGAATAAGGATAGAAACCACCCAAGAAGTAGAAAGGCCCACCCAGCCGAGCGCGGACGACGTATTAGCACAAGCCGTGGCTCACGCTCCGGCACGGTAGTGGGACCGGGGTGTCCCTGGCTTCGTTTCACGTGAAACGTGGATCCTGGCGCGCCCCGTCCCAACGGCTGGCGCGCTCGAATACCAGGATCCGTCGTGGGGCATCGTCGAGCGGTAGCGTGAGCTGATGCTCGTCGACGAGGCGGAAACCCGCCGACGGCTCCTCCTGCTCCCGCCGCGGCCCGCGCATCAGGAACACCAGCCCGCCGGGGCGGACGCGCGGCTGCGCCCGTGCGAGCGTCTCGCCGACGTTGGCCACCGCCCGCGCCACCACGACGTCCATCGCGACTTGCTCGGCGCTTCCGTCACCGATCTCGAGGTTCGGCAACCGGAGCTGGGTGGCGAGGTGGTGCAGGAACGCCAGCTTGAGCTGGCGGGTCTCGAGCAACGTCACCTGGAGGTCGGGGCGCGCGATGGCCAGCGGCACTCCCGGAAATCCGGCACCGGATCCGAGATCCGCGACGCGCGAGCTCGCGGGGATGAAGGGCGCGAGCGTCAGCGAGTCGAGGAAATGGCGGACCGCGACAGCCCGAGCGTCGGCGAGCGACGTGAGGTCCGCGCGCCGCCGCCAGCGCATCAGCTCACGGTAGTGCGTCGTGAAGAGATCGAGGGCCGAGCTGGAGAGCGCGAGCTGCAGAACCGCAAGCCCGGCGTCGAGAGTCTCGTGAAAGACCCTCTCGTCCGAGTGGTCCGGTGATGGCCGAGATGGCGTGCCCCGCCGCTCACGAGGGCGCTGCATGGGTCTCCGCCGCTCCCTCTTCCGGCAGCACGACCGAGCGCGACCGTGCTCCCTGGTTGCTCAAATGCGAAACCAGCGCCTCGATCGCCGCCGCAGTCACACCCGGGATTCGCCGCGCCTGGCCGAGGGTCGCGGGCCGCACTCGCTCCAGGCGCTCGCGCGCCTCGTGGGAAAGCCCGCCGACGTCCGCAAGGACCAGCCCGACCGGAATCGTGATCCTTTCCCAGGCCTGGCTCTCGGCGGCGTCGCCTTCCAACCGGCCCAGATAGCGCTGGTACTTGGCCAGCACCTCGAGCTGCTCCCTGGCCCGCGCGGGCTGGCGCGTCGCGGCGCCGATGCTGACGAGGTGTCCATGCTCGACCCCGGGGTAGCCGAGAAGCGTCCAGGCCGAGACCGAAGTACGCAGGGGCGAGAGCCCGAGCTCCCGCATGGCGTCGCGAAGCGGTTCGGTGGGCGTCAACGGGGTCGCCTCGAGCACGCGCCGGGCGTCGCCGATCTGCCGGTCGAGCGCGGCAACCTCCGCGTGCCGGGCGTCGGACACCAGACCCAGCCGGGCGCCATGGCCGGTGAGTCGCAGGTCGGCGTTGTCGTCCCGGAGGTGCAAGCGGAACTCGGCGCGCGAGGTGAACATGCGGTAGGGCTCATCGCCGGTGCCGCGGGTCACCAGATCGTCGATCAGCACTCCGATGAGCGACTCGTGGCGGCCGAGCGCGAACGGTTCTCGGCCGAGCACCGCGAGCGCGGCGTTGATCCCCGCCACCAGACCTTGGGCGGCCGCTTCTTCGTATCCGGAGGTGCCGTTGATCTGTCCGGCCAGATAGAGCCCCGGCAGGTCGCGGAGCTCGAGGTGTGGGGTGAGCTGCGTCGGATCCACCGCGTCGTACTCGACCGCGTAGCCGGGCACCGTCAGCTCGACCTTCTCCAGCCCTGGAATCGTCCGCAGGAACGCCTCTTGAACCTCCCGCGGAAGGCTGGTCGAGACGCCCGCCGGGTAGATCTCGCGCGACGTGTAGCCCTCGGGCTCGAGAAACACCAGGTGGCTGTCGCGTTCGGCGAACCGGACGATCTTGTCCTCGACCGAGGGGCAGTAGCGCGGGCCGACGCCACGAATCCGACCCGAGTAGAGCGCCGAGCGATGCAGGTTGTCGCGGATGATTCGATGCGTTTCCGGCGAGGTGCGCGTGATGTGGCACGGTACCTGACGCTGCTCGATCCGGGTCGAGCCGAACGAGAACGGTCTCGGTACCAGGTCGCCGAGCTGGGGCGAGAGCACATCGAAGCGGATGGTGCGCGCATCGAGGCGCGCCGGAGTGCCGGTCTTGAGGCGCACCATGCGAAGCCCCAGCGACGCAAGGCTCTCGGGCAAGGCCGTCGACGGCCCTTCCCCGATGCGTCCCGCCGGCCAGCTCTCGTCTCCGACGTGAATGATGCCGTTCAGGAAGGTTCCCGGCGTGAGCACCACCGCCGAGGCTTCGAGCGAGCCGCCGCCCGAGAGCTCGACGCCGATGGCGCGACCTCGAGCCCGAGCGACGCCCGTCACCTCCGCCTCGATCTGCGCCAGGTTCGGTTCGCGATCCAGCACCGAGAGCATCCGCTCCAGGTATGCCTGCCGATCCGCCTGTGCGCGACCGGCGCGAACCGCGGGTCCCTTCCCGGTGTTGAGCATGCGGAACTGGATCCCGGTGGCGTCGATGTTGCGCGCCATCTCGCCGCCCAGCGCATCGATCTCCCGGACCAGCTGACCCTTGGCGGTGCCGCCGATCGAGGGGTTGCAGCTCATGCGGGCCATCTGCCTCCGCCGCTGGGAGACCAGCACGGTCGGGACGCCCATCCGGGCACTTGCGAGCGCCGCCTCGACGCCGGCGTGACCGCCGCCGACCACCACCACGCGAGGGACACGGTGCTGTTTCACGTGAAACACTGGCTCACTTTCCGATGCAGAAGCTCTGGAAGACCGTGTCGAGCAGCTCCTCGGTGGTCACCGCGCCCACCAGCTCGTCCAGAACCTGAAGCGCGGCCCTCACGTCCTCGACTGCAAGCTCCTCGGCGCCCTGCGCGAGGTTCGAGCCAGCCCGCTCGAGCTCGTTCGAGCTTCGGCAGAGCAGCCCTGCTTGCCGGGCGCTGGTCACGATGGCACTCGGGTCGCCGCCTGCTGGCGAAGCAGTGTCGAGCAGCTGAGCGAGCCAGTGGCGCAGATCATCCATGCCCCGGCCGGTCGCCGCGGATACGTCGATTGGTGCGGCCACGAGCCCATGAGCCGCGAGATCCGACGACGAGGTCCGGGGCGGTAGGTCGATCTTGTTGAGCACCGCCAGGCTCGGACGGCCCACCCGTGCCCTGATCAGCTGGACATCGTCTGCCGTCAGCGAGCTGCTCGCGTCGAACACCAGCAGGGCGATTTCCGAAGCGTCGATCCGCTGCCGGGTCCGGCGCTGACCCTCCGCCTCTTCGGGGTCTTGGGTGACGCCAAAGCCTGCGGTGTCCAGCAGCCGGACGAGCCGGCCGCCGAGCGGCACGGCGGCGTCGATCCAGTCTCGCGTGGTGCCGGGCCGGGGGCTCACGATCGCTCGGTCGTCACCAACTAAATAATTGAAAATACTTGATTTTCCGACATTCGTCCGCCCCAGGATCGGGACCTCGAAGCCGCTCGTGATGCGCCGCCCGGCCGCGTGGCTACCTGCCAGGGTCTCGAGCTCCACGTGCAGGCCTCGGATCAGACCGGCCGCTTCCTCGAGCGCGGACGTCTCGTCGTCCGCGGTGTCGTCGGGGAACTCGAGCGGTCCCTCCAGGCACGCGAGAATCGATCGAGCCGATTCGTGGATTTGCTGATAGCGGCGAGCCAGAGCACCGCTCAGATGACCGGCCGCGAGCCGGGCCGCCTCGGGTGTCGAGGCATGCGCCAGCTCGCCCAGGGCTTCGGCGCGGGCAAGGTCGAGCTTGCC
>CAZYWA010000311.1:0-9266 GCA_964650975.1 uncultured bacterium
TCCTTGATACCGGGGTCTTCCTCGAAGCCGCTGTCCACCAGCGAGCGGATGAACATGGAGAGGAGGCCCGGGTGCGCGGTGATGCCGCGCGACGTGGCGATCGCCTCGCCGGTGGGCAGGTGCAGGCCCCACAACGCATCGCCACCCTCGGCGGCGATCGGCGACGCCGACACCTTGCAGCCGACCGTCCACGCGGCGTCGCAGAGGTTGCACAGGATCTGCCACACCGCCTCGTAGACGCCGGGATCGGCCTGCTTGCGAGCCAGCTTCTTGAGGCCGAAGAGATGACCGGTCTTGGCGAGCAGCCGATCGTTCTCGGCCGCTTGCTCCTTGAGCGAGCGGCGCGACGCGAGCGGCGCCGTCTTGACCTTGAGCTTCGGCTTCTTGGCCGTCGCGCGTTTCGCGACGGGGCGAGGAGCCGTCTTCTTCACGGACGCGGCGCGCTTCTTCATTTCCGCTTACCGCCCTTCTTCTGGCCCTTCGGGGTGAGCCAGTAGATGTCGTGTTCGTCGATCCGCACGTGCCAGTCCTCGGGCACGAACAGGGTCGTGTTGGGGGCCTCGACGATCGCGAGGCCGTCGATCTCGTTCCCGGGCTTGAGCTCACTCATCTCGTAGGTGCTGGCGTTGATCCAGCGGCCGCGCTGGAAGCACTTGCGGATGCCCTTGAAGGACTGCTTCGAGGGCTTCTTTCCCTGGAGCGGCTGCTTCAGGATCTTGGGCTTCACGGTCGCGACCTTCGCCACGACGCTGACCTCGGTCACGTTGTAGGTCGGCATGCTGGGTTTCGCCGCCAGCGTGAACATCTTGGTGAAGAGCTCCTCGTGGCGCTTGAGGAGCTTGTCGACGTCCTTGGGAGTCGTGAGGCGCGACACCGGCGAATCGACCTCGACGTCCTCGAGTTGCCCGTAATAGCGGATGTACGCGATCTGCTGCAGCTGGATCTGATCGCGGGTGAAGCCCTCGCCTAAGAGCTCGTTCAGGAGCTCGTTCTCGAGGTGCTCCCAGGTGGCGCTCACGTGGGCCAGCGCCTGCACCTTGGCGGCGCCTTCGACGCCCGGGAAGAGCAACGCGGTCACGCTCTTGTGGCGGCGGTGGGCGTAGTCCATGCACGCGCCACCCCAGGCCGAGAAGGCGCCGGCGTGGGGCACCGTCGCGACGGCCTTCCACGGGTAATCGCCGGCGTAGGGAATCAGGTGCATCGGGCCGCCGCCGCCGTAGCCGAGCAGCATGTAGTCGCGCAGGTCGTGGCCGACCATCAGGCTGCGCACCAGGTGCTCGCGCATCACCACGTTCACCAGGTCGAAGCACTGCTCGGCGGCCACGTACGGGTCGAGCCCGAGGGGCCGCGCGATCTTCTCGGTGACGATGTCGAGCGAGGCCTTGGGGTTCACCTTCACCCGACCGCCCAGGTAGTACTCGGGGTTGATGATCCCGAGCATCATGTTGCAGTCGTTGATGGTGGGGACGTCGGCGTTGCCGGTTTCCTGGAAGACCGGTCCCGGCGTGCCGCCGGCGCTGTCGGGACCGAGCTTGATGCGCTTGGTCTGCGGATCGAGGCGGATGTAGGTGCCGGTGCCCGCGCCGATCGACTTGATGTCGATCATCGGCACGTTGACCTTCATCTTCTGGAAGGGCGGCTCGCGATTGATCGGCAGCACGCCGGCGGTGATGGCGCCTGCGTCGAAGCTGGTGCCGCCCACGTCCGAGCACACGATGTTCTCTTCGCCGATCACCTTGCCGAGATAGTGGGCGCCCATGATGCCGCCCACCGGACCCGACATGACCGTCTCGAACAGCCGGTTGTAACGGATGTTCGTGACGCCGCCGTAACAGAGCACCGTCTTGAGCGACTTCGAGTAACCCTTCGCGGCGAGCTTCTCCTCGACCTGAAAGAGCTGCCTCCGTGCGGGCGCCGAGGCATAGGCCTGGATGACGGTCGCGTTGGCGCGCGACACCTCGCGGATCGTCGGCGCGACGTCGCTCGACACCGCGATCGGGATCTCGCGGCCCAGCTCCTTCATCACTTTGCGGGCGATTTCCGCGGCCTTCTGCTCGTGCGATGGGTTGGTGAACGACTGCAGGAAGACGATCGCCAGCGACTGGATCCCTTCCTCGACCAGCAGCTCGCGGATGCCGCGCTCGACGTCGTGCTCGTAGATCGGGATCACCACCTGGCCGAAGAGGTCGATGCGCTCGGTCACGCCGCGCGTCAATCGACGAGGCACCAGCGGCTCGCGGTGCTTCCGGTACTGCATGTGGGTGATCTCGGACCACTGCTCGTCGGTGAAGGTCTGCGAGCCGCGGCCCTGGACCACCACGTCCTCGAAGCCGCGCGTGGTGAGCAGCCCGGTCTTCAGGCCGTCCATGTTGATCAGCGAGTTGAGCATCGAGGTGCCGGTGTAGATGGCGGTCTCGATCGACTCGCAGAATTTGCGGCCGTCCTTCTCCATGCCGAGGCCCATGTACTTGAGGGCCTCTTCCAGCGACTCCATGTAGCCGATCGACTCATCGTGCCGGGTGGTCCGGGCCTTGCCGATCACCGAGCGGCCGCGCTCGTCGACCACGATCACGTCGGTCATGGTGCCGCCGGCGTCACACGCTACGAGATAACGAGCCATCGTGAGCTCCTCGCGAGTCGAGATTCGTGGAGAGTTCGTGGAGAGATTGAGTCGGATCAGCGCGGGCCGGCTCCACTGCCGAGCCAGCGTGCGAAGAACCGCCGGATCCCTTCCCAGAAGGCGCGGAAGAGGATCGGCAGGATACGGATCGAGTCTTGGTTCGATGCCGGCGCGGCCCGTGGCATGGGAGCCGCGTCGGGAGGGACGCGGTCCCTCGCGTCCGCAGCCGGCGATGCAGCGGCGGCGGCTGCGAGGGATCGCAGCCCTCCGGCCTCTGCTTCCGCCACCTCGAGGCGAGCCTTGGTCGCCGCCACGAACTGCAGGAATATCTGATGGGCGACCCCCTGGATCATTCCGCGCCCCACCTGCACCAGCCGTCCGGTGAGGTCCACGGTGGCCTCGGCCACCACCTCGGTGCCGCCGTCGGGGAGCGAGGTGAGCTGGCTGCGCATGCCGCCCTTGGCGGTCCCGCCGCTCGCTTCCTTCCCCTCCGCCGACATGATGACACGATGGGCGGCCTGGTCGACCTCGGTGATCTGGATCTTGCCCTTGTAGCTCGCGGAGACGGCGCCCACCTTGACCTTCACTTGCCCGACGAACTGCTTCTCGTCGACCACTTCGAGCAAGGTGGCTCCCGGGAGGCAGGTCACGACCTGGTGCGGATCCATCACGAATTGCCACACCCGCTCGATCGGTGCAGCGACCTGGAACCGCTCCTGGATCTCGATCGCCATCCGGGCCCTCGGAGGAACGTTTGGGCTGGCGCGTGCCGCGGGAAAAGCGAGAACCAAACGCAAAGTGAAACGTGTTCTACTTCTAGCAGCGAGCGCTCGGAGCGTCAATTCGGAGGGGCCGAACCGGCGTTTCGCGACGGCGATCGTCGGCTCGCCCGCGAGGTACCGCGCGCGCTCCAAGCGGCACCCCCGCGATTCCGGCTGGAGGGCCACCGGTCCCTCGCTGGCGAGCCGATCGATCGCGCCGCCGCAATCCGGCGGCGCGTTACGGGCGCCTACGCCGTGCCAGCAGGCTCAGGAGCGGCACGATCGGCGCGAGCAGACCGGGCAGGTCCACCTCGACCTGTCCGTCCGCTCCGCGGCTGATCGCGGCGATGCAGCCGTTCTGCCGCTCGACCGCGCCGATATCGCAGGCGCCGTTTTGCGGGCGGGTCACCGCGCGCTCGTCGGCGGCGACGCAGTTGGCCGGCGACGCGGTGTCGTGCGCCGGGCTGGTCGACGAGATCATGTGGGTCTCGGTCAGGCTGTAGTTGTAGGCGAGCGGGCTCAGGCCAGGGTTGGCGACGTTCAGCTGGTCGTAGGGCTGCGTGAACGGGCAGGTGGCGCCGGGGCTCTCCAGGTTGCCGCCCAACGACACGATCGAGGAGCCGCTCGCGGTGTCGGCGTAGCAGGTGCCGTCGACGATGGTGTTGGCGATGGTGAGCGTGCCGCCGAACAGCGCGAGAAGATCGTTGTCGTAGCCCAGCGTCGCGACGTTGTTGCTGAAGGTCGAGTGCACGATCGAGAGGTGTCCGGTGGCGTTCTCGACGTCCACGGCCGCGCCCACCGTGATGGGCAGGAATCCCGGCAACGAGGTGTTGCCGCTGATGGTGCAGTTGGTGAGCGACGCCGAGCCCTGGGTGTAAAGCGCGGGGGCACCGACCGCCTGGTTGTTGCGGATGGTCGAGTCCTTGATCTCGAGGAAGCCGCCGGGCTGCTGGTAGAAGGCGCCTTCGCCGTTCAGCGACGAGATGTTGTTGGCCACCTCGACGCGCTCGAACAGCACCTTGCCGGACGTGTTGACCCACACGGCGCCTCCCGAGTTCACGGTCGGGTTGCCGTTCTCGAGCGTCATGTCGCGCACCTGGACGGTGCGGGCGGTCGGCCAGATCTCGAAGATGCGGTCGACGCCGTTGGCGTTGATGATGGTTGCGTTCGAGGCGACGCCGTCGATCGCGACGTCGTCGGTGATGTCGAGGTCGCCCTGGGTGCCGGCCGAGCCGTCGTACCAGCCGGGGATGCTGAGCACGTAGGTCGCGGCCGCGAGTTGGATCGTGTCGAGCACCGGGCCTGGCTGGCCGGCCGGGCAGGCGTCGACCGGCGCGTTGGTGTTGGCGGCGAGCACGGCCTCGCGCAGCGTGCAGTTGCCGTTGGGGCCGAGGTTCAGGTCGTCGGCCGTGGAATCGACGACGATCGTCGTGGCGTCCGCAGCCGGCAACCCGAGGACGAGCCACGAGAAGAGCAGCGGAAGCGCGATCGAAAGATGCCGCGAGAATGAGCTTTTCATGCGAACGATTCTGCCACCGTGGAACGTGGCCCGACAGCGCAGCGGACCAAGCAATGCCTAGCGGCGCGCTTGATGGACCAAGTAGAACATGTTCTACTTCGCGTCGCGGTCGACGGCACGCCCACCGAACACGGTCTCGCCGCCCCTGAGAAATGGTCGTTCCCTCTCGTCCGGATGCCTTCACCGAAGCGAGGAGGGGCGCGTAACCGGCTCGCCGAACGCGACCTCGAGCATCGTGGTGATGGAACCGGGTGAGAGCACGATCCCGCGTCTGGTGCGGCGTGCCGCTCGTCGCTTTTCTTCCGCGAACGCCATCGAGGACGACTCGGTCGTCCTGAGCTTCACCGAGCTGCTCGATCGCTCGCGCGCCGCCGCGCGGGCGCTGCTTGCCGCCGGCATGAGGCGCGGCGACCGGATCGCCGTCTGGGCGCCCAACATCCACGAGTGGGTGATCGCGGCGCTCGGCGTCCACTCGGTCGGTGGAGTGCTGGTGCCGCTCAACACCCGGCTCAAGGGCCTCGAAGCCGGCTACATCCTCGAGAAGAGCGGCGCGCGGCTGCTCTTCACCGTGGGCCAGTTCCTGGACAACCGCTACGTCGAGCTGCTGCGCGACGCACTGGGCGGGGAAGGGCTGGGCCGCCCCGTCGAAGGTCTCCCGGCCCTCGAGTCGATCGTGATCGTGCGCGGCGACGTGGCGCCCGGCACGCAGCGCTGGGCGGATTTCCTGAAAGGCGGCGACGGCGTCGCCACCGAGTGGGCCGAGGAGCAGGCACTCGCCGTCGCCGAGGACGATCTCTCCGACATCCTCTTCACCTCGGGCACCACCGGAAAGCCCAAGGGCGTCATGACCACGCACGCGCAAAACCTGCGCGCGTTCGAGGCGTGGAGCGAGGTGATCGGGCTCCGCGAGGGTGACCGCTACCTGATCGTGAACCCGTTCTTCCATGCGTTCGGCTACAAGGCCGGCTGGCTGGCGTCGCTGATGCGCGGCTGCACGATCTTGCCGCAGCAGGTGTTCGACGTGCCGCAGGTGCTGGCCCGGATCGCGCGCGATCGCGTCACCATGCTGCCCGGTCCGCCCACGCTCTATCAGATGATCCTCGCGAGCCCGGAGCGTACGAACGCGGATCTCTCGTCGCTGCGGCTGGCGGTCACGGGCGCGGCCTCGATCCCGGTCGAGCTGATCCTGCGCATGCGCCGCGAGCTCACCTTCGACACGATCATCACCGGCTACGGGCTCACCGAAGCGTGCGGCATCGCCACGATGTGCCGCTACGACGACGATCCCGAGACCATCGCCACGACTTCGGGCCGCGCGATCCCCGATGTCCAGGTGCGCTGTGTCGACGAAGCCGGGGCGGAGGTGGCGCGCGGCACTCCCGGCGAGCTGGTGGTGCGCGGCTACAACGTGATGCGCGGCTACTTCGACGACGAGCGGGCGACGGCCGAGGCCATCGACTTGGGCGGCTGGCTCCACACCGGCGACATCGCGGTCATGGACGAGCGTGGCTACGTGCGCATCACCGATCGCATCAAGGACATGTTCATCGTGGGCGGCTTCAACGTGTATCCGGCCGAGGTCGAGGGCGGGCTCGTGGCCCATCCCGACGTCGCTCAGGTCGCGGTGATCGGCGTCCCCGACGAGCGGCTGGGCGAGGTCGGCATGGCGTGGGTCGTGCCGCGGCCGGGCGCCGCGCCCACCGGGGAAGCGCTGATCGCCTGGTGCCGCGAGCGCATGGCCAATTACAAGGTCCCGCGCTCGGTCGAGATCGTCGACGCGCTGCCGATGAACGCCTCGAACAAGGTCACCAAGTTCGTGCTGCGCGAGCGCGTGGCCTCGCGCTCGATCTGATCGGCTGGCGACCCGTCACACCGTTCCGACCGCGGGCGGCGCCGCGGATGCGGAGTCACGCGAGGCCGCGCGTCCGACGCCCAGGTTCCCCAGCAGCGTCTCGAGCACCGGCAGATCGAGCGGCTTGACCAGGTGATGGTCGAAGCCCGCGTCCAGCGAGCGCTGTCGATCCAGATCCTGGCCGAAACCGGTGAGCGCGATGAGCACCATGCCGTGCGCCCACGGTTCCGCGCGGATCCGCCGGCACACCTCGAAGCCGTTGAGATCCGGCATGCCGACGTCGAGGATCACCACGTCCGGGCGCGTTCGCTCGGCGAGCTCGATCCCCGCGCGTCCGTCGTGCGCCGTGAAGGTCTCGTGTCCTTCGAAGGAGAGCAGCATCGCCAGGCTCGTCGCGGCGTCCTGGTTGTCGTCGACGACCAGGATCCGCCGCGGCGTCGTCGCACGAGGCGGCGCGACTCCGTCGTGACCTCGGGATTCGCTCGCCGCGGCCGCTGCCGGCATCACCGGGAACCCGAGCACGAACTGGCTTCCCGTGCCGGGGCCCGCGCTGGTCACCTCGATTCGCCCGCCGTGCATCTCGACCAGCCGCTTGACGATCGTGAGGCCGACGCCGAGTCCGCCCTGGCGGCGCTCGAGGGATGGGTCCACCTGCGCGAAGAGGTCGAAGATCCGTGCCAGCATCGCCTGCGGTATCCCCACGCCGTCGTCGCGCACGGTGATCGTGGCCTCCTCGCCAAGGGCGGCGAGCGTGACCTCGATCGAGCCGCCGTCGGGCGTGTATTTGCCCGCGTTGGAGAGCACGTTCGACACCGCCTGCGTGAGCCGATGCCCGTCGCCGCGCACGTGGACGGCGAACGGCGGAAGACGGGTCGCGACTCGGTGCTTGCGCGCGGCGAGCGCCGGACCGCAGATCTCGAGCGCCGAGCGGACCACGCTCACCAGGTTCACCACCTCGAGCCTGAGCTCGAGCTTGTCCTGATTGATGCGGCTCACGTCGAGTAGGTCGTCGACCAGCCGAACCAGATGCTCGAGCTGGCGCTGCATCATGCCCTGCACGCGCTCGAGGCCGTCTCGATCCAGCGTCCCGAGCGACTGGAGTTGCAGACCGTTCCGGATCGGCGCGAGAGGATTGCGCAGCTCGTGGGCCAGTAACGCCAGGAACTCGTCCTTACGCCGGTTCGCCTGCAGCAGCTCGGCCTCGATCTGGCGACGGTGCGAGACGTCCCGGAACACCAGCACGGCCCCGACCAGCGCCCCGCTGCGATCGCGAATCGGTGCCGCGCTGTCGTCGATCGGCCGTTTCGAGCCGTCCCTGGCGACCAGCACGGTGTGGTTGGCGAGTCCCACGATGCTCCCCGCCTCGAGCACTTTCGCGACCGGATTCTCGACCGGTCGGCGCGAGTCCCCGTTCACGATGTGGAACACCTCGGTGAGCGGACGGCGGATGGCCTCCGCCGCGGCGAAACCCGTCAGCCTCGCGGCGACGGCGTTCATCGAGGTGACGAGACCTCGCGCGTCGGTCGCGATGACCGCGTCGCCGATGCTGGCCAGCGTGGCCTCGAGAAGCTCGCTCTGCGCCCAGATCTCCGCCTCGGCGCGATCGCGCGACCGCAGGTAACGCGCCAGCAGCCAGGCGAAGAGGCCGACCGTGACGATGCCGAGGATCGCGGAAACCGTTCCCGCGCTGAGCGCCACGGCGTGAGCGCGGCGGCTCGCTTGCTCGCGCTCGGCGAGCAGCCGGCGCTCCTCACCCTGCATGTCCTCGACGATCGACCGCAGCTCGATCAGCTCGGGCGGCTGCTCGAAAAGGGCGCGCTCCTCGCGCTCGAGGTCGAAGGTGGGCTCGCGACGGAGTCGGCGGGTGTGCTCGATCAGCGCGCCCACCTTCTCCACGCTGCGCGACAGCTCGCCGAGCCGCGCCTGCTGTCGCCGGTTGTCCCTGGTGAGGTCGGTGAGCCTGGCGAGATCCTCGCGGGAGCGAGTCAGCGCGTCCGAGGCCGGCGCCAGCAGCTTTTCATCACCGCTCGGTAGGAACGCTCGCCACGCGGTGATCGCCGGACCGACGTCGAAGCGCACGCTGCTGAGCGCGTCGATGACGTCGTGGGTGTGCATGACCCAGCGCGAATTCTCGTAGAGCCGGTCGACGTTGCGCCGCCCGGCGGTTCCACCGGCGATCATCACGGCGACGAGCGCCGCGAGCCCGGCGACGACCAGACGGGGCAGCGGAGCTCGCGAGCGGGTTACCATCGAAATCTCACGATCCTGCTCGCGGCTCGCGGCGGATACTCGCAAGTCGTCGGGGTTTTCGGCAAGACGGAATCATCGATCCGTGCGTGTTTCGCCGGTGCAAGCTCGCCCGACGCGGATGTAAGAAAACCCCACGATCGCCGCCGCGACCCCCGCGGCGCTGCCGACGCCGAGTCCCCACCTGGGGCCGAAGTGATCGGCGACCCAGCCGACGATCGGTGCGCCGAGCGGAGTCCCGCCCAGCGCGATGGCGAGATAGATCGC
>CAZYWA010000312.1:0-9265 GCA_964650975.1 uncultured bacterium
GATCGGCGTCTTCATGTCGTGCCTGCTGGCCGTGCCGCGCGCCGGCCGCATGCTGCTCACCGAGTTCGTGGTCACGCCGGAGGGAGTGATTCACGAGCGCTTCGAGGGCGACACCGTCTGCGGCCGGTTGCTGATCTTCGGTCTCGAGGGCGAAATGTTCTTCGGCGCGACGATCGCGCTCGACAAGCACTTCGACACCATCGAGAGCCGCATCACGCGCGACACCAAGGTGGTGGTGCTGCGCATGAAGCGCGTCCGCAGCCCCGACGCGGTGGGGATGAAGCTGCTCGACGATCACATCGCGCGCATCGAGCGGCTCGGTGTGCACGTGATCATGGTCGGAGTGCGACCTGGGCTCTACGAAAAGCTGAAGCGCACCGGTATCGCATCGCGCCTCGACGAGAAGCAGATCTTCCTCGAGCAGCCCATCCGCCACACCAGCACCCAGAAGGGCGTGCAGCACGCCTACGATCTCATCGACGATCCGTGCGAGACCTGCCCGCGCCGTGACCCTGAAGTCCGCGCGAAGCAATTCCGCTACGGGGTGTGAGAGAGTGTAAACGAAGGAAATTCGGCCGCTTGGATCAGCGGCATGCGTGGCGGGAAACTGCTCGAGCGTCTGCGCCTGTTCGCCTATGGGCTGCGGTCCCTCGCAGCCGCAGACGTCCATCTTGGTGCAGAAGCTGCGGACGCGAGGGACCGCGTCCCTCCAAACAGCAGGCGATCTCTTCGGAGGAAGCCCTCCGGGCAATGATCCGATTTCGTCTAGACCTTCTCAGAAGGTCGGAATGTATTGCGGCGGGAGATTGCGCTTGGGAGGTGTCGGTGCCGAGCCGTCCGGGTTGGGGGAGACGGTCGTGGCGCGCGGCTCGTTGACCGCTTTCTCGGCGCGCGCCAGGTGGGACGCGACCGTCGCGTCGTTTGGTGTCGCGCGGTCGGCCATCTTGAGCGAGCGCAGCGCCTCGTCCCAGTCGCCGCGGTTCGCGGCCTCGGTGGCGCGGCTCACCAGCGCATCGCGGATCTTGGCGGCGGCCTCGGCGACGGCCGCGCTCTTGCCGTCGAGCCCGCGTGCCTCGTCGAGCCAGGTGATGGCTTCGGTGGCCTGACCGGCGTCGAACGCGTCGGTGGCGCGAGCCACGTCGCGATCCACGGTGGCGCCGATGGGCGGTGCGGCGGCCGCGGCGGCCGCCGCCTGGTCTTCCTTGGCGATGCGCGCTTGCGTGTCGCGGATCTTTCCCGCCAGACCCGGATCGTCACCGCGCTCCTTGATCACGGCCTTCTGGTAATACGCGAGCGCCGACTTCGAGTTGCCCTTCGCGAGCTGCTCGTCGCCGAGCGTCTCGAGCTTTTGCGCCAGATCGGCGAGGCCGGAGAGTGCCTTGGCGTTCCCGGGGTCGGTGGCGAGCACCTTGCGATAGGTGTCGAGCGCGTTGCGGTCCGGAGGCAGCGTGAGTTGGTTGCGGAGCAGCAATCCCTCCGCCTGCGTGAGCATGTTGCGGATGGCCTTCGCGGTGGCGGCCTGCGCCGCCTGCTGCGTCTCGATGTCGTGCTCGAGACCGGCGAGCTCCTTCGCGAGCGCGGTGTCGCCGGGCGCCGCCTTGAGGGCGCGGCCGTAGGCCACGCGAGCCTCCTCCAGGTGGCCGGCCTTGCCCTCGTTGCGAGCGGCGGCCGCGAGCTGCTCGCGAATCGCGATGAGCGCGTCCTTGGCGGCCGCGTTGTCGGGATCGAGATCGAGCACGGCGCGGTAGGCGTCGAGGGCGTTGGCGTTCTCCGGCTCGACGAGCTGACCCAACGTGCGCAGCCCATCCGCACGGGCCAGCGCTGCGGCCACCCGTTGATGGCGGCTCTCGTCCTCGGCCGCGCGCTGGATCTCGGCGCCGATCTTGGCGAGCTCGTTGCGTGCCTCGGGATCGTCGGGCCGGGCTTCGAGCGCGTCGGTCAGGTTCTGGCGCGCGACCTCCAAATGGCCCGCCGCCGCGTCCTGGCGCGCGGTCGCGACCAGGTGCGCCGCGATGTCGGCCAGGCCCTTCTCGGCCTCCGCTTGGTGGGGAGCCATCGCGAGCACCTGACGGAACTTGTCGACCGCCGAGTCGCCCTGCGGGCGCACCAGCTTGTTGGCCGCGAGGTGCTCGCGAGCCTGGTTGAGCAACCGGTCGACGGTCTGGTTCTGGCGGGCGTGCATCTCGCGGGACTCGATCTGCTTGTCGATCTCGGCCAGCGCGACCGGGATGTCCTTGTCGGTGGGCGCGGCCTCCCGTGCCTGCTGATAGAGGTCGCGGGCTACGTACGGTTCCTTCCCGGCGATCGCGCGCGCTTGCGACTTGAGGCTGGCCGCGATCTGGTCGATCCCCGCCTGGGCGCGAGTGTTGCTCGGATCCGCCTCCAGCACGTGCTTGAACGCCTCCAGCGCGTTGGCGCCGACCGGCCGCACCAGCTGGCCGCTCCCCATCCAGTGATCGGCCTGGTCGAGCTCCTGGGCGAGACGGGTGCGCTCGGTGGAACGTTCGGCGAACGTCACCGTGATCTGATCGATGCGCTTCGCCAGATCGGCGATCGCCGGGTCCTCGGGATTGAGCCCGCGCGCATCGGCGAACCACTTCGAAGCCTCGGCGAGCCCGGGGCTGCCCGACTGGGCGTCCCCGGCCTTCGCGGCCCGGTCGAGCGCCTGGTTGGTCTGCTTGACCAGGCTCTCGAAGATCTCCTGGATGCGATCGATGGCCTTGTGATTGAGGGGCTGCAGCTTGAGGATCTCGCGGTAGGGCTCGAGCGCATTCCGGCCCTTGGGCTCGACTAGCTGGCCCTTTTCGAAATAGCCGTCGGCCACGAAGAACAGCTGCTCCACGCGCTCGTCGGTGCTGAGCTTGGGCCGGCGCATCACCAGTCCCCCGACGCCGAGCGCCGCCACCAGCGCGACCGCGCCGATCCACACCGGCCGCGACACCAGTCGCTTGGCCGGCGGCGGAGGGGCTTTCCCGCGCCGCGCCGAATCGGGCGCGAAGGTGGCGTCGAGGCGCATGGGGCCCGTCTTGGGCGGTCCGCCGCCGGCGGGCGACGGTCCCGACGGCCTGAGCGGCGCTTCGCCGCGCAACGCGGGGATCACCTCCGCGGCGTCGGCCGGGCGCTCGTCGCGGTTCTTCGCGAGCAGCTGCAGGATCACCTTTTCGACGTGCTCGGGCAGCTCGGGCCGGATCTCCCGGGGCGGCTGCGGCTCCTGCTTGAGGTGCAAGAGCGCCACCTCCACCGGCGTCGTGCCCTGGAACGGGGGCATTCCGGTGAAGGTCTGGTAGAGCACCACGCCGAGCGAATAGAGGTCCGCGCGATGGTCGGGCACCTCGCCGCGCTCCGGCGCGGCCTGCTCGGGAGCCATGTAGAGCGGCGTGCCGAGCATCTGGCCGGTGCTCGAGAGCTGGGTCGAGTCGACGGCCTTGGCGAGACCGAAGTCGAGCAGCTTCACCCGTCCGTCGCTGGTGATGAAGACGTTGTGCGGCTTGATGTCGCGGTGCACGACCCCGCTCGCGTGCGCGTAGCTGAGCCCGGCGCACACCTGGCAGGCGATGTCGATCGCGTCGTCGATCGGCAGCGGGCCTTCCTCGACGATGCGGGTCCGGAGGTCCTTTCCCTCGAGGTACTCCATCGACAGGTAGACCAGGCCCTCCGCGTCGTTGAGGTCGTACACCTTGATGACGTTGGGGTGCGCGAGCCGCCGCGCGAGCCGGGTCTCGTGCTTGAAGCGATCGAGGATCGTGCCGTGCGGGACCAGGTCGGGACGGATCAGCTTGAGCGCCACCGTCTCGTCGAGGTTGCGGTCGTGCGCCTTGTAGACCGTGCCCATGCCGCCGCGGCCAATGACCTCCTGGATCTCGTACCGGCCGGCGAAAACCACGCCGGACGGTAGGGTTCCCAGCATGGCGTCGCGTAAATTCCCGCCGGCTGGGGAGGCGGGGAACTGCACCGCCGGTGGCGACGGGAGGGTGTCGCCACCCACGGTGCGCGGCTCCCGGACGGGCGACGTGGTGGGCCGGGTCTCACCGTCGGTCCCGGCGGCGGCGTCTGCCGCCAGAACCGGCGCGGGCGACGGCGAGGATGAAGGCGGAGCGGAAGGCAAGGGCGAAGGCGAGGCGCCTGCCACGCCCGAATCGCTCAGGCTGCTACCGCACTGCGAGCAGAACTTGCTGTGCTCGGCGTTCGAGGTATCGCAATTGGGACATTGCATGAGGGGCGAGCCGCCCCGGGGTGTCGGCTCGATCCGGGAAGTTATCACGCGGCCGGGCGGGTGGGACGCGCCGGTGCAGCGGATCCGGGCGGACCCGGTCGGTATTTCCGGCAGTCGGCGCCGTCACTTTGCGCGAAAACTGCGAGACCCCGCGCCCGAGGCGGGGCCACCGTTCACTCCGACGGCACTGGCGGCCGAACGCCATGAATCCACGGCTGGGGCGCCGCGGACTAGGGCTGCGGCGTCGCGGCGGGCCCCGCGATGGGCGCGGGCAGCGGCGACATCGTGGGCCCCGTCCAGTCGCCGATGCGGGCCGTGAGCGGGCGATCGCGCACGGCCAGCGCCGGCGCTTCGTCGCCCGGCTGGTACGCGGTCCAGGGTGGGAAATACCACTCGAGGAGTGCGTGATACGTGCCGGGCTCGAGGTCGTCCACCCGGCAGCGCTCGTAGAAGGCGCCCATCTGGCCGTTGTGGTCCTCCGGTGGACGGATGTCGCTGGTGTCGTCGACGTACTCGTAGTCGATCTTCACCGTGTGCAGGTAGGCCGCGTCCCAGAAGGTGCGCTCCATGAACGTGCCGAACTTGCCGGTCCACAGCCGCCAGCGGTCGGGCTTGTGGCGCTGCGCCTTCTCGGCCTCGCTCATCCAGCCGTCGATCAGGAAACCGTCGGGATTCTCCGAGTTGTAGAAGGACATCCCGCTCGCCGCCGGAGAGAGATCGGTACCCAGGATCAGGTCGCTGTGGGTGCCGATGAACCCCGGCGAATGCGGCACCGTCAGAGTGAGCGGGATCTGCGCCATCTTCGGGTAAAACGCGGTGTCCATGCGCAGCGACGGTCCCTCGATGCCGAAGGGCAGGATCACCCGGCACGCCACGAAGCGCAGGACCCGCACCGGCCCGTCCTTGTAGGCGAGCACCTGCACGCGCACGTTTTCCTCGTCGAAGCGCACGGTGTAGAGCCCCCAAAGGATGCTGATCTCCACCCGCCACTTGAAGCGGTCGAGCAGGTTGGGGCTGATCTCGGTGTCGGGTCGCAGCGCGATCTCCCTGGCCACCGCCGAGTGCGCGGGCGGCGCGAAGTCGTAGAAGCCGATGCCGTAGGAGGGGCTGAACACGCTGTTCTTCGCCCAGTCGTGCCAGAGGCGGGGCTCCTGGACCAGCGTGTCGTCGGGCGGCGCCGCGTCGTAGCGCGCCAGCACGAACCAGCCGCGTCCGCCGCCGTCGCCAGGCTCCTCGATCGAGACGACCTGCGTGTCCGCGGCGTCCGGCACGGCGACGCCGTCGGGCGGCCGGTCGCCCGCGTCGCTGGCGAGCAGCACGATCTCGTCCTCGGCGGTGAGCTTGCCGTCGATCTCGGTCTGATCGTTGCGGATGCCGCTCGGATAGAGATAACGGCCGTCGGCCGCGCGCTCGTCGATCTGGAACGACGCGGGCACCAGCTTCCCGTCGCGCAGCGTGAACGCGCGCACGGAAGCGATCTCGCTGCCGAGCCACGCCGGTAGCGCCGCGGCACGCAGCACAATCGGCTCGAGCGGACGATCGAGTGTCTGGGCTTGCGCCGCCTCGACCTCGAGCACGGGCTTGCCCAGGGGAGCCGCGGCACTCGCCGCGGAGAGGCTCGCCGGTCCAACCAGCCGGCTCTTGCCATGATGCTTCCCACGGTGCGCCTTGCCGGTGGGCTCGGTGCCCTCCGCCTCGGGAGTGGTCGCGTCGGTGGAGGTGGGCGCGGTCGAACCGGAGGGGCTCGTGACGCCGGCACCGCTCGTGGAGCTGGCCGGTGCGGCGGAAGCGCCGTTGCTGGTCACCGCGGTGCCGGCGAGCGCGGCACGCGTGATGCACCATGCGAACGGTGCCGTGCTCAGCAGGACGGCCAGAGTGATCGCGCGGTTCGGTCTCGATGCTCGCATCGACGGCTCGACGAGCGAGCGTTCTACCAGACGTGGTGGGGGTGGGACAGGTCGCCTGCCGCGCCTCGAAGTGGCGGCCGATCCGCTTGACACTCGCGAGCGCCATCCGGAAGATGCCGGACGCTCCGATGGTCGTCGATCTCCTCAAGGACAACCTCGCGCGCTCGCTCGGCGCCGCGTTCGTGAGCGAGGACCAGGTCGAAGCGATGATCCGGCCCGCGCTCACGCGTTACGGGCTGCCGGCCGCCGAGATCGACGAGGTCGTGGCGGAGGCGCGCGCCAACGTGCGCGCCTGGAAGCAGGACTCGTCGATCGATCTCGGCGGGGTCGCGGCGCTCTTGTCGGCGGGCTCCGCCGGCTTCTGGCACGCCCTCGGAGTTCCGACGCGAGGCGAGATCGCCGAGTTGTCTCGCCGTCTCGACGAGCTCGCCAAGCGCATTCCCGCCGAACGCAAGCCGGCTTCCAAGAGCCGCGCGCGGCCGGTGCGCGGCTGAAGCGCGCCGCCGCATTCCGCATCGACCATGGCCTCCGTCACCTCGATCGCGCGACTGCCGCAGACCATCCGCAACCTGCAGCGGTTGCGCGACATCCTCGGGGTCGTCACCAAGTACGGTTTCGAGGGCGTGGCGCTCAAGCTCGGGCTCGAAGGGTACGTCGACCATGCACGCCGGCTGCTCCGGCTTTCGGTCAAGCCGAGCGACGAATGGCAGCGCTACACGGTCGAGCAGCGCATCCGCATGATCATCGAGGAGCTGGGGCCGACCTTCATCAAGTTCGGCCAGATCCTCGCGACCCGCCCCGACCTCATCCCCATGAGCCTGATCCTGGAGCTGCGCAAGCTTCAGGACGACGTGCCGGCCTTCTCGCAGAGCGAGGCCCGGAAGGTGATCGAGACCGAGCTGGGCGGCCCGGTGAGCCAGTTCTTCGCGACCTTCGAGGAAAAGCCGCTCGCCGCCGCGTCCATCGCGCAAGTGCACCGCGCCACGCTGCCTGGCGGCGAAAAGGTCGTGATCAAAGTGCAGCGCCCCGGTCTCGCCAAGGTCATCCAGAACGACCTCGACATCCTCTCGTTCCTGGCCGACCTGGTGCACGACAACGTTCCCGAGGCGCGCCCCTACGACCCCAAGGGGCTGGTTTCGAACTTCGCCCAGTCGATCGTGAAGGAGATCGATTTCACCCGCGAGGCGTGGAACATCATCAAGTTCCAGGAGAACTTCAGCGACGTCCCGTGGATCAAGGCGCCTAGGGTTTACACCGAGCTTTCCACGTCCCGCATCGTGACGATGGAATTCATCGACGGCATCAAGGCCTCGAATCTCGAAGCCATCGACAAAGCCGGTCTCGACCGCAAATTGCTGGCGCAGCGCGGCACCGAGGCGGTGCTCAAGATGATCTTCGTGGACGGCTTCTTTCACGCCGATCCTCACCCTGGAAACATTTTCGTCCTGCCTGGAAACGTTTTCTGTCTGATCGACCACGGCATGATGGGCACCGTCGACGACGAGCGCGTCGACGAGCTCTTGGTGTTCCTGGTCGGGCTCTTGACCGGCGACATGGACCGGGTGGTGCAGCTCTTCTACCGGCTCGAGCTGATCGACGATCGCGTCAACGTGCGCGCCCTCAAATCCGAGGGAAAAGCCCTGCTCGACCGCTACGGCAACCAGTCGCTCAAGAATCTCGACATCGCGGTGTTCATCACCGAGGTGTTCGAGACCATCCAGCGCCACCACGTGGCGCTGCCGGCGGACCTGCTGCTGATGGCGAAGGCCGTCGCGACCATCGAGGGCATCGCCCAAGAGCTCTACCCCGAGTACGACCCGCTCACCGAGATGCGGACGTACTTGCTCAAGATCTACACCAAGCGGCTCACCGATCCGGGCTATCTCTTCAAGGGCGTATACAACGTCGTCGACTCGTACGTTTATTTCCTGCGCAAGCTGCCCCGCGAGCTCGAATCGATCGTCTCCAAGCTCCGGAAGGGCGAGCTCACGGTGCGGGTCGACGAGACGGACGGCGCGCGCCGCGCGCGGGCTTCCGAGCGCGCGCTCAATCGCCTGGCGCTGGCGATCTTCTACGTGGGCACCGGAGTGGGCTCGGCGATCCTCCTCGTCGAGCCGCTAGGCCCGCGGTTCCTGGGGATGCCGCTCACCACGTTCGTGGGTGTCTTCGGCCTGGTCGTGACGTTCCTCTCGGGCGCGGCCGTGGTGTTGAGCTTTTTGCGCTCGAGCTGACGCTCACGGAGCGGGTCTCGCCAGCTCGCGGGTCGACGTGTCCCGCGCCGCCAGTAACTCGCGGGCGTGGGCCAGCGCCTGATCGATGTGGCGGTGCAAGCTCTCGCGCCCGAGCTTCACGTCGAGACCCGACTTGGCGAGCGCCTCGTACGGCTGGTCGCGCAATCCGGAGAGCAGGAGGCGCGTGCCGCGGCGCTGGCACTTGGTCCAGAACTCCTCGAGCGCGTGCAGGCCGGTGGCGTCGATGGCCGGAACGCGACGCATCCGCAAGATGAAGATCTTGGGTGGCGACTCGATCAGGTCGAGGGTGTCCTTGAGCTTGTCCGCGACGCCGAAGAAGAACGGCCCGTTGATCTCGAACACCCGCACCCCCGCGGGGATCCGCTTGTTGGCCGTGGCGTCCGGATCGCGCCCTTCGAGCCCCACTACCGAGTCCTCGTCCGAGGGGTCCTCGAGGATCGCCTGCACCTCGGTCACTTCGCTCATGCGGCGCATGAAGAGCAGCGACGCCATCACCAGACCGACCTCGACCGCCACCGTGAGATCCACCAGCACCGTGAGCAGGAACGCGGTGAGCAGCACCACCACGTCGCTCTTGGGCGCGCGCAAGAGCGATCGGAAGTGATCGACCTCGGCCATGTTCCACGCGACCACCACCAGCACCGCGGCGAGCGACGCCAGCGGAATCGCGCTGGCGAGTGGCGCCAGGAAGAACATGAATGCACCGAGCGTCGCCGCGTGGATGATGCCCGCGACCGGGGTCTTCCCGCCCGCGCGCACGTTGGTGGCGGTGCGTGCGATGGCACCCGTGGCCGGGATACCGCCGAACAGCACCGACACGATGTTCGCCACGCCTTGCGCGATCAGCTCGACGTTGGAGCGGTGACGGCCGCCGGTCATGCCGTCGGCGACCA